>JAKROC010000195.1 GCA_024509075.1 Endozoicomonas sp.
CCGAGCGAATACCCTAAAGGGCACAAGTGCAGCCAACAAAGTAGCAGCTTGAAAGTCGACGGGTGTAAGTCTTCCTCAAGATTGTCCTGCTGCTTTGAGTTTATGGAGGCTCGGGCGCCTCCACCGACTTCATCAACGGTAAAGGTTAACCTCGCTGCGCAATTCCATCGCTGCGCTGCGAGCAGCCCGAGCAAAGTCATTGCCATTACCGGCGTAAATAATTCCCCGAGATGAATTAACGATAATGCCTTTGCCGGCCTCGTTCAGGCCGTTTTTTACCGTGTCGGCTACATTTCCACCCTGGGCACCTAACCCTGGCACCAGGAATGTCATCTCACCGGTAATCGCCCTGATGTGTTTCAGCTCTTCCGGATTGGTTGCCCCCACTACCAGCAAGACATTGCCGTTACCATTCCAATGCTCCCGGCACATTTTGGCAATAACCTGATACAACATGATGTTCTCACCATTGTCTGACTGCACTACCAGATTTTGGATTGCTGCGGCGCCGGGATTCGATGTACGACAAAGTACTATGGTTCCTTTGTTTTTATAACGAGTGAACGGCTCAATGGTGTCAACGCCCATGTAGGGATTAACGGTTACCGCATCGGCCTGGTAACGCTCAAAGGCTTCGACAGCGTACTCACTGGCGGTGCTGCCGATGTCGCCACGCTTGGAATCAAGAATCACCGGAATGTGCGGGTATTGTGTGTGGATATAATCAATGGTCAGGGCCAGTTCGTCCTCGGCACCGCAGGCGTGGTAGTAGGCGGCCTGGGGCTTGTAGGCGCACACCAGGTCGGCTGTTGCATCAATAATGGCCTTGTTGAAGGCAAAAATGGGTCTGGTTAGCTCCCGAACAGCAGCAGGCAAGCGCTCGATGGAAGGGTCAAGGCCCACGCATAGCAGCGAGTTATTGGCTTGCATGGCAGCTTCAACCCGGTCAAGAAACCCCATAATAAACCTCAGTGTCCGATAACAGTGCTGGCGCGGGAGTCTATCAGTATCAACGCATTTTTACATGCCCGGGGTGCGCCTTGACGCGCTCCAGCCAAGCCATAATGAACGGAAAGTCGGTCAAACCGAACCCTCCCTCCGGGGCAATGTGGGTGTAGGCATAGAGGCAGATATCAGCGATGGTGATTCCGTTACCAACCAGCCAGTCGTGATGTTCAAGGTGGGTTTCCATTACTTGCAATGCTTTATAACCGCCCACTTTTTTTGCCTGCAAGGTGGCTTCATGCTGTTTTGGCCGGCCTAGCTGACGAACAATAAAACGCGCTGCGGCAATGTAGGGTTCGTGGCTGTACTGTTCGAAGAACTGCCATTGCAACACTTTTGCCCGAAGCAGGCGGTCATTAGGCAGGTACGCGGTATCCTCGGCCAGGTAATTCATAATGGCATTGGATTCCCACAGGCAGTCTTCATTGGGCAGGGCAAGAACAGGAACTTTGCCATTAGGATTCATGGCCAGGAACTCATCGCTGTGAGTGCCTGCACCGAGGATGTTGACGTGTTCCCATTGGGCGTCAATGTCCAGGTGATTCATCAGCAGTTTGACTTTGTAGCAGTTGCCGGACTCGGCATTGCCGTAGACTATGTACACGGGATTGCTCCTGCTTGCCAGAATTTCGAGCGGTATACCTACCCGTAATTCATTCGTGAAGCAAGTGCTTAATAAACGACTAAATTTGTGTACTAAACTACTTCATGATCACCATAGTAAATGTTTGGCATGAATCGCTACTCCGTATTAATGCGCCGCACCATAGAGATCGCCAGAGAGAATGCCTATGGCGGACAACTGCCTTTTGCTGCCATTCTCACCCGAGATGATTTGATACTGGCTGAAGCCGGTAACTCAGTAGTGGCCACAGGTGATGTCACCCGTCACGCTGTCATGAACCTGGCCAGCACCGTCTTGCACCAATTCTCCCCCAATGAGTTGCAAAAATGCACGGTAGTTTGCAGTTGTGAACCGTGCCCTATGTGTGCTGGCCTGATCTACTGGTTAGGGGTCACCAGTGTCGTGTTTGGTTGCAGCGCCAATACCTGGCAGCAGATTTGTGGGCAATCTGTCACCATGCCTTGCTCGGAGGTCTTTCGTTGCTGCCACCCGGTGATAGAAGCCATTGGCCCGATTGCCGAGGAGCCGGTTGCAGAGTTGTTGCTGGAGTTCTGGCCGCACCCCACCTGATTACCGCATCTGCGCATACTCTGTGGGTGCAGTCCGGTGATGATATCAGCGGCAGTCCGAACAGGGCAGGGAGTGTCACGCCCCTTTCAGCTTGCGGCTGAGGATTTCATGGATATCCTGCTGGTCTTTGCTGTGGACAAAACGAAGGGCTTCTCTCAAGGTAGGCAGGTTGTCGGCAATCATCGTGCTGTCGAGCAATGCATCGAGTTTTTCCAGGCGGCGAATCTCAGGGCGCAACGATTGCACGGGTAATTGATCCATCTGTTCCAGCCTGTTGCTGCCCGAAACCAGTTCTGACAGGCTGACCTGACGCAGGGCACTTTTGATACCTAGCAAAGCGAAGGCCAGGTGCTGGCGTGAAAACGGGAACGGATTGCTGATGCCAAAACAGATCATCCGGCTGTACATCTCAATTTGTACCAGGGCGTTGTCGTGGCAGCCTAGTGGGTTGTCGATACTGTCCATGCGTTCCAGACGGGCCATGTCCTGGCTGAGGTTATCAATGGTCATCTGCTGCTGGCTGTAAGCGGGCCTGAACATCTCCATGGCACTTCTCCCTTTAAGCGACTGTCAGCAATTTATACCACGGCTAATGTCCAGGAATGTCTAACAGCTCTGCCAGTGTTGCTGGCTTTTTTTCCTGATGTAGCAACGACTGTGTATTGCTCTGGGTATTGTTATGGCGGGGGTGCTCAAGAATCAAGACCCCGATTTTCTCATAACGATGATTTACCTGATTGCCAGCCCCGTCGCAGATATCATGAAATTCATATGAAACGGCGAAGAGCCATAAAGCAGTCATCACGCTAACAATATGCTAGCAATGTGCTAGCATGGGTAATGGATTACATACATTAAGGAAGCAAAATCCATGGCCACCCTGACCATCCGTAACCTGCCGGACGAACTGATCGAACGATTAAAAGCCAGCGCCAAAGCTGGCAACCGCTCCATGGAGCAAGAAGTGCGGGGATTGCTTGAAGCCCGCTATCAACAAAAGTCTGATCTGATTCAAGCTATAAAAAACAGCTGGAAAGAGCTGCCGGAAACCTCAGCCAAAGATATGGACGCCTGGCGACAGGAAGGGCGACCATGACCCGAGCCGTTATCGATACCATGGTCTTTGCCTATGCACTGTTTAAAGAACCCGTATACCGGCAGGAAGCCCTGGCCGTATTGGAAAAAACCGAACACATTCATGTGCCTGACCTGTTCCGGGCCGAGTTCTGTAATGTTGCCTGGCAGTGGATAACCCATCAGCAATTGAGCCTGCAACAGGCCATACAGGCAACCGAACGAGCCGAAGCCCTGATCACGTCGGTAACCAGCAGTGAGCGATTATGGTTCAAAGCACTGGAAGTAGCCACGTATGCAAAACACCCTGCCTACGATGCGTTATTTGTGGTATTGGCCGAAACATTGGACTGTCCACTGGTCACCTGGGATAAAAAACTGCTGCACAGATTTCCACAGATAGCCGTGGAGCCTGGAAGGCTGTTGAAGCGCTGAAGCGTTCATTGTTCGCAAATAGTCTGGAACAGTTGCTGGTTTTCCCGGAGGTTACTTTTGGGTGTGCACAAAAAAAGACTTGACCCCGATCTTTGGACCCCGATCTTTGTGACCCTGATTTTCTTCCCCTCTCTACGGAACTAAGCTATCGTTGATGAGCCATTGACACAGGGAGCATGGATATGTTTCAGACTTACAAAGCCACTGTAGATAATCAGGGAAACCTGAAACTGCCAGATAATCTGGTCTTACCCTCAGGATCGAAAGTATTGATAACCATACTTGAAGAATCACCCGGTCAGCAGATTAATGATGAAGCGCTGTTAAGTGAACCATCACTGGCAGCAGACTGGAATAAGCCAGATGAGGATGAAGCATGGGAATGCCTTCAAAAGGAACAATAGTCACTATTAACTTCCCGTTCTCCGACTTATCGTCCACTAAACGCCGACCGGCACTGGTGCTTGCCAGCGTTAAAAAGGGTGATGTTATTCTCTGCCAGATCACCAGTAAACCCTACTCTGATCCTGCAGCAATTGTTATTACTGCGAACGACTTCAATCAGGGAACCCTCAATCGTGAGAGCTTTGCACGCCCGGGAAAGCTATTCACGGCACACCAGAGCATTATCTGCCAGGAAATCGCGACCATCAAAGCAGAAAAATTCAATGAAATTATTCTGCGGCTACATCAAATTTTTGCGAGAAAAGGGCAATAATCCTTAAACAGACAGCGGTAGCAAAGCTGCATGATCAGGAGTCAGATTCATTAGAGCAGAAAAAAATTAGAGAGCGTCAAGAATCCAGACCTGACCCGGATTTTCTTTGGCAAGGTGACCCGAGGGTAAACATTCAGGACAGTAAAGGTAAAGCAAAACCTTATCAGGTAAGGCACGTCTTGCAGGCAATTGAGAGAGTGGAGGATGGAGACAATGAATAAACCCACCGACAAATACACCTATCGGGTGATGTGGTCTGAAGAAGATCAGGAATATATTGGACTGTGTGCAGAGTTTCCAAGCCTGAGCTGGCTAGAAGAAGACCCGATAGCGGCGCTATAAGGTATTCGAAAACTGGTGCTGGAAACAATTGCCGACCTGCAAAAAGCGGATGAACCTATTCCCCAACCATTTTCCATCAGAGACTACAGCGGCAAGGAATTACTGAGGGTTCCACCAGAAACCCACCGTCATTTGGTCATTCAAGCAGCAGAAGCAGGCGTCAGCCTGAACCGTTACATTGCCAGCAAGTTATAATTATTTTGCCGTATATATGTTGACGCCACTATTGAAGACCAGGACACCCGCAACTCACTCTCTTTTTCTTGTGATCCAGGTCAATAAAAGCGGTTATGTATTAATACCTACCTATTGCGTGAAGGGTCTAGAGCGAGTAAAAATGAAAGCGAAGCGCATCGTTAGCAATCTGGTAACCATAAAGATTGCATTCCGTTGTCTTTGATCTGGGAGTGCAGCAAGGGCCTCCTAGAAAACGAGAACAATAATAACAACCAAAATGGTACGTAACGTGATGAAGAATAGGGCGCCCACAAATTTGATCACTAATGGCAAATTTATGGGTTTCCTTTTCTCTTCGGGAGCTGCGGTCAGGTTGGCCAGGGTTCATTATTTCCAAGTCTTTCTAATAGACGGCATTGGTAGTGCACAATGAAAGACCTGACCCCGGTTTCTGTGACCCCGGTTTCTGTTTACTTTGAACTTCATGAAACGATGGAGTCTGCTATCACCCGTGAAAAGCAGA
>JAKROC010000196.1 GCA_024509075.1 Endozoicomonas sp.
GTTGGTTCGCCGCTCAATTTGGTTTCCAACACTTCGTCAATGTTGGATGCCGGGTCGGTGCTGACCAGCAACACCTTCTCCCTGGCTTGTGCCTGGCGAAAGGCCGTGGCGCAGGCAGTACTGGTTTTGCCAACGCCACCCTTGCCGGTAAAGAACAGTACGCGGGGCATATTTTCCAGAAATTTCATGGCTTGATCGTCCTTCAGCAACTGCCGCTGCAACCGCAGCCTGTGGTTTTGGCGGGCGCTTCAACAGCGGTTTCAGACGCTTCGGTCATGGCTTCACCGGCAGCCATGGCCACCAACTTCTCACGGCTTGGGTAGGTGCCGTAGCTGACCATTTCACCATCACGCATGATAATGGGTAGAGCCTCATTTTTGTGGGCTTCGAGCATGGCACGCACGGTCAGGTTGGCGGCAAACGCTGCTGCTTCCTGGGCCAGATTATAACGGGTGACGCTGTGGCCCAGAGACTCCAGGTGGCTCAGGTCAGCAGAAAAAACGGACAGCTTTTGGTCGGGCTTAGGGCCGCAGACACCAGAAGAGCAGCACATGGCAGGATCAAATACGGTAATAGTGGACATTGTCGTTTTCCTTGTCGTTGGTGTTAAAAGTTATTAAAGAGACTCCCGCGTTGGGGCGGAAGTCGTTCAAATGAGGGTTAGGCTGCGTGGGCTACCGGGAAGCGGTCACGGGTGCGGTTGGCGTAGGCCACCAGTGCCAGCATGATCGGCACCTCCACAAGAACGCCCACCACCGTTGCCAGAGCTGCGCCGGAGTGCAGACCAAACAGGCTGATGGCAACGGCAACGGCCAGTTCAAAGAAGTTGGACGCGCCAATCATGCCGCCGGGTGCGGCAATGCTGTGCGGTTCTTTCCACTTGTACATCCAGTAGTAGGCAATAGCGAAAATCAGCACGGTCTGGATTATCAGCGGGATAGCAATCAGCACGATATCCACCGGATTGGCCAGAATTCGTGGTGCCTGGAAACCAAACAGAAGTACCACAGTCATAATCAGACCAAGGATCGACAGCGGTTTGATCTTGCTGCCAAAGCTTTGCAGCGCTTGCTCGGAGTGGAGCGCTTTACGGGTAAGCAGACCGGCGACCAGAGGAATGACGATAAACAGAATCACCGACAGGAACAGGGTGCTCCACGGTACCACCACATCGGTTACGCCAAGCAGGAAGGCGGCAATCGGAGCAAAGGCCACCACCATGACCAGATCATTAACCGCAACCTGCACCAGGGTGTAGTTGGCGTCACCTTTGGTCAGCTGACTCCAGACAAAAACCATTGCGGTACAAGGGGCAACACCGAGCAGAATCATTCCGGCAATGTACTCATCGGCCAACGCAGGTGGGATCAGGCCGGTAAAACTGCCAAACAGGTAGCGAATAAAGAACATGGCCAGCAGCGCCATGGTGAACGGCTTGATCAGCCAGTTAACCACCAGGGTAACGATCAGTCCTTTTGGCCGACGATGAATGTTTTTTACCGAGGCAAAATCAATTTGCATCATCATCGGGTAGATCATCAGCCAGATCAGTACGGCGATGACGAAATTGATGCTGGCGTACTCCCAGCTGCCCAGCAGGTTGAAAATGGCCGGAAATATAGTTCCGCCAACCAGTCCGGCAATCATGGCCAGAGCCACCCAGACACTTAAGTAACGTTCAAAAATACCCATGGTTTGCCTACCTTTCGTTATCGGTTATCGTCGAAGAACGATTGTTGGATTTCAACAGCTTGCAACCAAGCTATTTTTCATTAACGAATGCTATCGCCTAACTACTGCTTAGATCAGCCAGAAGTTGGCGTATACGCTCCAGCGCCGGCGAGCGCAAGTAAAAACACGTTTTTGGGTGCTGTACTTCGGCCTCCACTAAACCAGCCTCGCGCAAAATGCGCAGGTGTTCAGAAACCGTGGATTGCGCGAGACCGATCTGACCCACCAGATCGCCCCCCAGACACTCTCCACTGGCCAGTATCCGCAACAGCCGCACCCGCACCGGATGCCCTATGGCCTTGGCGTAAGCAGCCAGCTCGTTCTCCTGTGCTTCATTGAGTTGAATGTCGGCCAGACTTTTAAGACATTTGGGCATTGCTGTGTTCATCCGTTTAATACTAATCGCTAATTCACGATGAACGATACAACAGCTTCCTGCCGGTTGCAAGAGGTGGCGTGTAAAAGTGATCTGATGCTGGGGCATAGTCAGGGCTTGCGTATATCGCCAGGCATACGATCGGTTGTACGCAGATTACGGGTTTTCGGTGGTATATCCATCACCTTTCAAGTTGCTACTTTGTTTGCTGTATTTATGCCCTTTAGGGTGTCCGCTCAATTGCCGCCGCGTGGGAACATGAAATCCGTTGGATTTAAACGACGATATTTTAATAAAAGCCAAGCGTATTCCATGTGCCAGAGGATAGCTTGAACGCTGATGTTTTGTTCGTTTCAGATGGGGCCATTTGCCGGGTTTTCCCGGCAAATGGCCATGGCATCGTAAAAATTGACTTCAGTCAAAGACAGGGGGATAGCTATCGCTGAGAATCGACAGGGAAAATAACTGACAGCGTTAATCGAAGGAAGCTCTATGTCCAGCACTATTGAAAAACTGAATGTCGTACTTGCCAACGCCAATGTGCTCTTCACCAAACTGCACAATTACCACTGGCACGTGAAAGGGCCTGCGTTCTTCCAGCTGCATGCCAAGACTGAAGAGTACTACGGTATTTTTGCCGGGATGTATGACGATGTGGCGGAAAGAATCCTGCAGCTTTCTGGCACGCCACTGGTCACTCTGAAAGCTATCCTCAATACCGCGACTATCAAGGAAGAAGAAAAGGTCGAATTCAGCGTCGAGCATATAATTTGCTCCATAATTCATGACCTTGATGTGATGCAAAAACTGTTCAAGGCCATCTCTGCTGACGAAAATACTGACGACATCACCTGCGCCTACTGCGATGAGCAGATCGGGTTTATAGAAAAACAATTGTGGATGCTGCGTTCAAGCCTGTAATTATACCCAATGGATTTCAAGTTGATTCGAGGCGGCAAATGAGCGAAGCCCCGGGAGCATGGACATACTATGTGACCGGGGTGAGCGAATGCAGCCAACAAAGTGGCAGCTTGAAAGGCGACGGGCATACATGTGATTTACCAGGCGACTTTTGCCAGAAAGTCGTCTGTATAGTACGTTTCCAGTACTGTGCTCGCGGTGTTTGTCAACAAGGTCCCGCCATCATCCGTTAGCTCACTCATCATTCCCGCACAGTGCTCAGGCATAAATAAAATGGCCCGAGCAGAGTGCCTGAGACCATGCCCCGGTTTACCACGTCAGTCATTGGGCTTATGCTGGCTGAACTCTATACCCAATGGATTTCATGTTGCTACACGGCGGCAATTGGGCGAAGCCCCGGGAGCATGGACATACTACGTGACCGGGGTGAGCGAATGCAGCCAACAAAGTAGCAACTTGAAAGGCGACGGGTATACATCAGTTTGATCTCAACCTGGAGTGTCGGAACATGATAAAAGCTTATGCAGCCCATGAACCCGGTGGTGAGTTACAACCGTTTGAGTACGACCCGGGACCCCTGCGCGATGATGAAGTAGAAATAGACGTCAGCCACTGCGGTATTTGTCACAGTGACCTGAGTATGTGGAAAAACGACTGGGGCATGACTCAGTACCCTTTCGTACCGGGTCATGAAGTGGCCGGGCATATCAGTGCTGTGGGCAAAAATGTAACTTGGCTGGCGCCCGGGGATCGGGTTGGTTTGGGTTGGCACGCAGGTTACTGTAACCATTGCCATAGTTGCTTGTCTGGTGATCATAATCTGTGCCAGGATGCTCAGGGCACTATCGTCGGTCATCATGGCGGGTTTGCTGACAAGGTACGGGCACAGGCGATCAGTGTCGTTAAACTGCCAGAAAGCATCAGTAATGAACTGGCCGGTCCGTTGTTTTGCGGCGGGATTACCGTATTTAATCCGATGGTGCAGTTTGATCTGGCGCCAACCAGCAAGGTGGCGGTGATCGGCATTGGTGGTCTGGGCCATATGGCGGTGAAGTTTCTCCGTGCCTGGGGATGTGAGGTAACGGCGTTTACCAGCTCACCGACCAAACGAACCGAAGCATTGGCTCTTGGTGCCCACAAAACCCTTGATTCGCGCGACAGTGCAGCATTGCAAGCGGCAGCCGGTCAGTTTGACCTGATTCTGTCAACGGTGAATGTCAGTCTGGACTGGGAGGGTTATCTATCTACTCTCAAGAGCAAAGGGCGGTTGCATTTTTTAGGTGCCGCACTGGAGCCGTTGCAGCTGAATGTCTTTTCGCTGATCAGTGGTCAGCGTAGTGTGTCGGGCTCTCCGGTGGGCAGTCCGGCCACTATTGCCAAAATGCTATCATTTGCCGAGCGTCACAGCATTTGTCCGGATGTCAAACAGTTTGCCATGAGTGAGGTTAATCAGGCGATGAAGCATCTGGAGCAGGTGCATCCGCAATATCGAGTGGTGCTGAGGAATGACTTCACCTGATATTCTTGACATACTCCCACCACCAAGCCTGACGGCTATGGTGGGGGATTCCCGTTAGTCACCCCACAGGCTTCCTGTTTCAACACGACTTTCCTGGATGGCACCGACTAGGCCGCTGCCACCCTCGTTCCGGTCTTCAATTTCCAGATACATGCCTGTGGTTATGGCGGCAGCACCGGCAAGGCCTTTGTAGTGCGTAGATGTGGTCAGGGTAACCTTTCTGTTGCCATTGATCATCAGCCAGTTGGTGCTGCTGGCGGTGACGACACCTTCAATGTCCATGTCAATCGTCGTAGTCCGGATACTCGTGCTCAACCTTGCGAGCCGTCAGCACATCACCTGTAGCATTAAAATTACCCTCAACTTCGACCCACTCACCGTTGTACAGATTTGTCGGCACGCAGACTTTGGAATAATCAACTGCCAAGATATACCTGCCTCAATGCCCGCCCTGAAACGACAGGGCGTTTTGTAGACGTACTGGCTTTTGGTCATATCTTCGACTTGCAGCCCTCTTTTTCTTGGAACGCCACATGGCTAACGCCCATCGCCTTGGCATTTACAAGATTATACCCGTCGCCTTTCAAGGTCCTACTTTGTTGGCTGCATTCGCTCACCCCGGTCACATAGTATTTCTATGCTCCCGGGGCTTCGCTCATTTGCCGCCTCGAATCAACTTGAAATCCTTTGGGTATATACGAAGCACGGACTCTGCAGACAACCCCATTCTGCCTGTGTCGAAGGTTGCACCGGTATCAAGTTCAGCAAAAATTCAATCAATACTCTCTGGGTGGGCATCCAGCCATTCGGACAGCTCTTTGCAGATATTATGCGAAACGCAGGCCAAATCCAGTCTACACTGCCGGTTGCGTTTTTTGCGCATTTTGAAGCCCTCTGTTTTGACTTTTCCCGTTTTTTC
>JAKROC010000197.1 GCA_024509075.1 Endozoicomonas sp.
GGTAGAGCAGTTGGCTTTTAACCAATTGGTCGTAGGTTCGAATCCTACACGACCCACCATTCTCAAGCCGTTGGCGAATTTTTTGCCAGCGGTTTTTTTAGTGGAGCTTCAGCTGTGGCCGGGTGGTTTGGCTGATCAAATCCTTCAGGATCAGCGTGCCGGTTCGCAGTTTGCCGAACAGTGCCATCTGGTGCATCCGGTACAGGCTGACATAAAACAGCTTGGCCAGCGTCCCTTCAATCATCAAATCGCCTGTAATGGCTCCCATCAGATTACCGACAGCACTGAAACGGCTCAGTGAAATAAGCGAGCCATAATCCTGGTAATTAAACGTCAATGGTTCATTTCCGCTGGCCTGGGTGATCAGGCTTTTTGCCAATAAAGAGGCTTGCTGATGTGCTGCCTGGGCCCGGGGCGGGATGGTAAATGACTCACCATTGCGGTTGGTCACAGTGCAATTGGCACAATCCCCCAAGGCATAAATATGTTCATCGATTGTCGTTTGCAATGTTGGGCGCACCAACAGCTGGTTAATGCAGTTGCTTGCCAGTCCATCAATGCCGGCGAGAAATTCTGGTGCTTTGATGCCGGCTGCCCAGATGCGCAAGTCTGATTCGAAAAATTCACCGCTACGGACAACAAGGCCATCTGTTCGGATTTCACTGACCAGTTGCCCGGTTTTGACCCGGATGCCGATTTTGTTGAGCTGATGCCTGACGCTGGTACTGATACGCTCGGGCAGGGCGGGCAGAATTCGGTCGCCGCCTTCGATCAATGTGACCTCAAGGTGTTCTGGCCTGATAGCATCCAGGCCGTAGCGAGCCAGTTCAATGGCAGCGTAATGTAGCTCGGCAGCCAGTTCCACCCCCGTTGCGCCCGCTCCAATAATGGCAATGCGCAGTCTGGCGTCGGG
Source organism: Endozoicomonas sp. (assembly GCA_024509075.1). Lineage (GTDB taxonomy): Bacteria > Pseudomonadota > Gammaproteobacteria > Pseudomonadales > Endozoicomonadaceae > Endozoicomonas. The sequence goes on from JAKROC010000197.1 coordinate 914, forward strand.
GTTGCCGCTGGCCTGGGCGTGCAGGTAGTGGTTGATCAAGGTGGCATGTATGCGTTCAGCCTGCTGGCGATTATCCAGGAACAGGCAGTGCTCGGTCGCTCCCGGAGTGTTGAAGTGGTTAGCGGTGCTGCCCACGGCGATCACCAGCTGGTCGTATGGCAGGGTTCGCTTCGGGACTATTTCACGGCCGTTGTCGTCAAAAACAGGATTCAGGCCAATGGACTTTTCGGCCCGGTTCAGACTGGCCATTTGCCCCGGGACAAAATGGAAGTGATTCCACTTCGCCTGGGCCAGATAGCTCAACTCATCTTCAAAGGCATTCAGTGAGCCGGCGGCCACCTCGTGCAGCAGAGGTTTCCAGAAGTGAGTGTTCTGGGCGTCCACCAGGGTGATTCGGGCCAGCTGTTTTTTGCCCAGCTTCTTGCCCAGGCGTGTGGCCAGTTCAATGCCGGCAGCACCACCGCCGACGATAACGATTTTCTTTTTCGGCGCTTTGGCTTGATTCACCGTCTGGTTCTCTGGTTATTGTTTTTTGTCAGGAAGGCAGCACAAAGTAGCCGATCAGTCTGCTTAAAACACCAAGCAGGACAATCACAACCGTCAGCCAGATCATCAGGCGAAGTGGCCTGAAAGGAGAGCGATTAACCTGGTTAATGCCCTCCTTGAGATACTGCTCAACGCGATCCTGATCATCAGGGTAGAGTCGGGTGGGCTGCTGGTCGTCGTTCGCTGCGGGGGTGGTGGGTTTTTCATCGGCGCAAGACCTTGTTGTGTTATTACTCATGGCGATAACTCCCTTTGTCCAGCGAAAACATAGTACATTAACCATTGTTCTTCACTAATTTGCAAGCGGGGGCGATGCGGATGAACAGGGAGTTGTCAGCGCTGGCTTTGAGGCAGTGGCTTTACCAGTGGCGCCAGTGGGGCAGAGAGTTGCGGCGTTATGGCAACCGGCCCCGATTTCTGCTGCCGTGGTTGTGGCTGAAACTCAGTTATCTGCTTGATAGCCCCTATGCTGTCTGTCGCCGTTATCAGCGACGCATCAAGGCAGAAAATCTCTATGTATACGGAGAAACCCCACTGACCAGTCTGGAGCTGATCGCAGAAAAGTCTGCCGTTACTGCCAGTGACCATGTGTTCGAGCTGGGAGCTGGCAGCGGCTTTACGAGTCTTTGGTTACAGGGAGTCATAGGATGCCGGGTCACAGCCATTGAGCAGATTCCACTATTCTGCTGGCGTTTGCACCGTACCATCAGACGCATGAAAATGAGCACCATTGACGTGCGCTGTGCCGATTATTGCCAGTCATCGCTGGTGGGTGCCTCCGTCATCTATCTGTATGGCTCCAATCTTGATGATTCGTTGATTACCCTGTTAGCCGGACATCTGGCAACACTGCCGCTGGGCGTCAGGGTCATTACCGTCAGCTATCCGCTGCAACCCTACCTGGAGCAGCCAGCGTTTGTCTTGACAGATCAGTTTGCGGTGCCGTTTGCCTGGGGCGAGGCGGAGGTTTTTATTCAGGTCAGGTCAGATGGCGCGATTACCTGATCTGTCTTCCTGACAATCCAGATAGTATCAGGCCTGTGTGTCAGACCAGGCAACGCCGTCATCATCATCAACCTCACGCAACTAATAATGTCACCACCGCCGGACACCCTGTGACAAGTCCAATGGCGTGGAACGGAGCGTTGATTTTATTACTGGCATGATTGGCGAGCATCGCTCCAGAATGTCAGGTTGAGGCAGTTGTGAGGGCTATCATTGCTCCTGTTCCACGCATTACCGGGGTGTTCATCAGGTGATGGAAAACTCAAGACTAGGCCGCTGCCAACTCACGCAAATACCCGGACATTCGGGCTATGTCGCGCAATACCCGCAGCAGGGTATAGTGCCTGTGCACTACCCAGTCAATATCATGCCCTGTGCTGATGGGTCTGCTCTGAGCATCGGTCTGCAAAACAGGGCTGTTGTCCAGTATGATTTGCATCAGTTTCGTGCGTTATCTGTGTTACCAGCCGGAGTGCAGATTGTCGAGAAACGCAGTGAGACAAAATCCGGGTCGTTAGTTGAGTACAGCTATTTGCCTGTCATGGGCAGGGGGGGGCAGCCCATATTCGCTGCGCCTGAAGGGCCTTTGATGAATAGTCAGTATTGCGCCGTGAACCCGGTCTTTTCGCCACCGCTGATGCGGCGTGGCAAGGCAAGAGGCTGGAGTGGGCGCAGGCCGTCATTTGGTCGTCGCCAACCGGTTGCGTCCAGTACCCGCCATGAATACACAGTGCCCGGAGCTGTCAAAGAAGGCTCTGCCTCGCTACCGAAAAAAATAACTTGCCTGAATTCAGATACTCGTAACTATGGTCGGACTAAGCCTGTCGAAGTCCGTCGGCACCACTTTTCAACTTCGCCCGGGGTGAACGGAAACCAGAGAGTTGATTCAGGACAGGCCGGCAATCTGTTGGTACAGTCGGAAATCGACCTTGCTACCTTGATCCCCGGCCCGTCTTCCGAGGGGGAAATGGACCCAGACATGACGCTTCTGTATCTGAAGCATCTTGACACCAGCCAATTGCCCGAGGTGAAGTGCCCTGGTAGCTTTCTCGCCCGGGTGCAGGATAATTTCACTTTGCACCATAATCCGGATATCCCCGGTTTTGATCAACGCCAGCAGATGCTCACCAGTCTTGCCAGCCACCTTGAAGACACTGACGAATTTGCAGGCATCGGCAAAAACAGCAGCCACTGCGCCACTGTGCTGAAAAAATTGCGGCCAAAACCTCAGGTTTCTGATGGTGACGCAATCACTCCAGCACACTGCATCTTATTGTGCATTGCCCCCTTTTTACCTTGTGCACCAAGCCACAATATTTCGCTCGGTGCCCAATATTTACGCCAGTACATAATTCCATTTTTTTTTGTCGAGTTGACCGACAACGGCAAAAACAAGAAACCGCCTGATGGTTATGACAACAAACCGCTGCAAGCCGAGTTTGGCAGCAATCAGCTGGGGGTTATTCTCCAGGTGATGGCCATGATGGTGAAGACGTTCGCAACCAAGCTCCGTCAGCTTAAAGCCGGTGGCCAAGACGCCACATCGGTGATCGTCCACAGTAAGTTTGTTGTCCATATGATGTTAACCGCGATGTTGTTCCGGCAGCACAATGCCTCGATGCAGAACATTTCCCGGTTCATCTCTATCGTCAGCTACTTTTTCGGGCACCTGAACGTCATCAATCAGCATCAGGGATTGTGCAATGAAGCCCTTCTGGAGCTGACCCGGGGGATGTTGACGCTGCTTAGTCACGATGTGGCCAAAACAGAGTTGCAGGCCTTGATCGGTTTGTTGCGCAAAACAGAGCCTGTACCGTTGACGGGCGATACCTGTCACCAACCACAACAAAAACGCACAGAAAATAATGACCCGTACGCAATGGAAGCAATGGAGGATTCCCTGGCCACCCGCCGGTGTGGACTGATGCGTAGCCTGCAAGCGCTGGTTATTGTCACCCTCAATCGTTGCCTTGAGCCGAGCGTGGTCACTTACTATTTCGCCACACTGGCAACGCTGAATGCATTGCCCCTCTTCAGCCCACTGCTGATTCACCCGCAGAACATCAACTATCGAGATCTGGTCAGTCACCTCGGTAACGTGATTGACTGGATGGTGCGTGGTCTGGCAAAAGACAGTCGCTGTTATACCAACTACGCCCTGTTGCGCAAGATCAACGACTCGATAACCACCACCTGGATTCCTGGCTTGAGCTTTCAAGTGGCGACACTGGCTGGCTGGCAGCCCTGCAAGCATTTTTATATGTCCCACAAGGATTGGCTGTTCAGGCAGATCAGGGGGACTGTCAGCGATAAACTCAAGCAAATGCCCGATCTGCTCAAGTTGTTCAGGGGGGTGTACCAGCTAGAACAAAGCTCGCTGCGCACGATGATCGAAGAGGACAAAATGAGCCGCGAGTTCGACGCAGAAGCTAATGCCCTGGCTAAACAGATGGATGAGCTGAATCACCGGAAAGCTCCCGGCAAGTTGATGCCGCACATGGGGAGGCGCAGGTGCAAATCTTATCGAGCATCAAGACTTTCCCGGACGGCAACACTTTCGCTCCCGTTACCGGGGTTTATCAGCAGCGTGGCTGACTTTTGCCGGGGGCTGGATTTTACCCGGGAACTGGCTGTCCTGAAGGGGGTAATTCCTCGGGATATCGAAGAAAAGCTGATCCACCCCAGCCATCAGTTCTGGCTCTTCACGGAGATGTCGTTTCAGGCGGGATATCGACACCGTGAGTTAATTATCCGTTCGGCCGGAGCCATGGCCGATGCCTGGTGCACGCAAAAAAAGCTCGCCAGGGCTCTGGCCGAACCGAAGACCGAGTTCGTCAGCAAATGGCAGTCCTCAAACTGGCTGCACGAGCGCTTTACACCCAGTGAACTGTCCGCCAAACGGCTGGCCGAGCTAGTAGCGCAAACGTGTCCTGAGAAGATCGCCCTTGCGCGCCGGGTGATGGGCAACGTGCTGGCGCTGTTCAAGCTGGCC
>JAKROC010000198.1 GCA_024509075.1 Endozoicomonas sp.
TTCGGGCTGAGCCTGCCGTAGCCCGCCACCCTCCGACTTCGGTTGGGATGAACAGGCAATGGCTCACGGGCATCGGCAAAAATTTCTGCTTCAGCGATACCCGGAAGTTCGGTGCCGCCAGCGGCACCGGCTTTTTCCTCACCGTCCGAGCCATCAGGTTATTTCCGGCGCTCATTGTCTGTCAGGGTGGCTGATGCAAATCCATCCGGCATCAGCAGGTTGCCAGCCAGTTTTCAGTCTTTGTCTACCAGTTCTTTCATTCGGGCTGAGCCTGCCGTAGCCCGCCACCCTCCGACTTCGGTTGGGATGAACAGTGAATTGCCGGAAATTTATCGTGAACCAACACCCGTCGACGTTCAAAACTCTGTCCCTGCACCCAAGGTGAATGGCAAGCCTTCTGGTCTTGAAGTAATGCCAGTCAAGCCCCGGCACCTTTCAACTTCGGTCGGTGAGTTGTCCGGGATGTGCCCTGCGAGGTTGTCAGACAGGCCCCGGCTTCTTGCGGATGGCAAGTTGTCCAGAGTTGGTTCTGAAATAGCGCCAGTCAAGCCCCGGCACTTTTCAACTTCGGTCGGTGAGTTGTCCGGGATGTGCCCTGCGAGGTTGTCAGACAGGTCCCGGCTTCTTGCGGATGGCAAGTTGTCCAGAGTTGGTTCTGAAATAGCGCCAGTCAAGATCCGGCACCTTTCAACTTCGGTCGGTGAGTTGTCCGGGATGTGCCCTGCGAAATTGTCAGACAGACCCCGGCTTCTTGCGGATGGCAAGTTGTCCAGAATTGGTTCTGAAATAACGCCAGTCAAAGCCCAGGATTTTCCAACTTTGCCGGGGGCGCAGGGACGTGGAGAGGTGATTAATGGGCATCTCCATGATCTGCCGCCCTGTTCGGAACGTCGCCTGGTGCCTGTGGCAACCGAGAATATTGTCACGCCAAGCCAGACAGAGGCGCGCGGTGCCAGGCGTTGTTTTTTAGTGAATGTCGCCCTTGAGCGCAGGGGCCGTGATATTCATTTGTTGCCAGGCTCCCATGCTTCACCATTTACATTGAAAGTTGAGGAGCTGGCCGCTCCCAAGGCTTGGACTGATGGGGTCATAAACTTTCGCAAGCTGCAACTGAGCTTGTTGGGAGTAAACGGGGCCACAGACAAGTTTACGGTAACAGTTAGTTCAGAACAGTTAGTCATGCTCGCAGATTTGCTGAAATCTGGCACCAATCGTTTGATTATTGATGGTAAGAACCTACCGGCACTGGCCAAAGGCAAGTATCCGTCCCTTTGCGCAGCAGGCCGCCAGTCGGTTGTCGATGTACACCCCTTTGCTTCGTTGCCTGCCAGCGAGCAAGCATTGATACCCATCGAATCTATTCCAACACATATACCCATGCTGGCAAGCTCACCACCGGCTTCGGCCACAAAGAGTGAGGTGGTAGTCAAGAGTAAGAGTTACACGGGCTTTAAGCGTTTTGCCTCAGAGCCGGACCTTCATGCCCTTAGTCAGAAGTCAGTGGTTGACCAGTCGCAACTGATAGTCCCACGGCTGCCGGATTGTGCTGTCTCTCTGGATGGCTCTGTGCGCCTTGGCAGTTTAAACCAGGTGGCTTCGTTTGATGATGAACCAGAGGCCGATTGGGAATTGCTCGAACCATTTGAGCAGCACCTGAAGCAAAAAAATCAGGATCTGGGGCTGCACGAACATCTGGTGCATAAGCTGGCTTATAACCTGGAAGGCAAAAATCGCGTAACCCTGCCTGATGGTCAGTGTTGTACGGTTGAAAAAGTTGCTGGTGTGCCTGCCGGGCTGAATGCTTACTTTCTTGTTCCTGAGACCGTGCAGGTCAGTGACGAGACTGAGATACGGTTAATATTTCGTGGTACCAAAGACCGGGCCTCGGTTGTCCGTGACCTGGAATCGTCCGGTGCCGGCTTTGAAACTATGGAAATAGCCGCATCGACTATTGCCCGACAGTTGCTCGTCATATTGGCTTCATTGAGCGACCATGGTCGCGGGGTTAATGTGGTCATCGGTGGTCACAGTCTTGGGGGGGCTGATGCACAGAATTTCCTTGCTTACCTTCTCGGTTTGTTGGCGGCCGAGGCATCCGGAGCTGAGCCAACCTCCCCTCTGGATAGCATTACCAATATCACCCTGTTTACCAAGTGTTCTGCCGGTGTGCCCAAGCTGGCCCATGAACGGGTGTGTTCAGCACTGCAACAGTTTGAAGGAGGCAGTGTGAGGGTGAAAATATTTCACTTGAAAGTGGCCGGGGATGTCGTTCAGGCGACAGGTGACTGTCATATCGGGGCCGGCTTGCCCTTTGCGGCAGCTGATGTTTCGGTGTTGCAGGTTCATCCTGCCAATGAAGCCAGCCGGATTGATCGCCATACCAAGAAGTATTTTACTGACGACACCAACCTGGCTCCAGTGTACTGGTACAACTGGATGCATAACAAGAGTGAGCAGGGTACAGCGGAAATCAGCCGTTCACTGCAAAATACATCTGCCGTCTTGCGCTACAGAGCCGTTAAAACCATGCAGTGGGCTCTTCATTGTGCTGCCTGGTATTTTATCCCCGATAAGCCGGTAACGACCAAGCCGGCCCCCACTGTTGCAAACGATTCGTGGTCTGATATATGCAGTGAAAAAGAGATCAAGGCGGTCTATGATCGGATTATCGCTCAGTGTCTGGGTCTAAGTAATCGCCCCCTTGGCACCCCGTGGAAAAAAATTAATCCTTATGGCCCATCCGCTCCCAATTCGGCTGTTGCCCTGAAACCGCACTACCTGAAAAATCTGTTGCAAGACGATGCAGCCTTTGGTGCCGGGGCTGAATTTCAGAATCTGGTCAACCAGGTCAACACTAACGTGTTGACCATTCGTGAACCTGAGGTAGTGAGGAGATTGCTGGTCAAGATTGGTATTGGAGGGGGAGTGTGCAACGATCCGAATGTGTCGTTTAAAGGACTGGTCGTCAAAGATGCTCTGTGGCCGGTAACTGCCCATTACTGTGAACTCTTTTTTGAAGCCGCTGCCAAACAGTATGCTGCAGAGGGCGTTGCACACAAACGGAGAGTGAATAGCCCGATTTATACTTTTGATCTGTTGCTGCGGTTGCAAGCTTTCAATGCCCGCTTCAGCAAGCTTGAGCGGGACGTTGACAAGGTCAATTTCGTGGCAAAGGGTAGTGTATTACAGCGCTCAGAAGTGCTGGCTGACCTTAACCAGCGGGCAGCCAACCTTCAGCAAGAAGTCGGGCCGTTATATCAACAGTGTAAAGAGCACCGCCTGAGTGACAAGAAAACGGCTTTTATTCTTGGTCAGCCAGACTCTTGTGCCAACGGGCTGATTTCAAAAAAAGTGGCCCGTTTCCAAAGATCCATTGAGAAAGAGCTACACAAATGTGCTGACTGTTAAGGGATCACCATCAACAAAAACCATGATAATCACAGACGTGCGATCCGTTCTGCGATTGACTTGATCGATCGTCCTGCGCAACGTTTCGATGGCGAATCAACCCATGCTCCCCAAGCCTCACACGAACGCCGACGGCTTAACACCCCCGTCTGCCCGACGGACAGACCAGCGGTGGCAGGATTCTTTTACCTGCAGTATCAGGGGGTGCCAAGTGTGTACCCGTCGCCTTTCACGTTGCTACTTTGTTGGCTTTATTCGCTCATCCCGGTTACGTAGTCTTCTTAGGCTCCCGGGGCTTCGCTCAATTGCCGCCGCGTAGCAACATGAAACCCATTGGGTATATAGGCGGCAAATGGGTTACTCCCATCCCGCTTCCATTGGCGGGAGACCCTGAACCTGCCCAAGGTGGGTGATACTCAGTGGCTATCTTGACAGCCAGAGCACTCGAGGTATTTTAACTTGCTGGATAAAAGTTTGGTTATGTCTGAATCCCCTTGTTCCCTGGCATAGTCAATTAATTTTTTCTTGTTGAATTTTCCCGTCAGCACCTCACTGAGTTCCGAGTCGGTCAGTAAAGACAAATACATCTTGATATACTGTGTTCGGGCGATGCATGGGGCAGCACCGTCCTTGATCACAGGAATTGCTACACCACTGGCTATATCAAGTAGACTCAACCTGTTCTTTAACTCTGGATTACTCAGGATTTCGATAATTACATCGCTCCAACCGTTTTTTTGCATCATAAGCTGGAAACAGGAGCAATGTCCGCTTGGGTTGGGTGCATTTAAGTCTGCCCCGTACTTGATGAGAATTCTTGCGCTCTCTTTATTATCAGAGGCGATAGCGGTATACAGGGCCGAGAGGGAGCGATACGTGGAATTAGCGTCACCGTTGTGCTCGAGCAAAAGAGACAGTGTTTGTGTAAACCCGTTCTGAGTGGCAAAAAATACAGGACTGACTGGATCCGCAGGATTGGCTGGGTCATTTACCATGGCACCGTAGTCAAGCAGAACTTTAACAATCTCGGTTTTGTTGCTACTGACCGCGTAAAACAGAGGGGGAGGGGTCAAGAGAACCTCCTCCCGGTTGTGAGCCGGTGAACTGCGCAGATAACTGTTAACGCCATGAATGAATGGCTTTGCCCATTTGAATCCCTCAAGATTGGCATCGGCACCATTTTTCAGCAATTGCTCAACAGTCTCCAATTCACCGTTTCGAATGGCATCAAGCAGGTCGTTTGGCCACTCAACATCAAGACCAACTTTGATTATTGAACCCTCCTTGTTGGTCAGCGGCACTACTGTTTTGCTCAGGCAGCTCGGGCAATAACGATCTTTGAGTTTATGTTGGCTGAGCTGGGAAACAATGCAGTTTTTGTGAAATATATGCTTCGCTGGCTGACAGGATGTCCATACCCAGGGGCTGGTTTCTGCCTCACTGTTGCAGACTGGGCATTGGTAGTGATTGAGTGGGGCGGGGTTTGCTGGCGTTGGGGTGTTGATCATTTTTTTGCACTTCTTAATCTCATAAATCAATTGCTGTTATCAAGAAGGCTACCTGTGACAACTGAAAACCAGAGGATTCAGTAATCGACGCAGCAGACTTTTGTGTTTGAATACGAAATCCTCAAATAGTTCAATATGATCACACTGTTTCGACGATGTGGTCAGTCCTCACCTGAAAGCTCCTCGTGAAAGCGAGGGTGGTTATGTGGTTGTCAACTGATTTTTTGGGTTTTTCCAGCGAAATTGTGGGTAAGTACGTTTGGGCTGGCTCACTCTTTCCAACCCACTCCATAGCTTGTTCCCGTCCAAAAACAAAATCATTCCGCAGGCCGCAGAATTCGCGGATTGAAAGATTTGATGCCCTGCTGTTCCTGACGACTATATTTCCCAAGACTAGGAAAAAACTAGAAAAGTCAAAACAGAGGGCTTCAAAATGCGCAAAAAACGCAACCCGCAGTGTAGACTGGATTTGGCCTGCGTTCCGCA
>JAKROC010000199.1 GCA_024509075.1 Endozoicomonas sp.
TGTCTGGTTCAGTGGCAGAGCCAACCCATGAGCTGTTGCAACAGCGCCTGGTCAGTGCCTGTCAGTCCTTGCTTAACCAGCGCCATACAAGGGTGATTAATGCCACCGGTACAGTGGTACATACCAACCTGGGCCGCTCGCCGGTTGACCCGGCGTTGTGGGATGCAGTGGCCGGGGTGAATACCGGCTACTGCAACCTTGAGATCAAGCTCAGCGATGGCAAGCGCGGTCAGCGCAAGGGGATCGTCAGTCAGTTACTGGCCAGTTTGACCGGTGCTGAGGAAGGCATGGTGGTTAACAATAATACCGCCTCCGTCTATTTGTTGCTTAATGAGCTGGCCAAGGGTAAAGAGGTCATTGTCTCCCGGGGCGAGCAGATTCAGATTGGTGGCGGTTTTTGCATTCCCGACATTCTGGCACTCTCCGGAGCCAAGCTGGTGGAGGTGGGAACAACGAACATCACCACGGCGGACGATTACCTCAATGCCGTCACGGAAAACACCGCCATGGTGCTGATGGCGCACTGCTCTAACTTTGTCGTGCGTGGTTTTACCGAGTCGGCAGATATTCGTGAAGTGGCTCGTCGTTTGCCGGAGTCGGTGGTGTTGGCAGTGGATCAGGGGTCTGGGCTGTCAACGGAGAGGTTTTCCGCCAACGAAACGCCTTTGAATCACTATATTCGTGCCGGTGCTGATCTGGTCTGTTTTTCCGGTGACAAGATTCTCGGTGGCCCCCAGGCGGGCATGATTTGTGGTCGCCGGGCGTTGGTGCAGCAGTTGGAGAAAAACCCACTGATGCGGGCATTTCGCTCCGGTCGTATCGTTTACTCCCTGCTTGAAGAGCTGCTGGTGCCCAAACTGAACCGTACTCCGGAAGGGCAGGGTGTGGCTGAGAAATGCGTCACCGGTCAGGACGATATTGCCGTTCGTGCCCGGAAGTTGTTGCGTAACATGGTGCGCCTTGGGTTTGTAGTGGCGCTGGAAGGGCGGATCTATTACAGCACTGAGCTGTATCAGCAGTTGCTGGCCACCGTTTTGGCTGACCTTGCCGTGGGTGAGCGTTTCACCATTAATCTGGCCCGGGAGCGCACCGGCCTGAGTCGCAAATACATTATCCCGCTGCTGAACAAGATGGAGCTGAATCGCTGGGTGCGACGGGACGACACCGACCGTATAGTTATCAAGCTACCAACAGAGCAAGGACAGGACAAGGCAGCATCACATGGCGCAGAAATTATTGATCATTAGCAATAATCCTCGGGTGATGACGGCTCTGCCATCGGCCAATGTCGTTGTGAGGATTATCAACAGGTGTTATATCAGGCTCGTAACCGGATACACGCCGGTGCATTGCTATTGACCCATCCTTTGGCTGGTAGTGTCAAGCCGGGTGAGTCGCCTTATCGCTCGGTGGCTCTGGATGAGCGTGAGGGGGCGCTGGATATGTGCTCTCTGGAAGTGATCGAAGGAGCCATTGACCGGTTTAATACCATCATCGCTGGTGCCAGGCAGCGGTCATATGACGAGCAGACGTTACAGGATTTTCAGCTGATTGATTATCAGTTGCTCAGGTCAGGGTTGGATTCCATCGATCCGGCACTGACGCGGGAATTGCCCTCAATACGGATTTAAATTTCCTCCGGTTGGGTTCATCCTCTGGTTTTCATCAAGTTGTTTTGGAGTAGTGGATTATGAGTGAAGCGAATCTCGACATTCGCCCGGTGCGGGCTGACACAACCACCGAGCAAGTGCGCCTGACCCGTTACTCCCACGGCGGTGGCTGCGGCTGCAAAATTGCCCCAGGGGTCCTGGGAACGATGCTGGAGGGATTTTCCGATAATAGTGGACATCCTGCGTTGCTGGTAGGCAACGACAAGGCCGACGATGCGGCTGTTTATGAGTTGGGTAATGGTGAGGCTGTTATCAGCACCACCGATTTCTTTATGCCCATTGTTGATAACCCTTACGACTTTGGACGTATAGCAGCGGCCAATGCCATCAGTGATGTCTATGCCATGGGTGGGACGCCGATGATGGCGCTGGCCATTCTCGGCTGGCCTGTAAATACCCTGCCGGCAGAGGTGGCACGAGAAGTGCTGCGCGGTGGGCGTGATGCCTGTCGTGATGCGGGGATGCCGTTGGCTGGTGGTCACAGCATTGACGCGCCGGAACCCATTTTCGGGTTATCGGTTAATGGTCGTGTAGCTGTCGAGCGGTTAAAGCGCAACGATGGCGCACAAGTGGGTGACCGTTTGTACCTGACCAAGCCTCTGGGTATTGGAGTACTGACCACAGCCATTAAAAAAGGCCATTGTTCGCCAGAGCATGAGCAACTGGTGACAGACACTATGTGTCGTCTGAATAAGCCCGGTGCTGCTTTTGCCGCGCTGAAGGGGGTGACGGCCATGACCGATGTCACCGGCTTTGGCCTGCTCGGGCATTTGCTGGAGATGTGTGCCGGCAGTGGTCTGTGTGCTGAGGTAAACCGCGATGCTGTGCCGCTGCTGCCGGATGTGGATCGCTATCTGGAACTTGGCTGTGCGCCCGGGGGCAGTCGTCGCAATTACGACAGTTACCGGCAGCAGCTGGGCAGTCTCAGTGATCGGGATGTGCAGATTCTGCTTGATCCGCAAACCAGTGGTGGTCTGCTGGTGGCGGTGCGTCCTGACGCTGAGAGTGAGTTCCTGGCGGTGGCTGGGCAGGAAGGCTTGGCGTTAACGGCAATCGGTCAGTTTGTGGACCATTGCGCTGAGGCCCGGGTCGTGGTTCTCTGACACGCCCTGCTGTGTTCAGATCGCTCTGCGCTGCTGCTCCCTGTGACAGGGAGCAGCAGCGTTTTTTTAGCATTAAATGCAACCGATCCCGACGGAGTTCAGGCTCTGGCGGAACTTCTTCTCTTTGCTTTTGGGGATCACAATTTGCTGTTTACCCAGCCGCTGACACCACTTGGACAACACTTTATCGTTGACAATAAACTCGGCAATCTCCTCCGTTTTGCAGTTGACGATCAACGCTTCTTCCTTGATCTCTACCCCGCCTATATTGGCTGCTGCTTGCCTCAGGATACTTTCACAGTCTTCTGGTAAAAATGGCTGGTCTTCCCGGGTTTCGAGGAAGGTTCTCAGCTCATCAATACTGCCGCCCACTTCCAGCGTTTCCATGATTTTCTGGCGGGACAGCTTCCAGATGTGGCCCTTATGATGATCGGCGTACAGTGAAAGGAAGCGTTGCTCCCAGGGTGTCGGTTCATGCTCGAAGGCAATGCGCCCCTGACGTTGGATGGTCAGCGGTGTTTCGCTGGTGTCTGTGACGCTGGCCTCATAGGTGTCTGTTACGCCCAACGCAAACTGACCCAATGGCGTCAGGCGGAAATAGCGCAGGCCGTCGTAGCGGCTCAGGCACTCATCCATGTCATAGTAATTATTATTGGTTTCATTGGGCTCAGGGGGGGCCAGCACCACATCCACAAGACCAAGAGTGGCGACGTACTCCAGCAAAAAGCAACGCAAATACCGGCTTTCCAGGTAATCCCAGCTGTTTCCGTACATCTCGCCATCGCCGGGGCTATACAGATAGAGATAGCCAGGTTCCGTTGTCACTTGCAGAGCTGTGCCGGTAATGAACATGAAATCGGCGAAATCCTCAAAAGCAATCCAGGTATTGACTGGGCAATTGCGCAGATAGGTAACAATTTCTTCCCGTCTTTCCACCACATTGGTGAAGTAGCGCTTCCCTTTGCCGTTTTGCCCTTTGATGCGCTCAATACGACGAAGCTCATCCTCTTTCTTGTTACCCAGCCACTGCTGCCATATCTCCCGAATGGTGTCAGCAGGGTTGCGACCGGCCTTTTTTGCCGTGACCAGCGTGGTGCCGGACTGTTTGCAGAATTTGCTGTTCCCCAGCAGTCTCAGCCATCCGTAGGCCAGCACCGATTCAAGACCTTTCATGTCATCAATCTTGCTGCTTTTGTAGTACTCATTTACTGATTCGGAGACTTTTTTCAGGGTTGCGCCCGAGGCTACTCCGGTTTTTTCACTAATCTTGATCTGTTTGTCGTGCAGCAGCACCAATAGTGAGTGGAGTTCGCTCTGAGCCAGTCGTTCCCGTTCTGACAGCGTGTGATGCTTAGGCAGTGGGTCCGGCAAGGTTGCTGTCTTTAGCAGGTCCGGTTCAGGCTTGGCAGTCAGTTGCTTTAGCGAGGCCATCAGAGGGGTAGGGATTTTCTCGGCGCTGTGCCAGTCAGCGCTCACGGTATAGAAGCAGGCCATCACCGCTTCTGATGGCTTCCGCCAGTGCCAGCCTGTGGTGTCTGATTCATAAGGAAAGTCGCCGTACTTCAGTGTGAAACGCGCCTGATCAATGAAACCTCTGTAGTTGTACAGCGACTCTTGTAACAGGGCCATCTCCAGTGTTGACAACTTGCCAAGGTAAGTTTTCAGGGCCATCTGGTCCGACAGACCTTGCGCCAGGGCATTGACCAGGTCGGATTTGAGTTTTTTTTTCGATTTCACACCAAAAAAGGCCTGGTACTTCTTTTTCAGACTATCGACGGTTTGGTTGCAAATAGCTTGCTTCAGTTCAGACATAAGTTACGATGCGCGCTTAATAAATGGATGCAAAACCCAATGGTTGAATGACGGCAAGTAACCGGATGTTGCTGGCCGGCATCATATACAGTAGACAGAGAGTGTAGCAAGCTGACGACATTGAATAAGCGGGTACTGCGGGATGCGCTCCTCATCAGCATCAGAGCTGACACCATCGACACTATTGTATAGAATAATGCCGGTACTCCGGCTCTGGAGTGTTATGGAGTCTTCAAGAGGTTAAGCAAAGCAAGTCGTACGTTTCCAATAACAATCCCGCAAGGGCGCAAAAAGACAAACTGGAGATCGTAATGGCCATTGAACGCACGCTATCCATAATTAAACCCGATGCGGTGGCCAAAGGTGCCATCGGTAAAATCCTTGCTCGTTTTGAGCAGGCCGGGCTGAACATTGTCGCCACCAAAATGCTGCACCTTTCCGATGAACAGGCTGGCGGCTTTTACGCGGAGCATCAGGAACGTCCGTTTTATCATGACCTGGTGGCGTTCATGATCTCAGGGCCGGTGGTGGTGTCGGTGCTCGAAGGCGAGAACGCCATAGCTCTGAACCGGCAGTTGATGGGGGCGACCAATCCGCAGGAGGCCGAGGCCGGCACCATCCGTGCCGACTTTGCCAGAACCATTGATGAAAATGCGGTGCACGGTTCTGATTCGCCAACCTCGGCGGTGCGGGAAGTGGCTTACTTTTTTACTGATTCGGAGATTTGCCCCGGACCGCGCTACACCCAAAGGATTTCAAGTTGATTCGAGGCGGCAAATGAGCGAAGCCCCGGGA
>JAKROC010000002.1 GCA_024509075.1 Endozoicomonas sp.
TAACGGGGATCTTTCTATGAATGGCGGGGACCATTCAGCAGCTGATTTGGGGTTTTGCGGGGCGCTTGCGTTTTGGACGGCAAAAGATGGTGAGCGAATGGACCGGATTTTTAGAGTTAGTGGATTGATGCGGCCAAAATGGGATGAGCGGCGGGGTGCGTTGCTCTATGGGCAGATGACTATTAATAAGGCGATTGCGGAGTGTCGGGAGGTTTATAAAGGTAAGTGGATTAGTGATATTTCCCGGGAGCAGTTAGCTGCTGGCCAGCCTGTTGAGAATAATGTGGTTAAGTTTCCAAATAAGAAAGCGGGCGCTGTTAGGACTGTGCATATTACGGAAACCGGGTTTGATACCGGTCAGCCGATGTTTACTGATGAGGAGGCTATCTGGCCAGATACTGGTAATTTTTTTTATATCAGTAAAAAAAATGGTGCACTCTATATGGGGTGGAAGGCGGAGGACGGTAAATCGGAAATTATTGCGCTACGGCCTATATGGATTGATTCGCTGGCGGAAGATGAGCAAGAGGAAGTATTCAGGGTTATCAAGTTCTACAACCACAACAAGGTTATGAAAGAAATTTGCATACCTCAGCAATGGTTTTCTAAAACCAGGGACGCCAATATTTGGAGTGCGTTACTTGCACAAGGGATGCAGTTAATGTCTGGTAAGGAGAAGTTTGTCGCTCGTTACTTGGATATGATGGCTAATCAATGTCTACACCGAAGTTGGGCCGCGGCCAAATTGGGGTGGTTTGAAGTACCAAGTGCCCCGGAGAAACCGGTTTTTGTTTTACCTCATGTGATTTTGGGAGAAACAGGAGACAACCGGCAGGTATTTTTTCAGCAGTTGCAGAAGTTGAGCGGGCAGACTATTACACCAAAAGAAAAGGTTACTGACTGGAAGCGGGAGGTTGCGGACCGGGCAAAAGGGAATAGTCTGATTATGTTTGCTATTTGTGCCAGTTTTGCCGGGAGTCTGACTAAGTTGGCGGGCGTTGGCTCTGGTGGTTTTCATTTCTGGGGGGCGCCTCGTTGCGGAAAAACTATTTTGGCTCAGTGCGCTGCGTCTGTGTGGGGGAATGGTTCTGATCCTCAGATTCATTCCAGCAAAACCAGTATTCGTAAATGGAACTCTACCGGCAATGCTCTGGAAGCAACGGCTCAGCTGCATAATGATATTGTTTTGTGTCTTGATGAGATAGGAGAGTTGGATAACCCGCAGGATCTGAACCGGCTGATCTATTCGTTAGTTGGTGGTTCTCCTAAGGGAAGAATGCAGGATACTGGCGGGCTGAGGGCTCAGTCATTTTGGCATATTATGTTGCTGTCTACCGGAGAGCTGTCTACCGAGGCGGTGTTAAAAAGTGCCGGGATTATCAAGCGGGGCGGGCAGACTCACCGTTTGCCAGATATCCGGGTTGATGCCATGGAGAATGGTATTGTTGAGCGGGATGATGTTGATCCTGTTGAGTTTACTAATCAGTTAAAGCGGGCTTGCAGTCAGTATTACGGCACAGCGGGGCCGGTGTTTGTCAGTTATTTGATTAACTCTATTCATAGTAAGGGCTACCAGGAATTTGTAAATGAAGTTTCTGAGTTGGTTAATTCTATGGAGGTTAAGTTGCTTGATACTATTGAACAGCTGGCGAAAGATGCAAGGGAGATTCGTGCTGTTTTAAGGCGTATGGCAGCGGTTGCTGTGGCCGGTTTTTATGCTAGTGAAGCGGGTATTTTGGATTGGACGCCGGAGCAGATTAATGATGCTGTGGTGAGTGTTCGTAATTTGTGGCTGTCGGATATGGGAGAGCATATTAGCGAGCTGGATAAAGCACTTGCTAATTTGCGAAATAATTTAATATCTAATATGGCCAACTTTGAATGTATTAATGAAACCGATGCAAGGGTTCCCGTAAAAATGATGGGGTATCATAATGCAGATTATTTAATGGTGTTGCCAGGTGCGTTTAGTGATTTTTGCGGGAGCTATTCGTCTAAGCAGTTACTGAAGGTGATGAGTGAGCGAAATTATTTAGATGCTGATTCTGGGCGTTTAACTAAAAAGATTCCCTCACGGGTTACAAGAAAAGAGCGGCCACGCTGTTTTTGGATTGCCAGAACGTTTCTGGATGAATAAGGTTAACAGGGAATTAATTAATAATGTCTATGCAATGCTCTGGTTCAATTCGTTGGATGCTGATTACATCTACCGCTATTTTGACCATGGTTTCTATTGTTTTTACAGTGCTGTTATGGGCGCGTTTGCCAGAAGATTTTTTTATGCAATGCCTGACTGGGGTTGCCGGGTTGGCGTTGGAGTTATGCAAGTTTTCACTGTTGCCATTAGCGTTTTTACAATTACGAAAACGACAATGGTTAAGTGGGGTTTTCTTGCTGGCGCTGGGTTCGGCGTTGTTTGTAGTGTCTATCGGGGCTTCTGTCAGTTTTCTGGAAACTGGCCAGCAACGGCATGAACAACGGTCTTTAGCCTGGCAGCAACGGCAGGAAACGATTGATCAACTCGACAATAATATTATGCTGGGGCAGGAGTCTGCTAGTATTGATATTAAAAATGGTTATCGGGAACGGGGCGTGGTTACGTTAACGCAGGTTGATCAATGGCAGAAAGAACGGGCATCATTGTTGAGTCAGCCATTATCAAATGATGGGCAGCTGATTGGATTAACCGAACAACAACGGTTTTTTGCCTGGTTGTTGCTGGCGTTGTTAATTGATGGGTGTTCGGTGGCGGGATGGTCTATTCTGGCTGGCCAGCAACGGGGGACGGTGGTCGATAAGTTGGTGATTAATTCCGTTGTTAATAACGATGTTGGCAACGATGCTAATGATTTTGAACCGCTGATTGATCCGGCAATTGTTGAGAGAATCAGTAAGGGGGAATATGGTTTCAAGATTTCTATTCGGGGGGTTATGGAAAAGGAGCGGCTGGGGTATCAGAAAATTAAACCGGTATTTGATCAGCTGGAAAGTCAGGGGGTTATTAAGCAGGCGACAAAAGGTTATGAGTTATTAAACGGTAAGAATTTTTCTCTTTTATAAAAGGTTGCTCCCCCTATTTTTTATAATAGGGGGCGTTGTCTTTGCACATGATCCAGAATACCCAGCAGACGCTGGTTCCTATCCCCAGTATTACTTCAATTGCTATTTCTATATTATTGGTTGCCCCGTAATTAAATAATATCCAGATCATTGCCCCGGTTATCATTAAGTTAATTATCCAGCCATAACGAAAGGCCAGGCGGGTTAGTTTTGATCTGATCCGGTATTGTTTGCTGTTGTCCAGCCAGGTGTAAAAGGTTAATTGCGCGATGATGAAAAGGCAGGTTAGCCAGATGTAGGGGTTGTATAGCATTGAGTCGGCCCGCATTGGTGATTGGGCCGGGAGGTGATTACAGCTACTACGGTGCGTAAGCTGCGGGTCTATTCCCTTGCGGTATTGTATTTGAGCCCCCTCCCGGCGCTGGTAATCATATAAGTTTTCGGGAGGGGTGACAATGAAGGCGGGTTAGAACTCCCCCCAGTGGGCCAGCCGGTAGACTGCCAACAGGCGCAGTACGGAGCGGGGGCAGCGGGCGCGGCCCTGGTTCCAATTGAGGATGCTGGCGTAGGGCTCCCTGGTGAGGCGCTGAACGTCTTTCATGGATAGATCCAGCCTCTTGGCTCTATAGTTCAGGGAGCTTTTGATGTCAGCCTGGCGGCGTCTTGGTTTGCGTTGGGTCATTGGCTGGTTGGGTCCGTTTTGAATAACGGTATTTTATAGTTTGTTTTGCGTTATGAAAATGGCGGGTGTTACCCGCCATTTTTTATGATGCTTTTTCTACCAGTTCTATGAGGCGCCATTCGTGGCAATTCGGGCCATCTATCAGAACTTCCCGGGGGCGGTCGTTCTTAAAGCGGATGCCTGCAACATGGCCACCATTTACAGGGGTTCCATAGGTGATCTGGTTTTCTATATCCAGAATTTCATAGAACCGTTTTACCTGGTGAACCATGAGCCGGTGTTCTGCCGGGCTGAGATCCGCGAGGGCTTTTATTAGTTCGCGGCGGTTTTTGTTTTGGAGGTCCTGCAGGGCGATTAGTAAGTCTGGGATGATTCTTTGCATTGTGAATACTGCCTTGTATTTGCCGGGGGTTGGCAGCCCTGTTGGGCTGCCGGTGGTGGTTAGTGGTTCCAGAAGACGAAGCCGTTGCTCATGGTCAGGTCGTTGATGTAGGCATCACGGCCATATTCTAAGTAATCGAAATACATGGCGACCGCTTCCGGCACATCGGCTAACAGGCCGCTGTCATCCACCAGTTGCTTGGCGATTTCAATATAGAAACCATGCCAGTCATCGCTTTTATGTTCGGTTTCCATAAAGAAGCGCTCATTAAACTGGTCGATGGTTTCAGGCATTGAACCGAAGCATTCCATGTAGGCTTCCAGGGCTCCCTCTTTTAGCTGGTCGGCCAGTTCTTTGAAGGTGTAAAACGATTCAGCATCAAAGCAATAGTCACCGACAAATTCAGAAGGGATGCCTTCATAGTCAGCGATGTTCCACTCTTCGCAGGGATAACCAGAAACAGTTGGGCAGGTCTTCAGCCAGTCATAAACAGCGGCGCTGTATTCTTCGGCAGTGGTGAAGTCTTCCAGGTCGAACCACTTGTATACCAGGGTTCCGTTGTTGTAGTTGGACAGTTCGTTCAAACAAATAGCAGGCATTTTCTTTGCACCGTAGTTGATGTTGATGATTCAACCCCGTAATCAGCGGGATTGGTTGCTATCATATAGCGCATTTTACGCTATAGCAAGTATTTTTTTATTTGCCCCGGTTTTAGTGGGGCAGATGGTGCAGTTTTGTTGTTTACCGGGGCAGTGTGAAGCCTTGCTATTAAAGGGTTGTGAGATGATTGCCCCGCTTGCCCCACTTGCCCCGCAGTTTTCAGGCTCTTATACCATATGTATAAAAGAATACCCTTAACCCGTAAGGTTAATAGGGATATTCCCTTTCTCGCGTAAACCTGAAACAAAAAAGCGGGGCAGGTGGGGCAAGTGGGGCAGGATAAAAACACATAAGGGGTAAAGCCTTGGGAACTCTGGCTTATATATTATTTACTCTGGTTATTAGAGAGTAATAATAAGTGGGGCTGAAGTGGGGCATCTGCCCCGCTTTGTTGTTAGGCCCGCTGGTTTTAAGTTCTGATGATATGAATGCAACTATAATCAGGTGGTGATGGGGAGGTTGAGTGAAATCAATCGAATTCAAAGTGACCGGGAGCAACAAGGATGGAGACTAGAGGCGGGGCCAGGTTGGGTGCTGGCAGGCCGCAAGGTGGCGTTAGTCAGGCCAGGCGCTTGATTACTGTGGCTATTCATAAAGGGCTGGCTGTTGCTGGGAGGAAGAAATACCCAGAGTTGGTGTCTGTCGATCCCGAACAGGCAGCGGTCGAGACTGCTGCAATGATTGTTGATGACTTGATCCAAGCCGGTAAAGGTGGGGATGTTCTCAAACTGTGGGCTACTGTGGCTATGAAAGAAAATCACGATGACAAAGCCCAGGGCAAAAACTCTCTGGCGGCTGCACTTTCAAGACTCCCGGGCGCCGGTCAAGTCCCTGATGTGTCCCGTTTTGGCAATAATGAGCCAGAGGCATCGGAATTAGTGGGGGGAGCAACACACATAGAAAGAGGCGATCCCGCAAAAATGCCGTATTTTGCACCTCAGGGCTGCTTGCTGCTGGATGACCTAGGTAATGGCGAATGACCCAGCACGTCGGATCTGATCGGGCCTTTTCGCTCGGCGGGCAGCCCGGGCAGGCAGGGGCCCACCCCCCCCCGGCGCCACCCCCGCCATTATATATACCTTGGCAGGAAAAATTTTGAAAATCAGGAACTGGTTATGACTGATGAAGATTTGCAGGATGACCTGGTGGAGTGGTTTGAAAACACCTCACCGGAAGATCGTTTTGAAACGGTGAAATCCAAACTGAAGGATTTAGAATCATTTGTTCTGTCAGTCATTACGCATTCAGGAAAACATTGATGAACACTGACTGGCAACCCCTCCACCACCCCTGCTGCCGTCCCATGGCATACGACGAGGCGCTGGCGTGGTACTGGCACAAGGGAGCGGGGTTGATCATACAACAACTGCCGGACGATGAGCGGGATATGGCGCACCTGTCGTGGATACTGCAACGGTGGCGGCTGGACCCGGTCTGTTTTGCGGTGGAGGCGTTGCGCACCAAACTCATGCCCTATCAGGCGGCTGCGTTGCTGGATTTGGCGGATGCGCCCTATGAACTTTACAAGTTCTACCAGTGCGAAGCGGGCAGTGCCAAGCGCCAGGTGTTAATCCCTTCTGGTCACGGGTTGGGCAAAACCCGCATGTCCGCCACCGGTATTCTCTGGATGCTGATCACCCATATGTTCAGCCACACGCTCTGCACAGCCCCCTCCAGCAACCAGCTCACCGGGCGGTTATGGTCGGAGATTCGCAAGCTGTTTCGGAGGCTGCGCAATGCCTGGCCAATTATTGCCGATGACTGGGAGATCCTGGGTAGTTCAATTATTCATACGAATCCCGATTATGGAGATTGGAACGCTGTTGCAAGAACGGCAAGGCCGGAAAAACCCGAAGCTTTGCAGGGCGCCCATGCGCTGGACAATGACGACGCCGACGGGCAACTGGCCACAATCTTCAGTGATGAACTGAAGAACTCCGCTACCGGCGGTATTCTGGTGGTGATTGAAGAGGCCAGCGGAGTAGACGACTCCATCCGCACAACACTGGAAGGGGCGTTATCCGAAGAAGGGGCCAGACTGCTGGCGCCGGGCAACCCGACACGACCCGATGGCTGGTTTGCCGATGACCTGGACCGCACAGAACGCTATGCCGTGCATACCCTGGATTGTCGCCAGTCCAACCGCAAAGAGACCTACTGCCTGCCCTGGCGGGATATGGTCGGTAACGTTCATCAACTGTCGCTAAATGGCTTTGTGTCGCCTACCTACTGGAACAACATTCTGGTGGAGTGCGATGGCGATGACGACGCCGATTACTTCCGAGTCCGGGTGAAAGGCCAGAAACCCCGCTCGGCCTTGTTCAGCATCATCAAAACCCACTGGGTAGACGCTGCCCAGCAACGGGCCACCGATCCCGACAGCCTGAACGAATGGCCGGTGATTGGTTTGGATTTTGGCCTCACCAGCGACAAACACGGTTTGGCGGTGCGCAAAGGGTTTAACATGCTGGATGGCCAGGAGTGGCTACCAAAAGAAGATCCGGAACAAATCACTCTGGAAGCGGCGGAACGGGCCATTGATGCCTGTGAGCTGTTTAATGCCCGCTACATCATCGGCGATTCCAACGGCGTTGGCCGGGGCGCCATGGAGTGGCTGACCCGCTACTACCGGAAGAAAGGCAGGGGTAAGGTCAAAGTTGTGCACTACAACTCGGGTATAGGGGCGCTGGATAAAAAACGCTACAACCGCAAACGGGATGAAATGTGGCACAAATACGGCAGAAAATGGGTAGCTAATCCCCGATGCAAACTGCTGAACCTGCCGGGTCTTAAACGACAATTGACCGCTCCCCAGTTTAGCGAACGCAACAATATTATTTATGTGGAGAGTAAGGCTGATCTGAAAAAGCGGGGTATCGAGTCAACCAACCTTGCGGATGCTCTTTTGCAAACGTTGATGGTTCATATTCCTGAAGCAGCCCCGTTAGATGCTCAGCCTGAGCCAGAGCCAAAATTACCAACGATTTTCCAGAAACATTTTGAGCGACTTGATCAGCGCAAGCAAGCGGGAAGTATTATCCGATGAACATCACTAACGACACCTGGCGTAAGCGCATAGATGCTGCCAGAGACCGCCGGGAACCTTTTGAAACGTTGTGGCAGCACTATTGCAAGCTTCACAGCGACGCCGAACAGGTTATCCTGAACGGCGATGATGATAACCGGATTATCAAGTTGCCAAATGGCGATCGGGTCAGGCTGGGGCTGGTATTTCGCAATATTGAACAGACGATGGGTTATTTGGAAACGGACGATATCGGCGTCACGGCCCGGGCAATGGCGTATACACGACCACTGGATAACATTGATACAAACAATGAGTCAGTGGTTGAGCAGGCTGTTTACGACAGTATGAAAAACAGTGGGCTGATCGGTGGAGCTGACAGGCTGGACCGTATCAAGCTTGATGCTTTGCTGGTCGGCCATGGCGTATCCTTTTCCTGGTGGAAGGTGTTGGATGAACAAGTCGAAACGGGTCGCATTCCTGTCTTGCGCGAAAAAGACGGGTTTCTTGAACCGAAAACCGATAAAGCTGGTCAACCGGTCTATAAACCACAAATGGAGACCGTCACGCTCTGGGAAGGTATGGTCGATGAACGGATCTCTCCACTTGAGTTTTTGTGCTCTAGCACCTGCACCAGTCTTGATGAGTCACACTGGCTCGGTTTTGAACGTATCGTTCGACTGGATGACCTTAAATCAGATCCTCGATTTGCTGGTCTGCCTGCCGGTTTAAAAGGCGGTTCTTATGAGATCAAAACGTTGCAAGGTGAGCGCGGCCCGGGTGGCACTGACTACTACATGGAAGACAGTGTTAAGCTGATTATTGTCTGGGATCGAATGACCAGGGAGCTGATTACGTTTCTGGAGACCAGCGATAAAAAAGAGCGGCAAGCACACAAAAAAGATCAACCATCCGATGTTTCTGAAAATTTTTTACGACTGAAGCAGGTGCAGTTTCCCGTTGAGTTTGATAATCCGCAAGACAGCCCGTTTGCTGTTTATATCCCTATTCCTGCCAGTGATCACCCGTACGGTGTCAGCCAGGTTGAGCATATTCGCAATCCGGCACTGGAGAGCGATATGATGCACACTCGCTTTGCTAACCAGAGCCGCGAACAAAAACGGTTGTGGGTGTACGACAAAAACAAAATTGAGCAAAGTCAGGTAGACGACGCGATTAATGGTAAGCAGTCTTTGGCAGCCATGGGTATGGATGTTCAAGATGGTGAAGACTTGAGTCGCATTTTTAAAGATATCCAGACGGTCAATATTCCTGATAGTTTGCTCAATGCTGCCACCATTGCTGAGGATATTGTTCGAAAAAACTCGGGAGTTGCTGAAACACCTTTTGGTGGCACTGAAACTGCTACTGAATCAGAAAATCAGATGATGATTGGTCAGGCCAGGGTCAATCGAAAACGCAACAAGCTGTTTTCGTTTTTGGAGCAGTTGGCACAGATTCACCTTGCTTACCTGCGAACGTTTGCCCCGGATGGATCCTCCATTCGTGTAGTGCTGGCAGATGGTACTGACGCCCTCTTGAACTACGGAAGAGAGGCGTTTATGGGGCGTTTCAATATCAAGATTGAGCCTGGCGGCGGGGCTACGGCAATCAGTCCGGTACGTCAGAAAATGTTGATTGAAGCAGTGGGTATGGTGGGCAATAACATGGGGCCGAAAGCCAGTTTGTTGTTGTTTAGGGAGGTGCTGACCCAGATGGATATTCGCAATGTTAATGGTATTTTGCAGGCAGCCCGAGAGTTTATGATTCCGCCTGCACCGCCAGCGGCACCTGCGCCGGGTATGTCTGGCAATATGCCACAGCGTATACCGCCATCGTTGCCAAATCCGGAGCAGATGACGAATGCGAATCAGCTAGGAGCCGCTGTGAATGTTACACGGTAACAAATCAATACAAAGGTTAATTGATGCAATGAAAATTTTATACGGTGAAAATCACGAAATAATGAGAACTCCCTGTAGAAAATGTAAAGGAATATATGGGTATGTTGTCTGGAAAACTACACAACAAACTATGCGATGCGCTCATTGTGGTGAATGGAATTATAACAAGTCAAAGTCGGAATCAACTAAAACCATAGATGCTAAATTTTCTAAAGAAGATAAAGTAATGAAAAATGAAAGTGATTTCAAACAAATAAATTCAGAATCAACTAAAGTTATAGCTAATCAACCTATGCCAAAAAGCAATGTAATAAGTGAATTTGTTGGTTTTGATTATTTAGATTTATCTAACATTGATGTTGAGGGTAATGTTGATTTGCCTATTGGTGAGCATGTTTGTACTGTTAATTCTGCATCGGTTGAAATAAATAGTTCTGGGATTGGTCGTCATGCAAAAATTAAACTAGCATCAGTAAACGGCTACGGTAGTGTATTTGATTATTTTAATTTAGAAAATAACAATCCTTTAGCAGTTAAAATTGGACTCAAAAAGTTAAAGCTGTTTTTGTTAGCAGCAAATCATCCTAACCCAAATAAACCAGGTGATATTGCCAGCCTACATAATTTATTGGTTATTGTTGGTGTTAAACAGGGTAATGACTATACAAATAATTCAGGTGAGCTTGTATTGGGGCGAAAAATTGTAGATTACTATAAACCGTTGCCTGACAATGCAAAATAAAGAAAAGTTATGAAAACAATTACCAGAAATGTTACGTAATGGCAACTGAGAAAATTTTATGACTACAAATAAGGTTTATGAAACAAATCTTCGAGAATTGCCAGAAGAAATACCCCTTGGGAATCGTTCAGTAACTTTACTTTTGATTCGCGGATCAACAATTATTCAGGCAAAAAATATTGGTGAAAAACGTATGTTGGCGCAGATTATGGAACCAAAAGATATTATTCTTTGTGCTTGGACTGGTCAATGGTCTACAGATATATTTCTTCTACCTCAAGATAAGTTACCTTTTATTTAATGGTTTATTAAAGATGATCAGGATCAGTAAGTACCGGCTGAAACTACTGATAATCAGTACTATTGTGGTCCTGTTGCATATCTATTTGACCGGCTGCATGGGCCACCTGGGCGACATGAAAGCTGCCGACATGCGCGCTGCTATTGACAATTGTCGCCAGAATCAGCTTGGCGTTTTGACATACCAGAGGGCTGACCGTTCCATTATGGCTATTCGCTGCATCCCGTTACCCAGTGAAGTAAACCATAGCGTCACTATTCGTAAGCGGGTCAATATGCCATTATTGCGGGTTATTACTGAAAATATTGATATTCGAGAAGACTAATGTTGCCTTACATTCCGAGATTTTTTCAGGCTTATGAACTGGTCCCTCCAGATATTTATCATCTTAAAAAAGACAAATGTTTTGAATTGATTGATGTACGGGTGTTAATCACTCTTGATGATTTGAGAATGTTTTTTGGTCCATGTGTTGTCAATGACTGGTTTTGGGGCGGTCACTTTGAGCAATCTGGTCTACGTACGTCAGATGCTCCTGAGTTCAGTCCAACCAGTCAGCACACGTTTGGGCGGGCGATGGACTGTAAATTTAAGGAAGCTTCAGCAGATAAAGTTAGACAATTTGTAATTGAAACCCGGCTATTACCACATATTACGTTCCTGGAAGATGATGTTGATTGGTTTCATTTTGATGTTCGTAACACTGAACAGATTGTGTTATGGTCCCCTGTCACGAAAAAAAGTCGATTAGTATGAAAAAGACCGCTTCCCGCTGCCCGCTGCCCGCTGCCCGAAAAGGCCCGCACGAATCATTTTTCGGAAAGCAGGCAGCGGGCAGCGGGAAGCGGTTTTCTATTGACACTGGTTTTCTATTGTCTAATCTGAATACCGTACCTTTCATGTATATTACGGTTTGATGACAACTCATTCTGAAAGTGGTTCTTCCCCGGAATCCCCCTCCGGGGATTTTTTAGATTCTGCGGATCCTGTCGCACAATCGTCAGCGAATGAGCCTGTTACCAGCAAAAGTATGTTTGAAGCGGCTTTTGACCGCGCCGAACAAGCACGAAAGGAACCTGGCAAGCAAGCCAGCGGGAATTCGCCATCATCGGAACAAGCGGCTATTTCAGATAGTGTCAGCACTCCTACTTCTACTGATACCGATACCCCCGCCATTGAGGCTCACGATGGAACAAGCGGTTCTGTCTCTGCACAGAATGACAGCACTCTTGCTGATCAACAGCAGTCGTTGACCCCACCGGACAGCTGGCCTAAAGATCGACGCGAGGCGTTTAATGCCTTGCCGGAATCGGGCAAGTCGACTCTTTTATCTATTTACAGAGATATGGAGAGCGGCTTAAAGCAGAGTTTTAATAAACTGGCTGATGAGCGTAAGGCGCTCCAGACACAGTTCGGTTTTGACTCTGACCAGATCAAGCAATTGACTGATCGCGCCAGGGCGTTTAAAAGTGACCCGGTTGCGGTAATCAGTCAGTTGGCTGAAGAGGCGGGTATTGACGTTTTCTTTAAGAAAGAAAATGAGCAGATTCCCACGTTCGACAGTCAGGAAGATCTGGTTAGGTGGTTGCAAGGTCAAAGTCAGAAAGAGGCCCGGCAAGCGGCTGCTGATGAAGCTAAATCGTTACGGCAATTGCAACAGCAGTCGGCTATGAAGCAAAAGCTGGATGCTGAATTTGCTGAGGCACAGCGGGCGCATCCTGACCTGGCAGACCATCAGGAGGCCATTTTCAAATATATCAGCGGGTTTAACCTGCCGGTTGAAATGGCTTATCGTTTAGCGACCTATGAAGGGCTGACTAAACTGGCTCAAAATGGGCAGACGACGCTTGCTGAGTTGAACAAAGCCAAAGCCGAACTGGAAAAACTGCAAAAGTTGGCAACAATGCCGCCGGGGCGCGCCGATGGGCGCAGTCTTAAGGAAAAAGCGAATGGGCTGGATCCTTATGAAACGGCTATGAAGCGGGCAGAGCAGTTACTGGGGCGTTAAAAGCGTTTTGCACCACAAAGACACAAAGGCACAAAGGTTTTTTCTTTTGCGCATAGCGCAAACATGAAAGTCTTTTCTTAGTGTTTTTTGTGCCTTTGTGGTAAAAAAAGTCTTTTTATCTTGTGTTCAAAGCCGGTTGCTATGGTGAACGACAATGGCAGAGGTAGCTGGACACCCACGGCGGTATGATTTACCGTTGTTTGCAGGCACTGAAGACACTGAAGATTTGTTTCTGGCCAGTATGTCTGAGCTGGATAAAGAGCTGGTCAATGAATTAAAAGTTGATCATCCGCTTTGGGAATACCTTCAGGATAAAAATCTTATTAAGTATCAGAATGATATCAGCACTGATATCACCATCCCTTTGTTGGATAAACCCAACTCAACGGTGAAAGATTTTACTGCTTACGACGATGCAGACCTGACTCCGCAAGACGCAACCAGTGAGGCAAAGTACCTGTGGGGCCATATTGCCGGTACTCAGATGTATAACCGGGAAGAGATGGTCAAAAACACTGGGCGCTATAAATTGCTTGACCTGGTAGAAACAAAAACTGTTCAGCTTAAGGAGTCTATTAACAATCATTTTGGTAACAAGCTGATTGGGCAGCAAGATTGTGATGGCCGGGCGTTTATGGGCATTGGCCTGATTCTGAAAAAAGACGTCAAATGCGGTGGCATTAACCCGGCTGATGCGAATTTTGGTTACTGGAATCCTCAAACTCCGAGCAAGGATGGCGCAGGTGCTAAATATGCCCTGGCTACCGATTATCGGGCGGCTATGCGTAAATTGCGGCGCGATTGTACTATGAATAATATGTCACCTGACGTATATTTTATGGGTGAGGATGTTTGGGATGAGCACTGTAAGTTTGTGGAAGACAAGACAACTATACAGTTGAGTGCTGAGCAGGCGGCTAAATTTTCCGGTTATGAGATGATGGTAGACAACGGTCGGTTCTATATGTACGAAAAGAATCTACCTGCAAAAACTGTCTGGGCGTTGAACTTTAAGAATCGTGCAGTTGAGCTGCGGATCCACAAAGACACAAACTTTGCTTTTCAGCCCTGGGAGAATACCGGCGGCAAGATCCAGAGCAAGCATCGTCATTGTTTACTGTATACGGCGGTTGTCTGTCGGAAACGCAATTTGAACGGATTGCTGGAATTTGCTTAACAGAACGCTGCCCGCTATCCGCTGCCCGCAAAAGATAAAAGCGGGCTTTTTCGGGCGGCGGGTAGCGGATAGCGGGTAGCGTTTTTATGAACAGCATTATTGAGCCCTTGTACCCGCCCCCGGACCCAACCCGCAAAGAGCGGATTGTGCAAGACGTTATCGACCTGATGAAACTGCGGGACGATGACGTCATGAAAGCCAAGGTGCGCCGCTGGCTCGGTTTTACCCTGACCAAAGCCCAGCGCTTTAACCGGCTTCCCTGGTGGTTTGCCAAGCGGTTGTTTGGCTGCAAGGTGTACGAGGGGCAGGATGTCTTTGACCTGCAAGGGGAGCTGGACCGGCTGATCGGGGTTTTCTGCCCCGGCAGGCTGCGGGCGAAATCCATGGATACCATTATCCAGCGCCGGGCCCAGGCGGATTATTATCAGCAAGCCAACTGCGGCATTCCGGAATATTACGCCCTCCATGGTGGCCGGTTGCACCTCTGGCCCGCCCCGGACGCGGAAATGATGTTCTGCCTGACCTACAGCATTCCGTTAACGGTGGAGCGGGTGCCGCCGGAGTGGGAGACCTATCTGGTGGATGGCATCATCGGGCTCTATGGCCGCCACTTCGACAGCTCTGGTTTGCTGGAAGAGGCCGCCGGATTCGAGGCGGCGTTCTGGGAGGGCATCAAGTCCAGCCGGGCCAGCCACTTTGACAGCGAATCCACCAGTCTGGTGGACCACGCCAACCCTTTGTCCATAGCGCAAACCCTGTTTGGTGCCTATACCGAGGTGAACTCCACCGATTACCACAACGCCATTATCAAACCCGCTTACCTGGCATCTGCTGGGCAAGTGCAGATTTTGGCAAATAAAGGGCAGGAGGGCAGCAATACCAGAGGAACGCCCATTATGCAGATTGGTGGGGATAGGCAGCCATGAGTGATGCACTGCCCCCCCTTGAAGAACTGCTGGCGGAGTTTGACAGCGGTAAGATTCCCCGCTCCGACACCTGGCAAACGCTGATTACCGGGCTCTATTTTAATACCGACAATGTCAATGAAATCGAGGGTTGGTACAACACGGTTCAGGAGCTGACCAACTTCAATCAGACGCTGGGCCAGACCATCAAGATCCAGCACGATCAGATTGAAATCTGGTACGGTCAGGTGGACAGCTGGCAACAACAAGTTTCCGCCAATACGCTTTCTGCCGCTGAATCTGCCACCACGGCCACCGACCAGGCCACTATGGCAAAAGCCTGGGCATCAAATCCGGTGGATGACGTCGTAGAAAATGAACAATACTCCAGCCTTCATTATGCCCGACAGAGTTCAGATTCTGCCGCCAACAGTTCCGCCAGTGCGGACCGAGCTGAAGCCAGCGCCAGCCAGGCCAAGGCCAGCGAAACCGCTAGCGTTAGCAGTGCCAGCCTGGCACAGAACAGCGCTACATCCGCAAGCAATTCAGCCAGCAATGCCCTGAACTCGGCTAATAATGCCCAAGCCAGTGAAACTGCCGCGCAACAGTCCGCTTCTGTCGCACAGGCTTCTGAGCAGTCAGCTCAAGATAGTGCGAAGTTGGCAGGAAGCAGTGAGGCAGCGGCCGCTAGTTCTGCCAGTGCGTCGTCACAACAGGCGGATCGGTCGGAGAGTGAGGCGGATCGGGCAAAGTCAGAAGCGGACAGAGTTATTGCCAGTTCATCCCGAATTGTGGGTGAAATTTGCCGGTTTTCTTTTGATACACCACCGCCTGGTTTCTTTGCTTTAGATGGTTCAACGATCCCCAACGGGAAAATTGATTTTCCGACACTGGCCAGTAGTGGCAGTCGGTTTATTACCATCAGTGGCAATAATATTGTTTTGCAAAATTTTGTGGATTTTGGGCGAGGGAAAGGTTCCAGTGGGCGAGCAGTGGGAGCTAGTGAAAGTGATGCTATTAGAAATATAACTGGTGCTCATACAGACTATTATGGAACAACATTACATGGTCCTTTTAAGGGAGCTTTTTATGGAGTTAAAACAACATACAGACAAGGTAATGGATCTACATCAGGAGGACAAAGTTTAAGATTTGATGCTTCAAAAGTTGTACCAACCGCAAACGAAAACCGCCCAAAATCCCTAACCGAATTAGTCTGCATTTACCACGGAGTTATCTAAATGGAATGGTATCGTTACAACCCGGACACTTTGGAATACGAGCACCCCGTTATTTGCCAGCCCAATCCGGCCAGGCCTGGGGAATTTTTGATTCCACCATCTGCTACCGAACTGGAACCCCCAACCGCCGGAGACCATGAGGCCGCCGTTTTCCAACCCGGCAGTAATTGCTGGACGGTAACACCGGATTTTCGGGGAACGGACTACTGGCTCCCTGATGGCAGCCACCACACCATTGAACGGATCGGGGAAGTAATGCCGGAAGGCGCCCTGGATCAACCACCGCCGGATTTCACCGCCATTCATCACATCAACGGCCAGGTCCGCCAGCAACGTTTCCAAAAAGCACAACAACTGCAAGACCTTAAACAACTGAAACAGCTGATGACCACGGTCAATCACCTTCAAACCATAATTAAGGAGCAACCCTGATGGCCCGTTTTGTTTACAGCACCGATACCCCCATAGGCCAGCTGGCGGCGGAAGGCGTCAACTGTTTGCTGGAAGGTTCCTACAAACTGAGCCGGGCGGCGGAGTCCGTTACGCTCATGGACGAAACCCAGATGACCGCTGAAATGGGCGTACAAAAAGACAGTCAAGCCGGTTTTCGCAGCGCCCTGAATCAATTGAAAAAGGCGCTGGAAGCCGAGCCGTTTTCCAAATTGCTGCCCAATCTGGACCAGGGTTGATGATGTTCACCCTGACTTATACTCCCGACGCTTACCGGATTGCAAACAACTTGCAACTCGGTGGCAATGGTTTGTATGAGAGTCGCCCTGGTTTTTTTCAAGTGGTCAGCGATAACATCAACCGCGCCATCGGCTGGAACGATGCTTGCTTAATGGAAATTTTCGGTGGGGTGTATGTTTGGCATGGGGGTATTTTTGAAGCCATTAAAGACGCCACCGGCCAACTTCTTACCGCTAATTTAAAATTCAGTGGAACTCGCTTTCAGGGTTTGCAGAGTCTGGGCAACCGGGAAGAGCGTATTTATATCGGCAATGGTAAAAGTCTGTATTACTTGCACCGTAAGGTGATTGCCGGGGGTAATGTCACTGCTATTGAACTGACCCCGAAAACTGTTGAATTGCTGGTCAATACTATTTATCAGCTGAGTGCCATTATCGAACCGGCCTGGGCGCTGAATAAGGCGATAACCTGGACAAGTTCGGATAATGGCATTGTCTCGGTGGATGATGCTGGAACGGCCACGGGTCTGAAGCCGGGCAATGCCATTATTACTGCCACCACGGAAGATGGCGGCTTTTCTGATTCTTGCACGTTGACAGTAACGCCTTATGTTGTGACAACGGGCATTACTATGGCGCCGACAGTTCTAACGTTGAAAATTGATGAAGAGCAGCGGCTGACCTGGCAGGTGTTACCGGAAGAGGCTACGGATACCGATATTTACTGGCTGGTTGATGATACCGCTATCTGTTTGGTGAAAGAGTGGGGCGCGGTGATCGGGCTAAGTGAAGGGGTAACGGTGGTCCGTTGTCGAACTAAAAAGGGGCATTTTGAAGCGCAATGCCGGGTATCAGTGGTTCTGGAGCAAGAGACTCAAACCGTTGCCGGTCGATCGATGACTGCTGTCGGCTATCAGCCCGCTGGCGGTACGCCACGGAATAAAACGACAGTGCAGTTTTATGAGGCGGTGTTTTTTGAGAATGAATTTCTTGATGATGATAATCAGCCTTTTGCTTTGCCCAAGGCGCAATTTGTTGCAACCTGGCGTAACCGGATCTGGGCTGGCGATGGTACGCATATTATTTATCATTGTCAGAATGACAAGCCGCACCACTGGGAGCCGCTGGATGCCATCGCCATTCAGGGTGGCTATCAGAGCGGTGTGACCGGGCTTTGTCCGTTTGGCAATAAGTTGATGGTGTCGACTCCGGAGAGTCTTTGGCAGATTGTTGGGGACAGTCCGTATAATTGGGAGTTCCAGACGGTTGTTACCGGGCAGGGGGCTGTTAATGACCGGGCAATGGTGTCTGACGGGCATCGTCTGTTTTACCTGGACTGGCATGGGGTTTATCAGTTGGGGCAAACGGCTCCGTTAAGTGAAGCGATTGCTGAGGCGTTTTACAGTCCAGATTTTGAGGCGCAGATTATTCTTGATGCTCAAGGTGAGTATCTTTATCTGTTGATTCAGCAACGGCTGTTTGTGCTGAATACCTGGGCCGGCGGCTGGGGTGAGATTTTGCACCCGGTTCCCAGTAATACCGCCATTAAGGGGCTGATACTGATTGGCGGGCAGGTGGCCATGTATGGTGAAAGTGGTTTGTGGATTATGGGCAGTCAGTATACGCCGGATGTCTGGTTTCAGTCGGGTATGCTGGAATGGGGCAAGCGGGCCCCGGTTGTCAGTACTATTCGGACTTGGCCGGTGCAACCTAATCATTATGGGATGGCCAGTCTGAACCGGATGTATGTTTCGGTGGAGGGGTTTTATCAGGGTAGTACGGTGTATTCTGTATACCCTGGGGAAAATCAGTCTGAACTGGCCAGTCAGGAGTTTAAAAACTGGTTGCATTCGCCTCGGGAGATTTTGATTCGTCAGGAGCCTTTGCAAGTGATTTGCAGTGAGCAGAGTCAGCGGGTTTATTTGGAGGCGCCTCTGGAGGTGAGCGGGCCGCAGTTTGAACATCAGTTAATGTCTTGCGGGTATGTGCGGTATCACCGGTTTGATCCGGTTTACTTCTTTACGGAGCGGCGGAAATGAGCGGCGTTATCATTGAGCCTTTTACCAGCATTGAAGCGGCGGAACGGAATTTTCAGCGGTTGAATGAGGCGGTTGTGGCGCTGCAAGGCGGCTCTATTGCTATCGAAAATGTTGAGGGTTATGAAAACCTGGCGAC
This sequence comes from Endozoicomonas sp., assembly GCA_024509075.1. Taxonomy (GTDB): domain Bacteria; phylum Pseudomonadota; class Gammaproteobacteria; order Pseudomonadales; family Endozoicomonadaceae; genus Endozoicomonas. The sequence goes on from JAKROC010000002.1 coordinate 18,952, forward strand.
CAAGAATGATCTGGCTGCCGGTATGGATGAAGTGCGAGACGAGTGTCAATATGCCGTTGGTGATGTGCATATTACTGAAGACCCGTTAAACCCAAAAGATAAGCTGGGTTATGGTGAGTGGCTGTTGATCAGCCAGGGGCGTTGTCTGGTGGGTATTGATGATGCCGAGCCGGGGGATCAGGATTTTCAGACGCCCGGGCAGATGGGGGGGGCCAAAACTCACAGGTTGACTATTGATGAAATGCCCAGTCACAGCCATCAATACAGAAATCCAATGGGTCATGGTTTATCTGGTCATCAATACTCAGACCATAGTGGTTGGGATCAAACGTCAGCAGTTGGTGGTGATCAGCCGCACAATAATATGCAACCGTATTATTGTGTGTTTATTTGGAGGCGCACTGAATGACGAAAGATCTTGAACTGATTCCACAAATCCGCTCTAAGCCGATTTTGCTCAAGGTGTTAGCTAATCAGCGTGTGATTATTAAACATGAGCTGGGCCGCGTTCCGGCTGGATGGCTGGTGATTGACAGCAATCGGCCTGTGAATGTCTGGCGAAGTGGTCCGATGGATAAAAAAGCAATTGAGCTGATCGCTGACCAGAACGCTGATATTACGTTGGTATTGTTATGACTCGCAAAGCAGCCTCTCAGACTGAAACCAAAAATGATCAATCAAACAATGGTTCAATTACTGATTTTATTGACCTAGATCAGTTGGATGCACCTTACGTTGCGCCAGGGGTGTTGATTGATTCGCCCCTTGTCGCAGATTTGACCAACTCGGTCACCAGTTTGTGGCCGGGTAACCCTCCGATCAGGATTGGCAGTTTTTATTTTGACCTGAACCGGCTGGATGTGGCTGCCGGTGAGCCTGGCTTGTTGGGTAATTTGTGTGAAAATTTTGTGTTTGAACGTGTGGATTTGCACTTGTTGTCTGTGCCAGATGCGGACTGGAATTTTGATGTTGAGTTGTCTGATACCAGGTTTCTGGCCGGTTTTCATGGTGATGGTTTAGACAATGAGGTGATTTGTCATGGTATGAGTTGTGAGGGGCATATTCATATCAATACGATTCTGCCTGGCACTCTTCTGAGTAACGAACGGGTTTATTTGCGCCCTAATTGTTCTGTACCTACAAATGGTAGAATGTTGTTGTCGTTTATTGGCTATCTGATTGAGCCTTGGCGGTAGGCAAGAATAGTGAATGGGGAATAGTTAATAGCAATTCCCTATTAACCATTAACTATTCACAAGGGTTTAACTATGAACATTCCGGCAAATGAGATTTATGATCTGATCAGGCATCACAGTGGCTACGGCCACCGACATATTCCTGATGATGTGTTGCGGTCGTTTATTCAGTTTGAAGTTGATTCTGGCCGATGGGCTGGGACTCGTAATACTGATACTGGTGACGTTACGGGCTGGATCAGTTGGTATAACCTGGATGCGGACAGTCTGGCTCTGGTGAAAGAGTACGGCTTGCCTGGCTGTTATCAGAACAAGATTTCTCTGAATACTGGTGCTCATTGTTATATCAGTAATGTTGTCGTGAAAGAGGGGCAGCCTAAAGAGACTTTCCGGTTGTTGTGGAATTTGGCTTGTCAGCAGAATCGGGAAGCTCAAACGATGAATGCTCATTTGTGTAATCGGCCCGGGGGGAAGTTGCACTGGCGGTGGTTTAGCAAGCCGAATGTGCACCGGTCACAGTTTCAGGAGGCGGCGGTATGAGTCTTGGCGGCGGCAAAAATGAATCTTCCAGTCAAAGTACCAGCAGGCCAACGACGCCGGAGGAATTGCAAGGGTATTTTAATAATTTAAATCAGTTGTCTGGCGGTAAGTTGGGCAGTTGGGCGTCGTCTGGCTCTGCTCAAACGCAGTACAATCCGTTGAGTCAGGCGCAGTTGGAAGCGATCGGCGGCGCTGGCGCCACCCGGCAGGCTGAGGTGGATCTGGCCCTGGCAGATCAGCAAGAGAAGATTGCGGCTAACAGTGCCATGACGTATGCACAGCAGCAGCAGGCTAATCAGAATGCGTTTGAATCGGCCATGACTCAGAAAGACGCTATCAATAAGGAGGTGGAGGCGGCTATGACTGGCCTGGCGAGTCAGGAGGCGATGCGCGAGTATCAGGCTAATCTGGCTAATGCGGGGCTGACTGCTAAAGACTTGGCACTGTTGAGTCAGATTTATTTTGGTGGCAAGGGGCAGCACAGTAGTGGTCAGACTAGCGGTAGTGGCTTTAATGCAAGAATAGGGCTTGGCTAATGAGCAGTTTTTTTGATTTGTATCAGAATCAGGAAAAACAGAAAAAAATACTTCCGCAATGGTATCAGGATAGTGCTGTTGGTCAGTTTGCCCGGCAGTCGCAGGATCGGGCTAATCAATGGTTTGGTCATGTGGTGGGTGACCAGGCGCAGCAATACGCTGATACGTTGAAAAAACAGGGGCAGGACTGGTTTTTGCAAACTCCGGTTGGCCAGGGTGTCGATGATTTTTATTCTGGTTTTTTTTCATCGAAAAAACGGGCTTTTGATGATTATCAGCAAAGGTATAAAAGTCAGTTAAGTTCTATGTATGACAGTTATCAGCAGGCAGGTACAAAGATGGCCAATGATGCTTTGAAAAACATGGGAGTAAAATAAATGGCTGGCCAGCAGGATCGCAGTTTTCTTGAATCGTTTGGGCGCGTCATTGGCCAGTTGCCAATGGGGATTAAGTCGCCTTTGATGGAGAAAACCATTGAGTTGCAGCTGGCAAAAGAGAAAAGGCAACTGGATGAACAACTGGCCCGGCAACAGCTTGCTGTTGATCAGTTGGTTGAGTTAGAACGGCAAAAGAAGTTGGCTGCTGATTGGCAGAGAGAGTATGGCAATAAGCCGGAAGCGGACAGTTTGCATGGGCCTATCCCGAATTTTGGTAAGGCGGATCAGTTAAGGCTTTATCAACAGTATGGCCAGGCAGGCTTGGACCCGGAGAAAGTTGCCGATGCCCAGCAGGCGGAACTGGCTGCTGATGCTTTTCGTCAGGGGCTGGCCAATGTTACTAATCCGGCGGCGTTGGTCAATATCGGGATGGGCAAGGAGTATAAGCCTGTCGAGCTGGAAGGCGGTGTATTTTATAATCCTTACGATACGAAGAATTTTCACCTTGGCAGTACTCAAAAGCATCAGGCCGAGACTCAGCTGGTACAATCTGAGGCGGCTGAACAGGCATTAAGGCTGGCTAATATCAGGGCGTTAAAAGATCCGTTGATGCAGATTAATGCCACTGCTAATAAAGAGCTTGGGCAGCCTATTGAGTCTGAAGTGGAGGGCCCGGATGGGAATACTCACAAGGCGTTAATTACGCAAGATAGCAGCGGTAATTATCGTTATGCGACGGTGACTGACTCTTCGGGTAAGCCGTTGGTGATTCCGCCGGAGGCGGTGGGCGGGGGTGACGGGCTGACTACTGACCAGAAAAATGTTAAATATTATTCTGGGCTTTGGGGCAAAACTGAGGCTGAAACTGCTGAAATTCTGAAAAGTAGATCGCTGTTTTCTGACGCGGGATTTCTTGAAGATCGGCTAGTGAAGAACGCCCAGGGCCCATATGGTATGAGAAATTCTGACAAGGAAATTTTAACTGCTACTTTTAATGATTTTAAGCGCGCTCGTTATGGCTCTGAGTTTCCGACACACTTTAAAAAGGAAATTGAACTTTCCAGAACTATGACGGATAAGGATAAAAAACAGTTAATTGCAGATATAGATAACTATAATCAGGAAGTGTTTGAAATGCAGTTGGCAGGACAAGTACCTGAACCCGTAGTCTCACCTACTGCACAAACGACAGTTCAGCCGGTGGTGACAACGGCAGTAAACAACGATGCACCGCCAGTAACACCAGCACCGGTTCAGCCTCAGCCGACTATGCCCGTCTTAAATACGGCGTCCGTTCCAGATCTTATGCCAGAAACTCAACCGGTTCCTATTCCAGAATCCCAGCCGGTTGCACCACCGGTTCCTATTCCAGAACCGCCACCGGCCCCGGATTTTATGGCGTTTGCCGAAACCGTTATGACTAATGACAGCCCAGCTCAGATCAATGCTGCCTTGAAAAAACAGGGCTTTGATCTTTCGTCTCAGGCGATGAGTGCAATGGCTATTGACGCCATTAACCAAGGGGTCAGTATTCAGGATATTCAGCAACTTTATCAGTTGATTGGTATTTCCTGGGCACCGCAAGCATGAATATGTCTCAGCCCGATCCTGCCGGTTTGTTTGAGCCGTTGCAGCCAAAACAGCAATCGGTTGCCAGTAATTCTTCTGTGATTGCTCAGTTACAGAATCGTCCGGCTCCGGCAAATAGTCTGCCTACTGTTAATGTTGCTCCGCCACCTTCTGATCAGCCGGTGGTTGACCCTCAGCCTGCCAGCAATAATCCGATTGTTGCTTTGAGTCGGTCTGGCCAGTTGCAAGCGTTGCTGAAAGCTAAGGCTGAGCAATTGGCCAATCGGCCTGCACCGGCTAACCCGATTGTTGCATTGAGCAAGAATGGCGGCATTCGTCAGTTGTTGATTGCCAAGGAAGATCAGCAGTATCAGCAGGCTTTGGATGAGTGGAAACAGCCTGCAAAAATTGTGCCTTTGGCTGGCACTGGTTATTTAACCAAACAGTCTAAAGGACCGAAACCTGTACCTCCAGCCCGGGACTTTAACCAGATTGAGCAGGACTGGAGCCGGGGTGTTCAGGTTATTCGCCCTGCTGAGTTTGCTAATATTCTGAATTTGCTGGAAACCGGCAAGTTGTCGCCTGAGCAGGAGGCGCAAATTACTCAGCATGTTGAGCCGGTTTTAAACGACGAGGGGCGTCAATATTTGCAGACTTCCCGCAGGACTCGGGACAAGTATTTAGCTATTCAGGCTGATTATGATGCTCAAATGACCAGTCAGGCAGCGTTGCGGGAAAAAGCAAAAACTGGCAGTGCACTAGACTGGGAGGCTGCCAGGCAAACGACAACGCCTGGCCAGGCTGAACAGTTTCGTGGTGCTGTGCGCGGGGCGTCGTTTGACTATGCGTTTGCCCCGGATGAGGATCGGTTAAATTCTGATAACCCGGAAGTGGTTGCCGAGGAACGAGCTAAGCGTCATTTCTACTTAAATGAACAGAGTGAATACCCTATTTCCAGCATGGTTGGAAATATGATTGGTGCTACTGGAACTTTTATTCTTGCTATTAATGCCTATCGCTATGGAAAAATGGCCAAGGCGTTAATGCCCGGGCCGCCTTCTCAGGCGATTGCCAGTTTTATTGCCAGGGGGGGGGGCACCTGCAACGAATGCGGGTTTGATTGCTGAAGGTGCCGGTTATGGCCTGGGTAGTGGTTTTGTTCGCAGGCCGCAAGGCGCGGAAGATATGACTGTGCAAGAAAACTTGTCTGCCAGGGTTGAGCAGGCGGGTACAGAAGCGGCGTTGAGTGCACTGGGCGATGTTGCTTTAACTAAGGGTGTTCAGTTAGCAATGCGGCCTTTTGCCTGGACTGGTAATAAGGTCTCTGGCGCAGTTAACTCGGTGGTGAAAAATTATGAAAAGCAGGGGCTGGATAAATCTGCCAGGGATCTTGGCTATCAGGATTTTGATGAGTTTGCTGATGCCGCTACTGAGATTATTACTGATGAAACTGGCTCTCGCATTCGTCTGAAATCTGAAGTTTTAAATGGGTTGTCTGATGAGGATCGTATCAAAGCGGGGGGGTTGTTGAATCGTATTAACCCGGAAGATGCTTCGGGATCTGGCGTTGTTTCTGATTCCGGGGTTTCTTCATCCAGAGCAGCTGAGGATATTGTTGATGAAACCCAACTCCCTGTACTTAAGTCAGACTCAGAACAAAGTGGTTCCTTTATTCCCGCATCGTCAACAGCAACCGAAGCGGCTGAGGCAACGGTGCAAGGGGCTGAACGATCTGCAACGGGCCAGGCTGAGGCGGTTGCTTCGGGGGGTAGCGAATCCGCTGTAGCTGGCAGGTTTAAGGAGTTGCCAGTTATTGAAACACCGTTGTCTGAATTATCGTTGAGTCAGGATGTACCGCAATTTAAATCCGGGGCCAGTGAAACGGGGGTTGTGGAACCTTTGACCGGTACGTTTGATCGTCGGGGGGTTGGTGCTATTCAGGTCTGGGTAAGAAGTGATGGCCGTAAGGAGGTGATCAGCGGCAGGCATCGGCTGGACTTGGCTCAAAGAAGTGGTGAAGAAACTATACCGGCACAGTATTATTACGAAAGTGAAGGGTTTACAAAAGAAGATGCTGCTATTCTTGATGCCCTGCTAAATATCAGAGATGAAAAGGGAAAGGTAAAAGATTATGTCGACTACATCCAGGGAACCCGGCTTACCGAAGAAGAGGCTATCGCAGAAGGAATTTTGGGACGCGCAATGGGCCAACGGGCTTACACGATCGCAACTGAGGGATCGGAAACGCTTATTACCGCCCATCGAAATGATCGACTTACCGATGAAGGCGCCGCAAGAATCGCCCATGCAGCCCCCGGAAACGAACGACTCCAGTCTGTAGGCATTAAGGCAATAGAGGACGGTAAGCCGATTGTGGTTGCCGAAAATATGGTTAAGGCGGTGCGCTCTATGTCGGGCGACACCGGCCCCACCGGTTCCATGGATATGTTCGGTTTTGATGACAGTGCCATCAAAGAAGCCGAGCTGTTGGCCAGGCAGGCGGGCCGTAAGCAAGATGACATTCAGAAGACTCTTTCTGCGGTAAAGGGCGCTTCAAAAAATCCTACTTTGGCAGCAAAAGAGGGCGTTGATATTCACGATCCGGACGCTCTTAAACTTCGTATTGCTGAGCTTGAAGCGCAAAAAGAAGCCTGGCGCAACTGGCATACTAATCCGGCTATGGTTGATGAGTTGCGGGCTGATTTGGGGTTGCCGCCTGCTTTGAGAAATGCGGAACCTGAACCGGATTTGATGGCCAACACGCTGGAGGCGGTGCCGGAAAATCAGGGCGGGTTTTTTGATAAGTTTGATTTGACTCAGCCGACTGCCAGGGAGCTTGAAGCCCGGGATGTAGCCAGGCAGGAAGCAGTAACCCGGGGGCAGCAGGAGCAAGCGGCTCTCGATGCCAGGGCAAAAGCGGATGCTGAGCTTGATGATTTTGAGTTGGGGATTCAGGGAAGTGGCCAGGATGTTTTGGCGCGGCAAAGTGATTTGCTTGCTGCAAATGGGCAAATGGGCGGGGAGCAACACTCTGCACAAGCTGGCTTGAAATCTGGGGATAAAACCGGGGGGAATGGCGGTAGTTTGCAAGAGGCGGTGCCTGCGGGAACTCAATTATTTGATGTTACGTCTGGCTTTGCCATGGCTGCTCGTAAGGTTTCTGATATTTTGCATCTGAATCCTGGTGGTGCTGTTGGTGGTGCTGTCTATGGGGGTATTGCCGGGGGCGATGCGACGGAAAAGCGTTATACACCACAATGGTGGTTAAATTCTGTAATGGGTGCCCTTGGCGGGGCTATGGCCGGATCTTATGGTTTGACAAAAGTAAAAACGACAAGGGTAGGTGGTAAAACGTTACTTGGTGACCGAAGCTGGGCCATGCAATCCATGGACTTTCTGGCAGACAAAATTAGTAAGTTGCCGGGGTTTGGTTCTGGCGATAAAGATATTAAGCCTTTGAAAAAACAGCAACAATTATTGAAGGCTTTGTTGAAGCGGCAAGCGGAAAAGGCAGGGCAGTATTTGCTGGATAACTTTACGCCCAGTCAACGGGCCACTATGGCTGACTTGATTGAACAACGGGGTATTATTGCTGAAGGTAATTTGCTGCATCGCCAAGCGCAGGAGTTGGATGAGTTTATCTCTTTTACCAGCGATAAAATGAAAGAGTTGGGTATGTTGGATGAGTCCATAGAGACGGGCGCCTATTTGCATCGTTACTATGCCAAAGATTTGGGTATTACTGGTTTAATGCGCGGTTTAATGCCTGGCGGCAGGACTATGAGTGGCAGTTGGAGCAGGCGTCGAGGAACTCAGGAGGTGTTTGACCGGCGCTATATGTCGCAAAGTATGCGCGATACTCTGGATGAAGTGCAAAATTTGATTGTTGAGCGGGATAAATTAAAGAAAAAAGCGGGTGATTTGATTGGGGACGATACGCAAAATCGGATTGATGAGATCAATGCTCAATTAAAATCGTTGCAATCTATTGAGTTCAGGGAGTATCTGGCCATGGAAAATGGTCAGATGAAAAGTTTTTTTCTACATCCAGATGAAGTGCCTATTTTTCCTGGCTTAAAGCCAGTGCACAAAACGTTGCCCGGTTCAGCCGGTGTTCAAGGCATACATCAGCAGGGTAGTTTGCAGGGAATGGATCCGTTGCGTTTGACTAACGCTAACGCTGATCAGATGGCTTTGACTGACCGACGCTGGACCATTGACGGTAAGCAGGGAGAAGAAGGTGGTTTGCTGCACCGGGACTGGACCAAACAAGAGCGAAAAAGCTGGGGGGAGATTGAGGACGCGGCTTATCGTATGGTCAGAGGTCAGGCGGAAGTGGCTCACGATTTGAGCCTGGGGATTTTTTACAAGCAGGTGGTTGATCGTTTTCAGGGAACTAAGGTTTCTGATTCTGCCGTTGAGGGTTGGCACCAGGTTCCGAATACCAAAATCGGGGCTAATAGCCGGTTGAGAAAATATGGAGCGCTGGCGGGTAAGTTTGTGACTCCGGAAGTCTGGGCTGCTGTTAAGCATCATGGCCGAAATCCGCTGCTTAATCTTACGAATAATCATCCGGCGGTTAAAAACTATTTGAATCTTTTGGGTAAATGGAAAGCTTATAAAACCGTTTATAACCTTGTGTCGCATATGAACAATGTCGTCAGTAATCTGGGTATGTATTACATGAGTGACTACAGTCCTAAATATTTGGCGTCGGCTATCAAAGAGTTGTACCAGGGTGAAAATTCAGCGTTGTTTCGGGAAGCCAGGGATAATGGTCTGTTTGGTACTGATTACACTGCCACTCTGAACGTAGAGACTGGCCAGCGTAAACTGGATGAGTTGCTGGAAAAGTTACGTACTCAGGATGAAATACCTGATTTGAATGAAACTCTGGATACGTTGATGAGTATCAAGCAATGGTTTATTGAAAGTAAAAATGCGGTAAAAGATGCTCAAGGGCCTTGGCAGACTGGCCTTGAGCTGGCAGCTGCGGTGGGCAATCCGTTTGTGAATACGCTGAAAAAGCCTATCAGTAAGGCTGCTGATGCGATGCAGTCAGCTTATCGGTTTGAAGATGAGTTTTACAAAATGGCGGTTTATATGGCAGAGCGACAAAAGGGAACCAAGCCGTTTGATGCTGTGTCTGCTGCTAATAAATACTTTTTTGACTATAGCGATATGCCTACTTTTTTTCAGGCAGTCAGGGATTCGCCATGGGGCAGCCCGTTTATCAGTTACACGTATTATGCGTTGCCAGCACTGGCCAGAACTGCCATTGAGAAGCCTGAAAAGTTGTTCGCTTTTGCCGCTTTTCTTGAGGGGGTTAACTATGCCGGTATGGCTATTAATGGGGAGTTGCAAGACCAGGGCTACTGGGATCGGATGGCTCAGGATGAGGAGGTGTTGCCGGACTGGATGCAAGGCAGGAGTTTATTTGGTGGGTTGAATAATATTAGTGTGCCGTTTGTTGATAGTTATAAATTGGGGTTGGCTAATATGCTACCTGCCGGTAATCCGTTCATCGGCAATGCAGAAAGGGAGGGGGCCTGGCCTGCTGCGTTGAGTTTTTGGGGGCCGGATCCGGCTGGCTCTAATCCGGTAATGCGGTTGATTTTTGATTTGGCTAATAACAGGGATTGGCGAGGAAGCCCGATTTACAATGCTGATAGTCCTGATGCTGCTGAAAAATGGCGTAAGGGTTTGAACTACGTTTACCAGAATGTGACCCCAAGTAATCTGCTATTCCCGGGCAGCTACTCACAGCAGAAGATCATTGAAGGGGCGGCCAACAAAGTACGCCAGGCAGAGCTGGAGGGCGAGCAACCCAACGCCCTGTTGGGCGGCATTGTGGATATGGCCAACGCCACCGCTGAAACATTAGGGGCGGGGCAGTTTACCGGGCTGGACCGGCGCGATAATGAGATTCTTTTTCGGGATGCTTTGCTGGGCTCACTTGGGGTTAAGCTCAGGCCCGTTCGGATTGATCAATTTGCTGAAAGCAAAATGTCTGATCTGAACCAAAAACGACAAGGGCAGATTAAGTGGATAGCCAGGCATAAAAAGGATTTTATAGAAGGCAGGATTACAAAAGGGCAATTTGAAAAGTACCTGAGGAAGTTTGAGGCCAAAAATCAAGAATATGAACAGAAAGCCGGTAAAATAAAAGCAGCTATTTAAAACTGTTGTTTTGGCAATTTAAAGCTAATAATCGCAAGTATGTTTAAAGACAGGCATTAATTGAACAAGCATTGTAATTTAAAAAAGCTAACCTAACCTTTCAATCAATAAAAAGAGAAAGGTTAATCATGTTAAAAGATAAAGAAGAATTTAGTGATAAAATGTTGTGTTTTACACTGGAAATAGTTGCTGATTCATTAGAAACAGGTATGAATTGGCAAAGTGAAAAAAATCGTTCTGCGGCCTTGATTATTCGCAATATGATCAAAATACTGTCTGCCAGGAGCCAGGAGCCAGGAGCCAGGAGTTAGGAGCCAGGAGCCAGGAGCCAGGAGCCAGGAGCCAGGAGCCAGGAGCCAGAAGCCAGAAGCCAGGAGCTAGGAGCCATGAGCCAGGAGCCAGGAGCTAGGAGCCCTCCGGTTGCGATGGTCAAGAGTTATTAGCTAAAAGTCGATCGGCCAAGATCAAGCATGAATAACAAAAAATTAACAGGATTTTAGAGAATATATTATTCTTTCTCTGTCTTATAATTTTTTGAGAACGTTCGTTATGAAACAGGAAAATGTTACCAACGATGATGGTTGTCTTGTAACTAATGATCTGGATTGTGGTTATATGCAGCAGATTATCACTGACTCTATGGCGGTATGTATACGGCAGGATGATATACCCATTGATAAGCTGAACAGCATGAAACTGATCATCACTCAGACAAGTCAGTTCAGCTTAATGAAAGGGTTTGCTGAAAAGAAACAGCCAGCTATATCTATCGTTTCTTCCTAGCCTCAAGGGTAGCCAGGTACTTTGCAAGACCTATAAGGCAGTTTCCTACCTATTTCTCCATGATGGAGTATTGTATTCAGCAGGATACTTGGCACAGTGCCAGTCCTACCTACCTATTGTAAGCGAGATTACCGGTTAGTCTTTAGCAAAAAAACGGGACATAATGTGGGACATAATGATTTGGTAGTGTGCTGGTTCTGACTTGTTGGCTGTTTTTATTCTATGGTTTGATGATATAAATGCACCAAAAGTTGGTTGATATTTGTACAGTAGGCCGGACATGAACGGGACATAATTGAGGACATAAAGATACTTTATGAACAAAATATGAGCAGTATGAAAAATAAAATTCCTTTGTATATCAATATGTTGCTGCTCTGTAAAAATACGGGCTACAGTTTGACATGGTGGGGGTCGCTGGTTCAAGTCCAGTACCGACTACCATTCCCTGATTCAAAATACCATTGTTGTTGAAAAAAACAGGGTGATGTCACCCTTTAAAATGCTTGAACCACTTGGCATCCAGTGCCTTTAGTATTTTTTCGTTGTCGTCTTTTGTGTCAACCAGCCAGCCCGACGGGCAGTCAATGGAGCGATAACAACGGATGACGGTGCGCAGGCGGTGCTTTTGCGCTGGGTAAAAGTGTGTGGTGACCAGGTCCCCGGATTCGAATGGTTTTTTCATAACAGACTACTGATATTGACCTGAATGCAAAAAGAAGCACACATTTTAGTGTATCGCCCACAGAAGGCAGAGAAAGAATGTGCCATGGCCTTTAAAAGTCAACTGACGTATACAACCCCTCCCGGTGACTGTTGATCATTTATAATGGCAATGGCGGCTGGGTTCAAGAACTATGTTATGATCAACAGCCAGCGCAGAGGAGGGGTTATGACTGTTGGTATTATTATGGGGTCTGGTTCCGATTGGCCCACCATGCAGCACGCAGCCGAGATGTTGGCAAAATTTGGCATTAATTACGAAACCAGAGTAGTTTCTGCTCACCGGACGCCCCATTTACTCGCTGAGTACGCCTCACAGGCGGCTTCTCGTGGCATTAAGGTGATTATTGCTGGTGCCGGTGGGGCTGCCCATCTTCCAGGCATGGCTGCGGCCTACACCAGTTTGCCGGTGCTTGGTGTGCCGGTGAAATCAAAGGCGCTGAAAGGTATTGACTCCCTGCTGTCTATTTGTCAGATGCCCAGGGGCGTAGCTGTTGGCACTTTGGCCATCGGTGAGGCGGGGGCAGCCAATGCAGGTTTGCTGGCAGCCCAGATACTTGGTTGTCAGCAAACTGAGCTACAGGCGCGTATTGAAGAATTTCGCCAGCAGCAGACACAGGCAGTGCTGGCCAGTCCAGACCCAGCCCAACCAAGTCAACCATAAAAGACGAGCATGAACATTCTAGTATTAGGTGCCGGCCAGCTGGCCCGCATGATGAGTTTGGCGGGGGCGCCGCTGAACATTGGTGTTCTCTCCTATGATGTTGGCTCCGGTCAACTGCTGCACCCATTGACCAGGCATGTTTTTGACCAGACTCTTGTTCAGGCTATTGCTGACAGTGATGCCATTACCGCCGAGTTTGAACACATTCCCGATGAAGTGTTGAGCCAGTGTGAGGCTTCCGGAAAGTTCTACCCCGGTAAACAGGCGGTCAAGGTCGGTGGCGATCGCGCCCTGGAAAAGGCGCTGCTTGAGCAGGCAGGCGTGCCCTGTGCCGCTTATCAGCTAATTACCGAGCGTGCCCACCTGGATCTGGCGATTGCGGTGCTCGGTTTTCCTTTGGTGATCAAAACCTGTCAGGCTGGCTACGACGGTAAGGGGCAGTGGCGTCTGTATGCTGAAGCAGATGTAGCGACGGTGTGGGCGCAAGTGGCCGCATTTCTTGCTGCCGACGCGCTACACTCCATCATTGCGGAACGGATGGTTCCCTTTCAGCGTGAGGTTTCGGTGATTGGGGTGCGTGACCGTTTGGGCAATATAGCCATTTATCCGGTTACGGAAAATGAGCATGTCAACGGTGTGCTGACGCTGTCGCTGGCCAAAGCTATTGAGGGTGAGATACATCAGCAAGCGGTGGAGGCGTTCAGTCGGCTGGCTTCAGCGCTGGATTATATCGGCGTCATGGCCATCGAATTTTTCGATGTGGACGGTCAGCTTATTGTTAACGAGATTGCTCCCCGGGTGCATAACTCTGGCCACTGGACCCAGCAGGGTACCCTGTGCTGCCAGTTTGAGAATCATCTGCGCGCGGTGGCCGGCCTGCCTTTGGGCAGTACAGAGGCGATCGGGCCGAGCGCCATGATCAATGTTCTGGGGCAGGCGAGTATTCCTGCCGAGGTGTTATCCGTTGCCAACGTCACCAGCCACTGGTACGGCAAAGCTTGTCGGCCGGGGCGTAAAATGGGACATATAAATATGGTGGCTGGGAGTGAGGCGCTGCTGGGCGAGAAGCTGCTGGCTCTGTCGGCTTTTTTGCCCGGCGAGAGTTATCCGGGCGTTGCTCAGCGGGGCGGTGAACTGATGCGTGAGTAACATGACACCGGGTGACTTCACCGGCGCTCAGTGTGGGTTAACCGGGCGATAGCCTGTTTTTGTTTTTCGCTGGTGTTGCAGCCACAGCAGCGGGGCGGCAATAGCCACCATTCCCACGGCATAGACCATTTTCCAGCCCAGCCCCCACGCCAGCACCAGGCAGAACAGGCAACCTGAGGCGGTTAGCCAGTGATAGTTGGCCGGCAGCAGGCGAAAAGCAGCTAGCAGGGCAACAAAATAGATCATGACAAAAATGCCATTGACCCAGGACACCAGGTCTTCCAGGTTTTGCCCGCTCTGGTGGGTGGCGGCTAATATGATGGCCACCACCAGTAACAGAGTGACCAGCGCCCGTTCCGAGACACCATAACGGTTGCACTTGCTGAACCAGGCCGGCAGCACGCCTGCCTGGGAAAAACTCAGGGTCAGGCGGATCAGGCTGGCCGTGTAGACATTCACCGCAGCAATCCCGCCGCCCAGCCCGAGCAGGCCGATAACCTGCGCACCGGAGCCACCAAGCAATCGGTCAAACACGCCAACCATGGCCAGTGGCGCGTCGGTGGGGACAGAAAGAATCAGCCAGGTACAGGCCGCGTAGATACAGCCAACCAGTACCACACCAATCATAATGGCGGGCTTCAAGTCTCTGTCTGGCTGGCGAAAATCTGCGGCCAAGTGAGACATGGCTTCAATACCAAGAAAGCTCCAGAAAGCCAGTCCGGCTGCCGACAGTACCTGGCTGCTTGATGTGCTGGCCGGTGTGTCTGGTAATTCAACCAGTGCCCGGGCGATTAGCATCAATGCCAAAACAGCCAGCATGCTCAAGGTCAGCCCCAGTTGCAGCGCAGCGGAAATATGAATGCCCCGGTAATTCAGTGCATACAACAACACCAGAAAGCCTGACTGAATAACCAGGGCCATGCCGGCCGGCACGGCGAACAGGGCATCGATAAACTGATAGGTCATCAGGATGGCTGCCGGTGTGCCCAAAGGCACCGCCAGCAAAAAGATAACGCCCACGCTGCGACCGGCAACGGCACCAAACGCTTTCTCCACAAAGTAAGCCGGTCCGGCGGCGTGGGGAAAACGGCTGGCCAGGCTGGCAAACACCAGCGCCACCGGGATAATGCTCAGCATTAGCAAGCCCCAGGCCCACAGCGCACCGAAGCCGGCCAGTTTGATGGTCAGCTGGGGCAGAATAAAGACACTGGTTCCCAGCAAGGTGGTTACCAGCAGGCCGGCACCTTGCCAGCGGCCAATTCCCAATTGTGTTGCCTGCACCGTTGCATCCCGATTGTGGTTTATCGCGTTGTGGTACTATACACGCTCGCTGGCTGGTGAGAGAAAATTCTCTGGGCTCCACCGCCACAGCGCACCGATAAATTTCCGGATGAATCCTATGAATGTGCTTCTGCTGGCCATGCTGTTGTCCAACGCAACGTTCGCTGCTGACGTGACCGTCAACCCCGGCAAGTATTCCGATTACTACCATATGTCATACTCGTTGGTACCTGGCGAATATCAGGTCAATAAAGCCTATGGGTTTAACGATGGAGGGCAGTTTGAGGTGCTGGTACCCAAGGCGTATTTTCCGATCCCGGCCCCCAACTGCCGGAAAAACATTATTATCCGCATGCCCTGGTCGGCAAACGAAGAGAAAAAACGCGCACTTTACCAAGCGCTGTTGTCCGCCAGCGAGCCGGTGCCTGTGACTCTGGAGCTGAACCCCTACATTGAGGTGTTGCACAAACAGCCGTTGGATCTTGAGCTGACCTACTGCAATGTTTTTTTTCGTCACCGCAACGGCGACTACTACGACCGGTTGTAATCCCGGTTGCCAATGGCCAGCCTGTTATGGTGATTGCCTTTCACAACCGGCTGCTTTTGGGTAAGCTACGGCATTTGTTTTGCCAGCTCTGCGCTGGGCATTTCACCTGTTGGGGATAACGATGATCATCGCACCAAAGATTCGTGGCTTTATCTGTACCACCACTCACCCGGTCGGTTGTGAAGCCAATGTACAGGAACAGATCGATTACACCCGTGCTCTTGGTCCGGTCACCAACGGCCCGAAAAAAGTCCTGGTGATTGGCGCTTCCAGTGGTTACGGCCTGGCATCGCGCATCACTGCCGCTTTTGGCTCCGATGCGGCCACCGTTGGTGTGTTTTTTGAAAAGGCGGCCACCGCTGGCAAACCGGGCACAGCCGGTTGGTACAATTCGGCTGCATTTGAAAAGCTGGCCCACAAAGCGGGGCTGTACGCCAGAAGCATTAATGGCGATGCGTTCAGTCATGAGGCCAAAGAGAAAGCCATTGAGCTGATCCGGGAGGACCTGGGGCAGGTGGATATGGTAATTTACTCCCTGGCCTCGCCCGTGCGCAAGCTGCCTGACACCGGTGAGGTGGTTCGTTCCGTGCTCAAGCCCATGGGTGCGCCGTACCGTGCCACCGCCGTGGACACCAATAAAGACTCTCTCTTTGAAGCCATAGTTGAGCCAGCCACCACCGAAGAGGTGGCCGCCACCGTGACCGTGATGGGTGGTGAGGACTGGGAGCTGTGGATGAAGGCGCTGTCTCAGGCTGGTGTGCTCGCCAGGGGGTGCAAAACCGTGGCTTACAGCTACATCGGTACAGAGCTGACCTGGCCCATCTACTGGGACGGTGCTTTGGGGGTGGCGAAAAAAGATCTGGACCGGGCGGCCCACGCCATTGACGGGCAGATGCAGGCCATTGATGGCAGTGCCAACATTGCCGTACTCAAGAGTGTGGTGACCCAGGCCAGTTCCGCCATTCCAGTTATGCCACTTTACATCGCCATGGTTTACAAAAAAATGCGTGAGGAAGGCCTGCACGAAGGCTGTATTGAGCAGATCAACCGCATGTTCCGCCAGCGGCTCTATCGCGCAGACGGTGCTGAGGCTGAAGTGGACGACAGTAATCGTTTGCGTCTGGACGACTGGGAGCTTCGGGACAATATTCAGGCTCACTGCATGACGCTCTGGCCACAACTGACCGATGGCAATCTGACCGAGTTGACCGACTACCGGCTCTACAAAGAAGAGTTTCTCAAGCTGTTTGGTTTTGGTGTTGACGGTGTGGATTACGACGCTGACGTAGAGACTCTGGTACCTTTTGAGGTGATCACCGTTTAGGCAAGGTGCGCCGATGCTTCCGGTAAAGATGGACGCCACAATCAGTTGCCCGGTGCCAGCTGTGACAAGCCAGCGAGGCCAGTGGGGCCACCGACGAGTGACTTGCACGACAACTGATGTGTCCATGGCTGGTGCATCGGGAGCATGTGCATCCCTGGCCGAGCGCAAAGTCAGTCTTGATTCCGGCATCGGTTCCACTAACTCCATCGACCTTGTTGCTCACAGTGATCTCAGGCTAGTTGCCAGAAACCTTGAGCGCACTTATCGAGAACTGGTTGCCTGTCCCGCCCAGCTGAAGTACCTTGGCGCAACACGCCAGGCCATTGCGCGCCAGGCAATGGGTGCTTTTGGCCTGAGCCAGCTGACCATGATTGAAGCGATTGTTGAGATACTTTCCTGGTGTGAGCTGGTGGCTGTGCCGCTGACTCCGCCGCATTTGGTAAGAATGCTCAGGCAAAGCCAGCGTATGCGGCGGCAAAGTGATGAGCTGACCTGGCGGGTTGATCGTAAATGTACCGCCGGTAACCTGAAAAAGGCCATAAAGAAAAATGAGCAGCTGACTCAGTTCAACTTGCACTGGTTAAGGCCAGCCCAGCTTGATTATGACCGGGTGCTCCACGCACTGATCGACCAGCAATCGGCCATGCATGAACTAAGTAGCTGCAGTCAGTCGCTTAAGGCAATGTTGCCAGATAACATGGATGTTAATGCACCTATTGATGATGCTGTGCGTGCATGGGCTTATAATGTTTTGCTGGAACGGGCCAGAGCTGCTGCCGGGTTTCATTACTGAGTCAGTGCATTACTTTTCCCGGACGGTGTAGTTGTACTGCTGCTCACTGCCTACAGGCTCAATGCTGACGCCGGTGAAACTGACAGGAGCCGGCTTAAGTGATGGTGTCGGTTCGCCCCAGAATTCAGGGGTCAGCGAGACCCGGTAGCGCTGAAACTCCAGGCTGGGCGATGTAAAGCGTAGCATCAGCTCTGGGGTTCCGTTTTCGGGGACACTGACTATCCAGCTGGCTACGGTCATTTCCCGCAAAATGCTGTTGGCCGGGCCATCCACGGCATTACTGACCCATTGGTAATAGCTGCCATCAGCCGTCAGCTGTGACGGGGCTTTGGTCATCAGGCGCTTGATGGCCCGAAAGCGATCTTCCGAGTCGGAATAATAGATTTTGTTCAGCTTGCGCATTTTGCCCAGGACATAGTGGTTGGTGTGAAACACCCGGTTATTGTTATCACTGGCCTGCAGAATCTGAAACGAGTTTTTCTCTGGCCCCACTTCAACCAGGATGGCCTCACTCTTGTCGCCAATAATCAAAAAGTTGGCCAGCCCATTGCCAAACAGTGCCTGCTGGTCTGTCAGAACCTCGGCCACGCTGCTGTAGTTGGCCAAAATAGCGTAGATAGCCTCAGACTGATCTGCGTCGTTAAACGTGTTGGGATTGTAGACTGAAGCCGCTTCATTTTGCACCACGCTCAGGCCATGTTCATTGATTCCGGCGGCGATGTAAGGGTAGGGCGTCGTGCTGCTGGTGTTGTAAAAAAGACCAAGATAACTATTTTTGCCGGGCGTGCTGCGCACAGCCAGGTTTTCGTAAGTGGCCATGGAGTCACGGTTTTTAGCGATGATCAAGCCACCATCAAAATTGGCTGTTCCGGTTGAAGCAAACGTGGTGCAGGCACTGGCCGACTGCGTAACTGCCAGGGCAGCACCAACACCAGCGATGAGAAGGGACTTGCAGATGTTCAGCATGGAATACTCCTACTGGGTTGAACCTGTCCCATTAAAAAATAATAGTGATCTGTTGTTTGTCCATTTTCTGATAACTAATGAGTGCGAATATCTGCTGCATGATAGCGCGGCAGTGTTTGCCAGTTTTCTGTTTGCTTTGAGTATGGTGGCAATAATGAACTTTGGCAGAAAATAACCATAAGTGAGCTTCGCCATGCCTTCAGTCAGCCAACTTGAATCCATTGTTATTGTTTCAGCAGCACGCACACCTATGGAGGATTTCAGTGTGAATTGTCGTCTTTGACAGCGGTCGAACTGGGTTTTCTGGCCATAAAGGCGGCGCTGGAGCGGGCAGAGGTAGACCCGGATAACGTTTCGGAAGTGCTGATTGGTTGCGTTCTGTCTGCCGGCACAGGTCAGGAACCGGCAAGGCAGTCGGCCATCGGTGCGGGCATTGCCGTGTCGGTTCCGGCGACCACGGTAAACAAGCTGTGTGGTTCGGGGATGAAGAGCATTATGCTCGGCGCTGCCCAGCGCTGCAAACTGGCGAGGCCGATGTTGTCGTTGCCGATGGTATGGAGAGCATGAGCAATGCCCCCCCTATCTGCTGGACAAAGCCCACAAGGGCATGCGCCTCGGTCATGACAAGGTCAAAATCATAATATGTTTACTGATGGCCAGGATGATGCTCATCAGGGTTAGGTCATGGGCGTCTTTGTCCAGCTCAGCGCCAATCACTTCGGTGTTACCCGTGAAGCGTCGGTGGGGTTGTTGCCTTGCGCCGGCGGCACGCAGAATCTGACTCGGCTGGTGGGGGAAGTGTGGGCAAAGCGCATGATTCTCTGCGGTGAAAAAAACGACGCCGACCAGGCGCTGGCTATTGGTCCGGTAGAGGAAGTGGCGGCTGTTGGCACCAGCCTGGAACGGCCCAAAGTGCTGGCAGCAATGGTTGAACGACAAAGCCCGGATGCGCTCAGGGCGTGCAAAAAGCTTATCCGGTTCCCACTCAGCAGTTTTTCAGCAGATGCACTGGCGGCAGAGAGAGCGCTGTTCCTGGAGTTGTTCGCCGGCAAGAATCAGTCAGAAAGGGTAGATGCTTTTTTGGCCAGGCGGGCGCCACGTGGCATTACGAGGAGTGATGTCGTCACTGAATAAGACTGTTATTGTCGTATATGGTTAAACGGTTTTGTTTACGTGCAATCACCTACGAAACGGACGGTAAATACGGTGTTGCTGTCTGTATGTCTATTGACCGGTGTCAATGCTTTCCTCTGGTCTGGCCAAAAGTGTGCTGTTGTGTCAGATAACTGTTCTGTTTTTGTATTTCCGGTTATACAATTCGCGCGTTTTATCTTCAGATTCGCCCAAATTGCGGGCTGATACTGACCATTCAATGTCAGGTAACCGGATCCTATGCAAATACTTATGAGCCTTGTAGGTATTGTCAGCTTGCTGGCATTAGCCTTTTTGCTATCTGATAACCGTAAAGCGGTAAATCCCCGAACGGTATTCGGTGCCTTTGCCATCCAGGCCGGCCTGGGTGCTTTGGTGCTTTACATTCCTCTTGGCCAGGAAATCCTTGGTGCGGTGTCTGCTGGAGTGGGAGACGTGATCAGTTATGCCAACCAGGGGATTGGCTTCCTCTTTGGTGACCTGGGTAACTTCAAGGTAGGGTTTATATTTGCTATCAATGTCCTGCCGATCATTATTTTCTTCTCATCCCTCGTTGCTGTCCTCTACTACCTGGGTGTCATGCAGAAGGTGGTTCTGGTTCTCGGTGGTGGTCTGCAAAAACTGCTGGGCACTAGTCGTACTGAGTCGCTTTCCGCTACGGCTAATATTTTTGTTGGCCAGACCGAAGCACCGCTGGTGGTCAGACCGTACATCTCGCGCATGACTAACTCTGAACTGTTTGCCGTAATGGTCGGTGGTCTGGCATCGGTGGCTGGTTCCGTACTGGCCGGTTACGCGGCCATGGGTGTTGAACTGAAATACCTGATCGCTGCCAGCTTTATGGCCGCTCCCGGTGGCCTGCTGATGGCCAAGATGATCAAGCCGGAAACCGAGACACCAGACGACTCTGAACTGAGCGATGAAGACGACGCTGACAAGCCAGCCAACGTCATTGATGCTGCCGCCTCAGGTGCCTCTTCCGGTATGAAACTGGCCGCAAACGTCGGTGCCATGCTACTGGCGTTTATCGCTCTGATCGCCATGCTCAATGGTCTTATGGGCTGGGTTGGTGGTTTCTTTGACCGCCCCGACCTGAGCCTGGAGCTGGTACTGGGCTACCTGTTCAGCCCGCTGGCGTTCCTGATCGGCGTGCCGATGGATGAGATTGTCACTGCGGGCAGCTTTATCGGTCAGAAGCTGGTGGTCAACGAGTTCGTGGCTTACATGGATTTTGTCAACTATCTGACCCCGGAAGCGGCAACGGCGGCCAATGTTGAGGTGCTTTCAGAACGTACGCAAATTATCGTTACCTTTGCCCTGTGTGGTTTTGCCAACCTGTCGTCCATTGCAATTTTGCTGGGTGGCCTTGGTGTGATGGCGCCTGGTCGTCGTCAGGACATTGCCCGCATGGGCATCAAGGCGGTGGCAGCTGGCACCTTGTCTAACCTTATGAGTGCGAGCATCGCAGGCTTGATGTTGGCTCTGTAACTTCCTCTATTGCTGGCTGCGTATCCACGTAGTCAGCCGTCTCTCAGCATCCGTACCTAACAATTTTGGCCATATAGCCGAATTATTCAGGAAATCATCTGAATTTCTACTTCCCTGAGTGTGTACGGATGAACCTGACAACAAGGATTTTATGTTCCCGCAAGGATAAGAAGCTTTCCCAGCAGGCTTTGGCAGACTTGATCGGTGTATCACGCAGTGCCCTGGCTCAGTGGGAAACGAGCATGAGCAGCCCAAGCCTGGATAATTTGCGCAAAATGGCAGAGACCCTGGAGGTCTCGTTTGAGTGGCTGGCAACCGGTCGGGGCAATCAATATCTGATCATGTCGGACGACGTGATTCGTGACTCAGAAGTCGATGGCGAAATTATCAACCAGCTGCACCGAATGAACGTACTGAAAAAGCGAGCCATTCTCAATGTTATGAGGGCAATGGCTTGATGCGCCAAAGCAGACAGTGCGAGGTCAACTACCACTGTCTGGGTCATGACCGGTGCTTTTCGCTCAAACACAGCTGGCAACTTCCATCGTGTGTCCAGGCACTGAATAGCCAGCTGCCAGCAGCGCTGTGTTACTTGATCATTTCGCGGAACTTGTTGCCAGGCTTGAACTGGGGCAGTTTACAGGCTGGGATATGAATCTCCTGACCGGTCTGGGGGTTGCGTCCCTTTCGTTCAGCCCGGTTGGCCACAGAAAATGTACCAAATCCGATCAGTTGCACGATACCACCACCTGCCAGCGTGTTTTGTGTGCTGCTGATGAAGGCGTTGACGGCCAGTTCAGCCTTGCTACGTGGCAAGTTGGCCTCTTCAGCGACTTTCTCGACTAATTCTTTCTTGTTCATGTCCAGTCTCAGGAAATTACCAGTTATGTGGAAAGAATACACCGGGAAGCGGACGGGGCCACTCCAGGCTTGCTCGGCTCAGGGTCATCCTGGGCAGGTGGGTGAAATACAATCAGTCCGGAAGTTAATCTCTCGATTGAAGTAAATTGGCAGGAGAAAACCCTGCCCTGAATGCTAACGCAGGGGAATCTCGATAGCGTATCTCAGCAAAGCCACCTCAAGGAGACACTATAGAAGTTTTTGGTCGTTTTATCTGCTCTCGGACAGTAAATTCCTCTTGCGGGTGTCGTTAATTGGTTTTAGCAGAAATCAGTGACCAAGCTCCCTTTCCAGTGGGATCATGTGGTGCTTGGGCTGTAGCACCAGAATGTCGGTTTTGATTTTAGAAATCAGTTGTTCGGCAGTGTTGCCGATGGCAATCGCGCTGATGCCTGTTCTGGCGTGAGTGCCAAGAACCAGTAGTTTAGCGTCGGTCTCTTTAAGTAACTTTGGAATCATAGTGTCAGTTGGGCCTGGCTCAATGTGGAAAAAGCCTTCCTCCAGATTGAACTCCCGGGCGTACTCCTGACAATGCCTGAAGTAGTTGTCCTTGTCGGTCTTGCCATCCCCATGGTCTTGAATGGCCATCATAGTGGTTGGGAAAGCACTGGCCAGATGCAGCTCAGAGTTGTACATCCCGGCAATTTCTTTGGCGTATTGCAAGATGGCTTCGTTGATGACGCTGTGGTAATAATCTCGCGGGTCAGCATTGATGGCTGCGACAATTTTGCTCCGGGTCCAATCCTGGTCGTGCTGCACCAGCAGCACTGGTACACGACAGCGACGCAACAGGCTCCAGTCTTCAGGGGTGGAAAATGCTTTTTGCCAGGCAGTAATCAGCTGGGCATCTTTGACAACTAGATGACACCGCTCCATCTGGCGCACATGAATAATGGTCTCGATTAGAGAGCTGCTCCAGGTTTCATGCAGGTATATTTCCTGCCCTTTGGCCATCAGAGGTGTTGCCAGTGCTTCAAGTTGTTCCATGGAAGCGCTGCTGGATCTCGGGTTGGGCGCCAGAATGTGCAGTGCTGCTCCGGTCATCCGGCATATACTGACTGCACGATTAAGGGCTAACTGTTTATCCTTGCGAGTGTCAACAACAGCCAAAACTTTGGTTATGCCCTGCATAGCTTGTCCTCTTGTTGATTGTCCTTTTCAGTTTTTATGATGCTCGAACTTAATTGAGGATTTAATGATACAGGTCAATAATCCGTTGCGCTTTCAGGAGTACTGAATGGGCTGGTGCTGTCCTGCAGGGCTACCATCAACGATTGACTGACGATAGCCCTGGTTGTTCAAAAGTGCTATTGCTGATTCTGATGGTGGGTTCGCAGAGTTTGCGGGTTTTTCAGATCTTCCGCCAGCGTGGCCAAGCCAATTTTGCTGTCGGTCTTGTCAAAGACGACGTAAAAAGCACGCATAAAAGCGTCGCCGAAGATCCAGAAATTCTCACTACCCTGGGAAAGCCCGGCTACGCATTGTTCCTGTCCCCACCAGTCAACCTGTTTGACGACGTAGAAGCGCGGCGGGACAGCGTATTTTACGCCATCAATACTGAATACCAGATCCGGTTGCTGGTCCAGATTAGAGCAGTCTGGGTTGATGTCCAGGGTGTTTTGAATATTGGCAATATCCTCAGCCGGCCCCACGATCAGTGAAGTGCCGGAGTCAACAATGGCGTGGCAGGCTGTCCCGGCATACTGGCAGGTCAGTGGAATGCTGGTGTAGTCAACGTCAATGCCATCAAAGACAATGTTGTAATAGAAGTCGGCAGGCCCTCCAGTTTCCAGCGGTTTCAGTGGGTGCCAGGTGATGTCCCCTTGATAGTAATCCGGGTCAGGCTCACCGAGGATCAGTCGGCCGGTACCGCTGGCGGGGGTGTTGGTCAGATAGAATGAAAAAATGGCCTTTGGCAGCAATCCCTGGGTGACGGCATTGTCCAGCCAGGGTGTGATCTGGTCACTGGCGATAGAACGATAGGCAAGGCCGAAAATGCCATCAAATGGGGAGTATTGAAAGTCATCAGAAAGTTGCTGCGCCAGGCCAAAACCCTGGTTGCTGACGCTCATGTTGCCAAAGGTGACGGTATCGTAACCAACGTAGCCCTGCATACTTCCTGTGCCATATTGTATGGAAAGGTTTTCGTTTTCAGTGTTGAACGTCGTACTTTTACTTGAATCAAATTTGGTCTTTTTTTGACAGGCTGGTGTCGTACATCTTTGGTCTGGTATCCAGATATTGCTCGAGCCGGTATCCAGAATGCCGGTAAACTGCTGTTGTTCTGAACCGAGCAAAAACGAGCCATAATACTGGGTATTTTGCTGGTCAGTCAGAGCCACCTGACCCTTATTGGTAGTTTGTTTGACCAGCTTATCGTCGATAAGGCTCGGTATAGCGGCTTCACCGGTCAGTTCGTTGTCGATGAGGCTGGGCTTGATCAGCTCGTTGTTTACGGAATCGAGTTTAGTGGTTGGGTCAAGTATCTGGATATGAATACGTTTTGCCGCATTGGCAAGATGTGAGTCCGGGCATGCCTGATCACTGGCACGGACGGCGACTGCCTGAGAAAGAACGATTGAAAAAACCGATGCAAAAAATAATTTGTTCATCAAGCCATTCCACTGTGATTGAAAGGAGGTTTTTTTGCACCAGTCAAAGTAGACAATGCTCGTTGATTTCTCCAATACGACAGTCCGTTTATTAGTCGTTAAATTTTTGGCTTTTAGAGCGTTTTGGCCTCAATGTTTTTACTGGACACTGGACACTGGACACTGGACACTGGACACTGGACACTGGACACTGGACACTGGACAGTTATACCCAATGGGTTTCAAGTTGATTCGAGGTGGCAAATGAGTGAAGTCCCGGGAGCATGGAAATACCATGTGACCGGGGTGAGCGAATACGCTGAAGGGCATAAATGCAGCCAACAAAGTAGCAACTTGGAAGGCGACGGGTATATTTATTTCAGGTCAAAACATTAAGGTTATGGGTGATATTGGTTTCAACTTGCTTTATTGATCGAAACTTGTTCGATGGCGACGCCGTTTTCTCGGCAGAACCGGGACAGTTCTTCCTGCGGGTTGCGATCGTACTGGATGTCGTACACGATGCGGCGAATGCCCGCTGCCAAGAGGTTTTTGGTGCACTGGTCGCAAGGGCTGTGGGTAACATAAGCAGTTGCCCCCTCTATGGGGGTACCCAGACGTGCAGCCCAGATTACTGCATTTAGTTCAGCGTGAATTTCGTGTCGCAAAGACCATTGGTGATGATCTTCGTAGCTTGCTTCGTTGCAGTTGATATAGCCAGAAGGGGTTCCATTAACCCCGGTGGACAGCACTCGCCCATCCTTAACCAGCAGGCAGCCCACCTGCAAACGCGCACATTTCGACATCTTGGCCAGAGAGTGGGCCATTTCCATATAAACAGAGTCACTCATGGAGCTAAAGTACCTGTAACAGTTTGAAATAACAGGTATCAGCGATACCTGTCTGGATAGTAACAGATTCACAAGTTACCTGCGCGAAGCCGTGGCGGGAACTATTCAAGAGTTTGAGGTTCATATCACTGTAAACTGGTATTGCTGAGGATTGTTGTGTGCGATGAACTGGCTCTGGCTGGTGTCCTGAGTTAGAAGACTAATTACCCGGTCTGTCTACGATGCTGGATTCTTTGTCTGTGTGATTTAACAGAAGTATGTCTGGCTGAGGCGGAGATCATGAAAATTATTAAGCAACTTGATCGCATTAAACTGCCAGCCCTGCTTCTTGCAGTCATGTTTATCCCTTTTGTCACGGAGGGCTGGTTAAGTTATGACGTTCGGTCATTCTTTTATGCCTTGAGCCTGACCATAAAATCGGTACTGCTTTTTTTGCTGCCAATGATTGTTTTCAGTTTCGTGGTGGCCAGTTTCATCCGACTCGGTGGCAATGCCTGGTTGTTTGCTGTGTCGCTGGCTGGGGCAGTGTTCCTTTCTAACATTACAGCGATTTTTACCGGTTATACCATTGGTTTGATGGTAGTACCAGTCATTGCCATGCCAATCACCCTTGGCCTTCTGGATGGTAATGCCCTGGGTGCTATGTGGTTTTTTGATCTGTCGCCTGTATGTTCTAACATGACGGGGCTGCTGCTTGGTGTAGCTGTTGGGATTTTGGTTAACCGGCTCAATAGCGAATCCTTGCGAGATGGGATGTGCCGACTGAGCGAAGCCGCCAGCTGGGGCTTGACCTATGGGTTTGTTCCGCTGCTACCCCTGTTTATTCTCGGGTTCGCTTTCAAGCTACATGCAGATGGCATATTGGGTCAGGCGTTTAACAGTGTTGGCCCGTTGCTGGTGCTGGTAGTGATTGCCCAGCTCTGTTATTTGTTGGGTTATTTTCTTCTGGCCGCCAATTTTTCTTTGTCCCGGCTAACGCGATACGTGAGCAATATCCTGCCCGTTTGGCTGACCGGGTTGGGCACTTTGTCGAGCGCAGCATCCATGCCAGTGTTGATTGAGTCTACCAGCAAAAATCTTGGCGACCCTGTTATGGCAAGAATCATTGTACCTGCCATCATCAATATCCATACCATTGGCAGTGCTATCTGTCTGACTATTCTTGCCTTAATGATTCTCAGTACCTTCGACCGGCCATTGCCGTCTTTGCCGTCTTTTGCCCTGTTTGGACTTTACTTTGCCCTGGTCAAGTTCTCTGTGGCTGCTGTGCCGGGAGGTGTGGTGCTTGTGGTGGGCCCTGTATTGCAAAGTCTTTTGGGTTTTTCTGACGAGATGGTGGGGCTGATAACGGCACTCTATGTGATCTTTGATCCGTTTGGCACCGCCACAAACGTCAGCGGCAATGGTGCTTTTGCCATTGTGTTTGACAAACTGTGTCGTTCTCTCAGGCTAACAGATGCTCGAAACTCCGGAGTATCTTGACGACATTGCATATCTGGTTTTCGAACCAGTGTTTTTCAGGGAAACAGCAAGCGGGTTTAATTCACCGTTTGCCCTGAACTCACCTGAATCGATTGCCCCCTTGAGAGGGGCTTCGGTTCTTTATTTTGTCTGCCATTACGATCAGGAGCCGGTAGATATGGATTTGGCCCTCGGCGCGTCGTCGTTTGTTGTTGAAAAAGGTTACACGAAATCTGTTGCACCAGAGCAAAAAAGTGACTCATTGTTTTCGCATCAAGCCAAGCCTGATGGTGGTTTGCTGATAGCGCAACGCAGCGCGTCAGCATTAGCCAGTGGTTCTGAGGCAGCCTCTAGTCAGATAACGCTTGTGCCTGATTCCGTTTTGTACGCCCGGCACATTGTTGACAGGATCAGGGCGAACCAAACCCTGAATTTCCTGTGGTGGCAGCTCAGCAAGGAGATGAGCGACAAGCGGTGGTTTATCACATTTATGGGTTGTGCCAACCGCGTCGATTTTTGCGAGTATTCCGGTTATATATTTGATGAGTTTCACCTGCCAAGGGTGGAATTCAGTGGCACCATTCGTCCGTCGCGGGCAGGTTGCCAGGCGAGTGTATTGAGCGACGAATCGCGGCACCCGCCCGTCAACATCAATGAGCTGCACAAGGCACCCGAAGATGAATATTACAGGCTCAGGAGTTTGCTGGCGAGAGAGGCTGAAGTGCGCTCTTTCGTGTCGTTACCAAGAGCATAGGGGCGAGGCTTTTAGCGTCACAGACTGCAACTGTTGAATCCCGGAATATCGGCAGCGCAGGCTCAAATTCCTGGCATATGGGTATTCATTGTCTGGTTACCCTGAATTCGTACCATAATTGGAAACTTTTTTGCTCTTTTGTTGACCAAGATATTAATTTCTGACGTTTGTACGTAACGCTTCTTTCTTTGCTCGAAGCCTTGGCAGCAGTAGATCCGAATGTTACGTATAACTATCAAAGATCAGTAAATGGATTTCAACTTAGGTATCAAACTGTGGGGCCAATAACTTCCTGGACTGTTCTTGTTTTCAGCTTGGCAGACAAAAAGCGGACTTCCGAGCCTGAGACAAAGCCAGGTTGTTCAATGCCTGAAAATTAAAGGTGCTTGCCCAGCGTTCAATCAGTGGTGCAAATCCACTACAGCAAGAGTTTGATCAGAATTGAGGCGCAAACCCACTTCCTTTTGCACCCACAGCGCCCTGGGGTATATAGGGCAGGTTAAAAAACATAAAAGAGCATATAACCATCATGTTATTAAAAAGTGTCTGGCATTAAGTCATCATGCAACAACCAACACGAATAACCTACACGCTCTCAACTATTTTGGGTGAATCGAATGGACACGATATTTGGTAGCATTGGTAGCATTTTTTTTGGCAACAATCAGAGTGAAACACCGCCTGCGCCACAAAGCGGTAGCCC
Source organism: Endozoicomonas sp. (assembly GCA_024509075.1). Lineage (GTDB taxonomy): Bacteria > Pseudomonadota > Gammaproteobacteria > Pseudomonadales > Endozoicomonadaceae > Endozoicomonas. Next base: position 47,480 of record JAKROC010000002.1, read on the forward strand.
AGCTTTTGGACTAGGACGAAATGTCCAGCCCCACCAGTCTGATGCTTTGGCAACACCTCCAGGCACAAGACAGTGTGACTCACGTCCACGACCAGGCAAGAGAATCCTGGATGATGAGTTCTGTGATGCCCTGACGCCAGAACAATGGAATAGAAAGTACCGAAAGGTAACCCTTGCAGGAAATTCGGACCAGTTGATGCAATGGGTCATCTTTAACGACAAGTCCAATTCAGAAAATATCACGATAGACACCCCGCCTTTACGTAAATCAGAATTGGCAAACCTTGAGGACATCCTGTGCAAATTAAAGGAGCACTATCCTGAGAACACGCCAACTGTACACATGGTCTATGAGATTTTTCATCCAGAGATACTTAATGACCAACAAAAAAATAACATACATCAATTTTTCCATCGGCTTTCAAAAGAACATCATGGACTCAGAACCATTGATTTCAGTGAAATCAAAGACAAAATATCTTACGGAAAATTAATATCTCAAATAAGAGAAACGATAATCGAGAAAGAAAAAACAGGGCTGATAAAAAAAATCCACCTGTTTCAAGAATTCGGAAGTCTGCTAGGAGCCAATGTCACAGAATTTAACTATCGGTACGGCAGCGATAAACCGCTTATGTGGGCAAATATGGTCAGGAAAAACCCATGGCTTTCTTCCTTTAACGGTGAACTGCTGATTAACGCTTACGACCAGAATGATCCCTTCCAGCAAAAAATGTTCAATGCATTTGTTGAGCAGCTCGACAGCATGTCGCCTGTCGACTTGAAAAATGTAACAGCCTTTAATGACCCCCAGCCGCTCCCAATCGGGTCAAAGGCAGTTTATGTTGACTTGCAAAGAAGCGCCCTGCTGTACAATCCAGAAACAGTGACAGGTTCCATGGACAGTGACACATCTTTGATTTATCGAGACTTTGATACTGAAATGACGGGCGCCATGCCCGACATAACACTCGACTACGGGAAGATCCTTGGTGTTGAAGATTTTGTCATGTTCAATCAGTCAGATCCCTGCTCGCCATCCAGTCTCATAATTGAGAACGCAGTAATGGGTGTTACTCTGCCAGAAAACCAGACGTTAAAATCTGTGCTTGAAAAGGCCAGGGTTGATTTTATTAAGCCAGACAATCCTGATCACCTGAAGGGAAACCTGAATTTTTATACCAACTATAACTATGTTTTTAACCAACTGACCAGCTGTAACACACTGGTACGCTCGACAAAGTCTTCCTTTACGCATCAAAAAACAGGCTCGCTTAAAAAAGACTTGGTTCAAAAAGGTTAGGAACCAGCCTGGGGCATTGATAGATATACCCGTCGCCTTTCAAGTTGCTACTTTGTTGGATGCACTCGCTCACCCCGGTCACATAGTATTTCTATGCTCCCGGGGCTTCGCTCATTTGCCGCCTCGAAAGAAGCAACGCTTCAACAGTTTTACAACTATGGCATTCCTCCTGAAATGGAGAAGAAGTGGGCGAAATGGGCAGACAATGAATGGAGTGCGGTTACCAGAACCCCGGAGGACAAAAAGATCACCTTCTCTTTTGCAATCAAACCAACAGCAAATGAGGCTGTTCTGAACCAGGTCAGCGTCAATGGCAAAAAGGTGTTGGTATATGAAGAAGATCGGTTTTTTTAACCAATTTGTCTATCGGGCTGAAGAGAATATGAAAAAGTGATACGGATTATGTTTATAGATTGTCGTAAATTGTGGAGGAAGCTTGCCACCTGGAATGGAGGGACAGGAAGTGTCTGACTCCCCCCCATCTCAGGAAATGCACGGTATCAATTGTTTGATACCAATCGCTGGTGGAGACCTGATTCCCTCTCGGTCGGAGATTTGGCTGCCTTGACCAGCATATTCATGCGGGAAAAAACGCTCAGCTTTGACTTGGCTCTGGTGATGCCGGTGTATACCAGTTCCCGGGTGATAACCGGGCAGTCTCTGTCTGGCAGCACCATTGCCACACTGGTAAACTCCGAACCCTGACTTTTATGAATAGTCATGGCATAAACGGTTTCATGTTCCGGCAGGCGGCTTGGGAGAAACAGTTTCAGTTGTTTGTCGGGCAGTTGAAAAGCCACCTTGAGCCGGCCTTCGTCTTGCACCGTCATACCGATATCACCATTATACAGACCAAGGCCATGATCATTGCGGGTGATCAGCACCGGCCTTCCCCGGTACCATTGGCTGCTGGCATCAATGAGTCCTTGCTGTTGCAGGGCTTTTTCCATGGCTTCATTCAGTCCGGTGATGCCAAAAGCCCCTTCGCGCAAGGCGCACAGCAGTTGAAATTCGTTAAAAGCAGTCAAAATGGCTTCCGGCGTTGCCCGCTGTCCAATCAATTCCAGGTATGGGCGGTAGTTTTCCACGCTGTATTGAATCAACCGTTGGTAATCGGATGGGGACGCCATGGGCATCAGGGCAATATCGGCAAAGTCGCCATCAAGTACCGATGTCAGTGATTTGATGTTCTGGCTGTTCACGGCTTTGGCCAGACTGCCAATACCTGATTGGGCATCAAAGCGATAGCTTTTGCGCAACAGGCAGAGACTGTCGGAAACGCTGTGATTGGCTGCTGGCTGGACTGCTGCGATATTTCGTACCGAGTGACCCGTCAGCGTTTCCAGCAGTTTGACTTGTGGCCCTGAGTAGCCAGAACCGGCTGCATGACAAATATCGCCCAGCACACTGCCTGCCTCCACAGACGATAACTGATCCCGGTCACCCAGCAAAATCAATCGGGCGTGATCGGGCAGGGCGGCCAATAACTGACTCATCAATGGCAGGTCGATCATGGACGCTTCATCCACGACCAGAATATCCAGATGCAGCTGGTTGTCATGATTATGGAGAAATCCGCTCTTGCCGGGTAAGACCCCCAACAGCCGGTGCAGGGTGCCGGCCTGAGTCGGTATTTTTTCTCGCACTGCTGCGCTGCAATTGATGCGTGCCAGGGCCCCGCCGATGGACTCGGTCAGTCGAGCGGCGGCCTTGCCGGTGGGTGCAACCAGTTTGATATTGGGAGCAGCATTTTGTGCCAGACCAAGCTCGGTCAACAGAGCCAGCAGTCGGACGACCGTTGTTGTTTTGCCGGTGCCGGGGCCACCGCTGATCACCGAAAACGAGCGGCTTGCCGCCAGGGCGACGGCGATTTTTTGCCAGTTCAGGCAGGCAGAGTCAGGTATCAAGCGATCCAGCGTGGTGGCATCCGGGGTTGTTTGGTTGATGGCGGTGATAATTTCTGGCCAGTCCAGTGACTCACTGACTTCAATATCCAGCCATTTGATGATGGTGGCCTGCTGCTGTGTCGGCGTCTGCCCAGTACACTGCTGGGCGACAAAGGAGTAATCACGCTGGAACAGGCGTTGTAAAATTGTGCGGGCTTGCTGGCTATCGAGAACCTCACCCTGTTGACGCAGCAAGAATCGGGCAACATTGCATTCATACTGCCAGTAGCGGTAAAGATAGAGCCGACCGCTGTCAAGTACCAGAGGGGTCGGTTGACAGTCATCACCCACTCTGCCATCACCCACCAATGGGCAAGCGCTGAGCAAGTTTGGCCATTGTTCCCGGACGAAGCCGGTGTGGGTCAGCAGTTTTTGGCTGGCGCTGTGATCCAGCCCGAACAGCGCCCCTTTGAGCGACATGCACACGTTCCCCCGGCCCAGCTCATGGCTTGTGTTGGCTCCCAGCAGGGTAACCAGTGGGTCCGGGTTCATGGAGTGTAACAGGCGGGCAAATTGATAATCCAGGGCTCGGATGACGCCTTGCTGTTCCAGTAGTTGCAGCAGATTTAACATGCTTTGCGCGCCTCAGCATCATTGCCGTAAAAGAGTTGATCCAGACCATGCACCAGTTCATAACTGGGTTTGTGGCTGAATATGCCGTGATGATCCGGATCATTGGCCTGCACACCACGCAAAAACAGGTAGATAACCCCACCGAAGTGCTGATCGAACTGATAATCCGCTATGCGCTGTCTGAGTAGTCGGTGCAGAGCCAGGGAGTAAAGCTGGTATTGCAGGTCATAGCGATGCTCCACCATCACATTGCTCATGGCTTGATGGGCGTAGTGGCTGGCTTCACTGCCCAGCCAGTTGGACTTGTAATCAAGCACATACCAGCGGTCGCTGTAGGCAAAGGTCAGATCAATGAAGCCCTTGAGCATGCCTTTCATGTGCTGGAACTGTAGTTTGCCGGCTCTGGCGCTCAGTGGGTCATGGCGGGCGATAAGCTGGTTTAGCTGATCCGGGTCCAGATGCGCAATGGGCAGATAGAACTCCATCTCCACCCGGCGGGCGCTGTCGGGCAGATTTATCAGCCGCATCTGGTTGCCATCGAGCGGAGCTTTCAGGCAGTTGAGCAGCATGCCCTTGATGGCAGGCAACCACTCGTGACTGTAGCCCACACGGGTCAGATTCTCTTGCACAAAGCGATCAAGGTATGAGTCACCGCTGGCTGAGCGCAAGGTGTTCATATCCAGATTTTCAAACAGGCTGTGCATAAAGGTGCCTGGCTGTGCGCCCTTGGGGAAATGGAACAGGCTGAACGGGTCATCACCGGTTTCAGCGGTGGCTTCCTGGCATTGCTGGATGACTTCGCGATCAAAGCCGGGAATCTCATGGCTGGCATCGGCGCTCGACGCATGGTGCCGCGAGAGGGCCGAGTAGCTGGTGGTCCACCAGTTCCTTTCAATTTTTCCACCGAAATTTCGCGCAGTTAGGGCATCTTCTTGAGATGTTGCTGCAACATAGGGAGGCATAGGGTCGAGAAGTGGCGGGGTGATTACTATCTGATGGTTTGGGCAGTCTGTCTCCAGCTGAGTCAGCAGGGCAGGAAGCTCTGAGAGGTAAATGTCTTTCCCTTTATTGAGCAGATAACCTACGGCCGTGCGGCGGAGGTCGGTCATGCCATCTTTCGATACCCGGCCGGACTTGTACGGTGCCATACCCAGATAACAGCAATAGACCGAGCGGGTCATGGCAACATAGAGCAGGCGCAGGTCTTCGGCCAGTCGTTCTTGTTCCGCCAGCCTTGCCGCCTGTTCGCAAGGCGTCAGGGCCAGCCATGGTTCGCTGGTGTCCGGGTCGTGGTATAGCAGGGAAGTGCTGGCGTTCAGGTGACAGACAAAGGGGAAGAACACCACGCCGTACTCCAGCCCCTTGGACTTGTGGATGGTAATGATCTTCACCAGGTTGCGCTCGCTCTCCAGATGCAGCTGCTGGTCATCGGCATTGTCGTTGGGATGACTGATCTGCTCGGCGAGCCAGCGTGTCAGAGCAGATGGCCCTTGCTGTTCAAGACTGGCAGCGGCGAGCAGTTCACCCAGATGCAGCAGGTCGGTCAAGCGGCGCTCGCCATCTGGGCTGGCCAGCAGCTGCTCAGCAAGGCGGCGTTGGAAAATTAGCTGGCGCAACATGGGCAGAACGCCTTTGCGCTGCCACAGTGCGCAATAGTTGCTGAACTCTTCAACCGCCTGCTCCCAGGCTTGTTCGTTGGTATTAAGGGCATCAAGAGTGGCGGCATCAAGATGAAGCAGCGCGGTGGCCAGAGCAGCCTTGATCAGGCGTTCATTGGTGGGATGCAGGCAGGCTTGCAGCACTTTTTCCAGGTCCGAGGCTTCCCGGGCGCTAAACACGGAGTCTCGGTTGCTGAGATAGATACTGGCAATATTCTGGTCTATCAATGCCCGACGTAACAGACCAGCATGGCTGCCGCTGCGCACCAGTACGGCAATATCACCAGGTTGCAACGGTGCCTGTTTATTGCCGTTATGCACTATGCACTCGCCCTGGTCTGCCGCCGAGAGCAGGCGGTTAATCTCATTGGCTGTGGCCAGGCTCATGGCTGCCAGATAGTTTTCGGAGTTAACCGTTTCTTGTCCCGGTGGCAGCCAGAAGGTCATGGCCGGCAGGGGCTGGCCCTGGTGATAAAGCCGTTTGCCTTTCGCGCTGGGTGAAGGATGAACCGGTTCAAAAGGAATGCTGTCGTTGTAAATAAACGGTTCAGGCGAGTTCTGGAACACGCTGTTAATGGCTGACACCATCGCATCGCTGGAACGCCAGTTGGTGTCCAGGGTGTAGTGGCTGTGAACCTGTTCCCGGGCCTGCATGTAGGTGAAAATATCGGCACCACGAAAGCCGTAAATGGCCTGCTTTGGATCGCCAATCATAAACAGGCCGGTGGCCGGGTCATCGCTATCTATGTAAATGGTGTTGAAGGTCTGGTACTGCTTGGGGTCGGTATCCTGAAACTCATCAATCATGGCGATGCGGTACTGGCTGCGAATGGCCTTGGCCAGCAATTCGCCGTCGTTACCCGGCTGGCCTGCGAACAGTGCGGCGGACAGGTTGCCCAGCAGGTCATCGAACGAGAGTTGGTGGCGGCTGGATTTCAGCTGGCTGAGCTGGGTTTTGATATGGTTCAGGGCATCACGGGTGATGACTCCTTTGAGGGTCTCTTTCAGCTTGCCGGGCAGAGCAAGGAACTCATCAATTTTTCTGAAAATGGGGTGGCTCGGTAGCTTGCCAGTCTTTAACAGACTTTTTTGTAAAATCTCTGTGCCATAAATCTCCCAGCTGTCTTTTTCCAGATTTGGGACCAGGTCTTCACTGGCCAGAAACTCAGTCATTGCCGGCAGGCGCTTCAAGGGTTTGCGATCCTTGCGCAAGCCGCAGCCAAGCAGTTGTTGTTCAATGGTGTCCTGATCAGCCTGCCACAACGCTTTCAATTCAGCAGCCGGAACCAGGTATTGCTCCATGAAATCAGCCAGTGAGACGGGCAGTTGGCGGTCAGCCAGTTGCAGATTGGACAGGGGGAGCCACCTGCGCACAGCATTGAGTAGGTCATCGGGCGTTTTCCAGATCGACTGGATCAGTTTGGCCAGCGGTTTGTCCAGCGGGTAAAAAGTGCGCCGCCAGTAGTCGGCGGCACACAGTTGCAACATCGGTTCAATATCGGTGACCAGTTCACTGGAGAACAGCGTGCCACTTTCAAAGGCGTGCTGCTTGAGCATGCGCTGGCAAAAGCCGTGGATGGTGAAAATCGCCGCTTCGTCCATCTGTTGTTCTGCCGCCAGCAGCAGCGCCTGGCACTGCTGGGGTTGTGCCATATCATCAATCAGTTGCTGGATAAACAAATCGTCAGACTGGCCAGCGTTAAAGGCTCCCCGGGTGTCATGAATTCTGGCCCGGATGCGGTCACGCAGCTCGCCGGTGGCGGCATCGGTAAAGGTCACCACCAGAATCTGGTCAACAGTCAATGGGGTTTCATGGCGTGTCTGACCGTTGCCGTGGCCAAGCAGTGCGCGCAGGTAGAGATTGGCGATGGTGTAGGTTTTGCCGGTGCCGGCACTGGCTTCGATCAAGCGTACGCCATGCATGGGCAAGGTGCGGGGATCGAGGGTTTGGGACGTCATTGTTCGACTTCCTCCAGACAGGCAAAGGCAGGGGCCAGGATAAGGTCAGCCAGACTGATCATTTCAGTTAATACTGGCTCCAGTTCCGGGTAGACCCGCTGGATGTAGTCATCGCTGTTCTCACCAGTGGTATGGAAGTTGTCACCGGCAAAGGTCTTGACAGCAGTCTCGATGGCTGCGTCGGAATTTTCGTGCGGGTCAGCGCTGAGCCAGCTATAAGCGGTCTGGGGGAACCAGGGCAGGGGGATATTCTGCCCCAGATGGTAATAATAAATCAGCGTGGCCAGGTGCTCTCTGGCCTGCGTCTTGTTGACCACGGGTAAACGCCTCTGATGATCCAGGTCATAAATATGGGTCGGCACCGGATTGTCACCGAGGCACTGGCAGAGGTGTTCAAGCCAGCTTTTGATCAGGTCTTTACCTTTGAAGCGAGCCGGTCGGTAACGCAGCATGGCTGATTGGCTGAAGCCTTTCAGCCAGCCGGTCAGTTGCACACTGCCCTCTGACAACTGTGGGTGAGTGATGGTGAGCTTTACTTCTCGATCTGGATTGGCGTTTTCAAGCTGAGGTCGAAGTCTGTCGGCCAGCGGTTGCAAGGCGCTGATTTGTTCATCGAGCAGTAGTTGACCAAAGGCACGGTGGGGCAGTTCACCGGTGGATTGCAGGCGCTGGTTGAATTGCTCCTGCCTGATCAACGCGTCCAGTAACTGGGTTTTTAACTGGTAGTTTTCCAGTGCGTCCAAAGCGAAGGTCTCTGTCTCTGCCAGAGTGAGATCCTGGTTGGAGAAGTAGACCTTCAACCGGCGGTTGAAAAAGTAACGGCAGGGGTTAGCGTAGAAGCGCAGCAGTTCAGCCAGTTCAACTTCATCCAGTTTGATGCCCTCCAGTCTGGGCAGGTGCTCCGTGAAAAAGGGCCGTGGCGGTTCGCTTTCGCGTGCTGCGGCTGGCAGCCACTCCTTGATAAAGCTGCCTGGTGCATTGCTGAGAAAATTTTGTCGGCTGAACGGTTGCAGGGTGTGTTCGGTTATTAGCTGTTTCGGTTTCAGGCCGAAGCCCTGTTCGCAGTAATTGAGCAGTTCAGTCACCAGTACTGAGGGAATCCGTTCACTGTTGTCCTGAATCCGCCGCCCGACAAAGCTGATGTAGAACGTGTCCTGAGCCGAGAGCAGTGCTTCGAGGAACAAGTAACGGTCGTCCACCCGGCGTGAACGGTCACCCCGGCGGCTGTGCCTGGCGATCAGGTCAAAACCGGCCGGAGCGATGCTGCGAGGGTAAGCACCATCATTCATGCCCAGCAGGCAGACGACGCGAAAAGGGATGGAACGCATGGGCATCAGGGTGCAAAAGTTGACCTGTCCAGCAAGAAACCGCTGGCTGCTGCGCTGATGGGTAAGACGTTCATTCAGGTAGCTGATAAAAACACTGCGGGACAGCGGCCGGTCAAAACCGGCTTGTTGTAACTGCTCGTAAAGTTGGGCGACGGTGTCACGCACCAGCCCCAAGGCGGCTTCATCCTCTTCTGAGTCAGTGAGGAAAAAACGCTCCAGCAGTTGTCCGGTAAACTGAACCCACTGATCTATGGTGCGGCCCTCTTCCAGCTCCCTGGTCAGCTGTTCTGCACCGTTGATAAAGCTGGCCAGTTGACCTGCCAATGCTGCCGTCATGCCTTGGGCAGCGTCCAGCGGCAGAATGCCGTGGTAAACGCCAGCGCTTTCTGGCATGGCATACCCGAGCAGCATCCTGCGAATGCCAAACAGCCAGGAGTTGGCCTCTAATTCAGGCAGGTCAAACTTGCCCTGATGTTCCGGAGTCAGGCCCCAGCGGATGCCAGACTCGTGAACCCATTGGCGCAGAATATCCAGGTCGGCAAAATCCAGCCTGAAGCGCCGTTGTATGGCCGGTACCTCCAGCAGTTCCATCAACTCCGGGGCTGAGCAGCGGCTTTTGTCCAGCTCCAGCAGCCTGAGGAAGGCAGACAGGACTGGGTGTTCGCTCTTGGCGCTGATGTCTGAGATGGCGAAGGGAATACGACGGTGGTCATCAGTGCTGCCGAATACCGCCTGAATCCACGGAGCGTAGCTGTCGATATCCGGCAGCATGATAACAATGTCTTTCGGGGTCAGTGTTGCATCCTGGTCGAACATGGCCAGCAGGTGGTCGTAGAGCACCTCCACCTCACGCAGTGGGCTGTGGCAGCGGTGAAACTGTAAGGACGAGTCGTGGCTTCTGGGGGTTGGCAATGTGGTTTGGTCGTGTAGTTCAAAAATATCTTTCTGGATGGTGCCAAGCAGGTTGTCCCTGTGGTCGCTGACGAACACGTCAATATCAAAGGCGTCCAGACTGTGCAGTTGGTGGAAGTAGTCTCGCCCCAGTTTGCCCATGGAGCCAAGCAATGGATTGCCAATGGTGTCCAGATCGTCAAATGCGCCCAGAGTATCGGGATTGAGCCTCGCCTTGTTGAACCAGTTTTTGCCACCTTCCCCGGTTCGCTGTCGATCCAGCAGTTTGCGTGCGGCTAGTTTGCGCAGATACTTTGGATCCCGCTCATCACCCCAGTAGTGCTGGCATGGGTTGGTGACCATCAGGTGGACATCGCAGCGGCTGGCCAATGCTTCGAGCGATTCGACAAAGTGAGGTGGCAAAGCGGAAATGCCAAAGACAAATAACCTTTCCGGCAGTTGAGCGTGCTGACTGCCTTCGGTAATGGCTTGCAAAAAACGTTGGTGCATATTGGCCCGATGCCAGGGCGACTGACCTAGCTCAGCGGTTTTGGCCACCAGTGCGCGCCACAATCTGGGTTGCCAGGGCTGGTCTGCAGTGATGCCGGTGGGGTCAAGCCCCTGCTCCCAGTGGTTAATCCAGTCGGGTCGATAAACCAGGTACTGATCGAAGATGTCGGCAATTCTGCCGGACAGTTGGAATTTGCGGATGTCGTCGGCATCGCCAGCCAAGTACTGGTCAAGGGTGCTGAAGTCCGGATCATGTTTGAGGGCGTCCAGCAAGTCCATAAGCTTCCAGGTCATGGACTCCTTGTTGAAGGCCGAACGACGGGGAACATCCGGCAACACCTGGGTGTATATTTGCCAGAGGAAACTGGCTGGCAGTGGAAAGCTGATGCCGGCAGCAATGCCCAGCTTCTGAGCCAGAGCCAGGCGTAACCATTGGGCCATGCCGGGGCTTTCTACCAGAACGTGCTCATCGGTCAACGGGTTGGCTGGCGGACTCTGGTGCAATAGCTCTGCAAGGAGGTCTTTCAGAACGTCCAGATGGTTAGAATGGTAAATGGTCAGCACGGGAAAGCGTCATCAGTGGCTGTTATCACTGGTGCTACTGTCGATGCAATTGCGTGTGCTGTCAACTTTGCGGGGGGGAGAGAGGGGATCAGGCCATCGGGTGACAGCCTGATGGCGTGATTCAGGCTTGTCCCCGGCGGACCATGTTGTTGAGCAGTTTGGATTTGGTTTTGTTCTGCTGATTTTTCTGCGGTTTGCCACTGTAGGAAGCGGCAATCTCCTGCTCGGCCTGTTGCAGCACTGCCATATCCGGGCTGGTTTTTTGTAAGAAGCGTTGGCCACAGCCTTCGTTGAGGTGCAGCTTTTTTTTCAGGATTTTCATTTCGGCCATTAAGGACTTGGCGCGAACGATGAGTTCCTTGCTGGTGGCGACTTGTCGAGTGATGAGGTTTTCAATTTCCATACTTGCTGCCTTTATAGTTGTTTGTTCTGATAAATGTAGTAAAAAACCGAATTTTATCTTTTGTGTGTAGGTGATTGCCTGAATTCAGGTTATGATAACCGAGCCTCGCCGTTGTCCGTTTCCAAAAAAATATTATGCATTTTTTTTCGAGCCTTGATTTACGTGTGTCAATGCTGAACCGCCTCTATGTATTTGTGCTCTTTATTATCACCATGCTGCTTTATCTTGTGTCGGCGGAAGCTGGAGAGGCTGTCGGCCAGCAGGGAAAAGTCATTAAAATTGCCTACTTCACCGACCAGTCTCCGTGGATGTACGAAAATGACGTTGGTCAACCGAAGGGACTGGCTTATGATCTCTGGAGCTACTGGTCCGGGAAAAACGGGACGCAGGTTGAATTTGTACCCACCACCTCTGAGCGCATTAAAGAGCAGTTGCTCAATGGTACGGTGGATATGCTTGCCTTTCTGCCATTCTCCGAGGTTGAGAAATACAAAGAGTTTGACACGGTCTCATTGTACACCTGCTCCCTCTGGATGCTGGTTCATAAAAAGTATGAACATTACTCCTTCGAGCAGTTAGTCAGGCAACTGAAAATTGGCTACATTCCCGGCCTGGGCATGCGCAAGACACTGCAACAATTCAATGCCGGGGCCAGTCTTGTCAGCTTTGATTCATACCCTGACATGATCAGGTTGTTTGAAGCCGGTGAACTTGATGCCGTTGTTGGTGGCGATGTCAGTTTGCATGAAGTAATCCAGCGCACTGGGCACGGGCATTCTTACCACCTGATCAAGGTGCCCGCCGAGCCGCTGGAGCTGGAATTTCTGGTGGCGCCCGGGCGGAAACAACTGCTGGAGGATATTCGTCACGGCCTGTTCAGAATTGTTGATTGGGAGCGAAACGGAGTTGTTGCCCACTGGATACAGACGACCTTTTCGGAAGAAAATAGTCTGGTGCTTGGTCTGGATCCTGATCTTTACCCCCTGTCATTTTTCAATGCCACAGGTAAGCCATCTGGGTTGTTTGCCGACATCTGGCGGCTCTGGTCTGAAAAGACTGGGCAGCCTATCCGTTTTGTGCCTGGAAACACGGTAGAGAACCTTGAGAACCTCAAGCAGGGCGAGATTGATATTATTGCCTCACTGACGCCGACTGATCTGCGAAAAAATTATCTGACCTTTTCTGAACCTTTTTACCGGCTGAAAACGAGTTTTTACTATCGCGCTGACAACCCTGTCGATCCCGCATTGGAATTGAGCGGCAAGCGTGTTGGCGCTTTGCTTGCCTCCAGTCAGCAGGAGTTCATTGCCAGGCACTTGCCAGAAACCGTCGGCGTCGCTTATGACCATCCTGCAAAAATGATGGATGGGCTGCTCAATGGAGACATTGATGCGTTTATGTCTGAGTCCGATGTTGCTCAGGCTGATATCAGCCGTGGAGAGCTTGACGGAGAGATTGTTCGCAGCGACCAGTTTGTGCTCAGCGAGCCGGTATCCGCAGCAACCCTGAATAAGGACAAGGGCTGGTTACAGCCTCTGATTAACAAGGGGTTTAGCGATATCTCGTTGCTGGAGCGCTGGGAAATTGAGGAGCACTGGATTGCCAAGCCTGAGGAACGCTATTTTAACAAAAATCTGGCTGCCGTTGAGTTGACAGAGCAAGAGCGAAAATGGCTGGATGAACATCCAAAGCTCGAAGTGCTCATTGATGCCAACAAAGCACCATTTTCGTTCATGGACAGGGGGCTGCCGCGCGGGATGGCCGTGGACTACTTACGCCTGATCAGTGACCGTTTAGGCGTTACCTTCACGTTTGTTGAGGCAGATCCCTGGGCTGAGGGCCTGGCCAAGGCCTATCGTCAAGGGGTGGACATTGTCGGTATGTTACAGCCTACTGCGGCCAGGCACCATTTTCTCGAGTTTACGCCTGCGATAGTTGACGTGCCTGCCGTGATCCTGACGCGCAGTTCTGAGCGGGCCATTCGCAGCGGCAGCCATTTGCAGGGAAAAAGTGTCGGCTTTGTTACCGGTTACGTGGATTACTCCATGTTACGTCAGAAGTACCCGACCGTTCATTTTGTCCCCGTTGCAAATGTTGCCGATGGCTTGCAGCAGGTCGCCAGCGGTGGCCTGGACGCTATGATCGCCAACCTGGCCTCAGCCAGCCATACCATAGACGAACTGAAAATCACCAGTCTGCACATTATTGGCGAGGCGGGTTTTGATTATCAGTTCAGCATTGCCTCACGCAATGATGAGCCGGTGTTGGCATCCATTTTGACCAAGGCTGTGGCCAGTATCACCCCTGAAGACCGATCTGAGGTTGAAAGCACATGGTTGAAATACAAGGCAAACATTTGGTGGCAGCCTAACAAAGAGGTGTTCACCGCGCTTGTGCTGCTGCTGGTGGTATTGATCATGATTGTCTACTGGAACCGTCGTTTAACCATGGAGATTAACGACCGGGAGAAGGCTGAGGAAGGGCTTCGCGTGCGCTCTGAGCTAGACCGGCTGATGAGCGATATATCCAGAACCTTTATGGATCGGCCGGTACACGAAGCGACAGAGCATCTGCTCAGTGAGCTGGGCAATTACCTGCAGGCCGAGTCGGTGTGTATTTTTTCCTGGACCTCCAAAACCCGGATTGAGCACTACTGGACGCAGCGCAAAACCAGTGATCTGCAAGGGTGTGAAGCGCTGTTTAATCACGACTTTTCCAAAGCATGTGGCAAGATCAAGTTAGATCAGGTCAATGTGCTGATTCGCGATGAGGTAGAACAAAAAGGTGACCGGGAGGGGGTTGCTATTCTTGATCGGCTGGCCATTACCAATGCGCTTTACACACCGATTATTTTGTTTGGTCGGGTAGTCGGCGGCGTTGGCCTGATCAATGTTCCGGACAAGTATCAGGTCTTCGTTCAGGAGATGGACTTGTTGTGGCGCATGGGCAAGCTGGTGGCCGTGGCCCGGGACCGGCAAAAAGCCGAAGATGCCCTGCGCCAGAGTGAAGAGCGTTACCAGCTGGCCATGGATGCAGCTTCTGATGGTCTGTGGGACTGGGATGTCCCTCGGGATCTGATGTACCTCAGTCCCCGCTACCAGACCATGCTTGGCTACCAGCCAGGTGAGCTGATGCACACCATCAGTGCCTGGCGGAGCCTTTTGCACCCACAGGACAAGATGATGGCCATTGAGTTCTGGGAGCAACAACTGGCCGGTTCAGACCAGTCGTTCCAGTTTGTTTATCGCTTGCGTTGCAATGATGGCAGTTACGCTACGGTGCGCAGTAAGGGCAAGGTGGTGTTCAGGGACGAGCAAGGCAGACCTATGCGGGTTATTGGTACTATGGTTGATATCACCCAGCAGATTGAACGGGAGCGAGAGCTGTCCATGGCTCGTTTCTCTCTTGACAGTGCGGGTGATCATATTCACTGGTTCCGCCGTGACGGGTACCACAAGTATGTTAACGAGTCTGCCTGCAAGGCGCTGGGATACACTCACGAAGAGTTGATGAGCATGTCGATTATGGACATTAACCCGGCTATCACCCAAAGCTCGTGGAGTAAACTGTGGGCGCAACTGAAACTGCGCAAGGGGATGACATACGAAACATTGCGCAAGACGGCTGATGGCTCTGTGTTCCCGGTGGAAATCACGGCAAATTACACGGAGTATGAGGGGGATGGTTATCTCTTTGCCTCCGGGCGTAACATTACTGATCGTAAACAGAGCGAAGATGCCCTGTACAAGGCTAAGGAGCTGGCAGATCAGGCCAATCAGGCGAAGAGTGATTTTCTGGCCAATATGAGCCACGAGATTCGCACACCCATGAATGCCATTATTGGTTTGAGTTACCTGGTGCAGGAGACTCGTCTCTCCCATCAGCAAAGAGACTACATAGGCAAGATACAGACCTCAGCCCACGATCTGCTGGGTATCATCAATGATATTCTGGATTTCTCCAAGATAGAGGCTGGTAAGCTCACCATGGAAAACATTGAGTTTGATCTGGAGGGCGTTTTTGAGAATGTCTATAACCTGTGCATCATCAAGGCTCGGGAAAAAAAACTTGCATTTACTTATGACATCGCCCCAGACGTCCCAAGACATCTGAAGGGTGATCCCCTGCGCCTTGGGCAGATACTTATTAATCTGACCCACAATGCTCTCAAATTCACCAGCCAGGGAAAGGTCAGTATCAAGGTGGAGCTGGTCAGTAACGAACATGAAGTGTCCCGTTTGAAGTTTGTCGTGGCTGATACCGGCATTGGCATCAGTAAACAGCAGCAAACCAAACTGTTTCAGTCGTTTTCCCAGGTTGATGGCTCGACAACGCGCAAGTTTGGTGGCACCGGACTTGGATTGGCCATCTCCAAGAATCTGGTGCAGTTGATGCGTGGAGATATTGCTGTGGATTCTGAACTGGGGCTTGGCAGTACTTTTCAATTCACCGTTGAGCTGGGCACTGCCCCGCATGACTGGCAGCCAAAGCGGTCGCTGGAAGGGGTGGCCGTGCTGGTGGTTGATGACGACGCCAGTGACCGGCAAGTGTTGGTCAGTCAATTGCAAAAGGCCAGATGCGTGACTTGGGAAAGAGAATGCCCTGATGAGGTACTGGCGTTGCTGACTGAGAAAAACAGCAGCGAGGCTCAGGCCATTGACCTGGTTCTGCTGGACTGGCGTATGCCAGAAATCGAAGGCATTGAACTGGCCGAGAAAATCCTGCAGCTCAATCTTGCTGTAGTGCCAAAACTGGTTATGGTATCGGCCTACGGGCGGGAAGAAGTAATGACCAGGGCCAGTGCAACAGTGGATACTTTTTTGATCAAACCGGTGAATCCCTCGGTGCTGGTAGAGACAATCGCCTGCCTGGTTAAACCTCATGAAAAGCCTCCGAAAGCTACCATGATGGCCGGTGAGTCTCTGCTGGTTGACATACCCAAGGGTCGAGTATTGCTGGTTGAGGATAATGAAATTAACCGTCAGGTTGCTCGTGAGCTACTGGAACGCATGGGGCTTGAGGTGGTGATGGCGACCAACGGTGCCGAAGCGGTGAAAATACTCAGGAAGGAAGATTATGACCTGGTGTTTATGGATATCCAGATGCCGGAGATGGACGGTTATCAGGCTACTCGTGTGATCAGGGACAGTCTGCACAAGGATAAACTGATTATCATCGCCATGACCGCCCACGCCATGGCTGGTGATCGCGAGCGCTGCCTGCAGGTCGGGATGAACGATCATATTGCCAAGCCGCTCAGTCCTGAGGCACTCAGGCAAATGGTGTGCCACTGGCTGCAAGTTGGTGAAACCGATGTTCACCAATGCGTCACTCTTGAGTCTACTGGATACAACTCTTCCTCACTGCAGTTGCCTGGCATTGATGTGGATGCTGGCTTGCAGCGGTTGCAAGGAAATCAGTCGCTGTATAAAAAATTACTGGCTGATTTTCACCGCCAGCAAAAAGAGGATCTGGCACATCTGCAAGGTTTTCTTGAAGCGGGTAAATGGCAGGAGGCCGGTCAGCTTGTGCACACATTGCGGGGGGTGGCCGGCAATCTGGGCGCCACACAGTTGTCCCAATACGCCGAAGGTCTTGAGAAGTTTCTGAAAGATCAGTCACAGATGCCCGATTCTGCCTTGATGGAACCATTTGTCCGGGCCTTCGAGCAGGTTATGGATGGGCTGGAACGGCTGCCGTCGGTCAAGGAAAATCTGGATCCTGCCGGAGAGGGAACTGTAGAAGTTGGGCAGTTATCCAGTCTGATTGATGAGGTAGAAGAAAAACTCAGCGAAGGGGATGTGGATGTTGTGTCTAGCCTCCCCTTGCTGGTTCGTGGTTTGCAAGACCAGATTGATCAGAAGCAGTTAAAGCTCTTTCGTGATGCGGTTGTCAGTTACGATTTCGATGAGGCCAGGGATATGCTCGGCGATATACGCAAGAGCCTTGGCATCAAACGCTAACCGGGGGCTCGGTTAGCGTAGCCAATGCCATTACCGTTGCAGTTCCGCTTTAGGGTCAATGGGGTAAGGCAGTTCATGAACCTTTAAGGGCTGCTCTTTTCCCGGATACAGATACAGATCGTTGATCGCATCGATGCGCACCACTGCCAGTAGCTCAACGGTGTTGTTTGCCTTGCGGGCGCTGGCAATAATCTCTCCCACCGCTTTGCTGTTGCCGTTATACAGGCGTGTGTTGATTTCAGGCAGTGTGGAACTTTCAAGGCTCAAGTGATAGCAGCGGCTTTTCAACTGCCCGAGATTTTGTGTGCGGGCAACAATTTCCTGCCCGGTGTAACAGCCCTTTTTGAAACTGACAGCGCCAAGAGATGGCTGATTAAGATGTTGAGGGATGTATTTATCGACTGTTTCCGGGCTCAGCTCAGGGATAACTGATTCAATACTGAACAGTTGCCAGAGAACCTCTGTGACTGGCGTCAGGGCGTTGGTCAGTGCAGGCCACCATCTTGTCATGCTATTTTCTGGCAGCCACAGCTCATAACGTGCGCGGATGCCAGGGACTTTTAACAGATAGCCGCCACCGGCAATCTCAGTAACTTCATTGTTTTCAGGTACGCAGGCATCAGGAAATATGGCGTTCAGCGCAACGTCGATGTTGGCACCAGACAGACCCAGAATCAGATAGTCGGGCTGCGAAAC
This sequence comes from Endozoicomonas sp., assembly GCA_024509075.1. Lineage (GTDB taxonomy): Bacteria > Pseudomonadota > Gammaproteobacteria > Pseudomonadales > Endozoicomonadaceae > Endozoicomonas. The sequence continues at coordinate 65,274 of JAKROC010000002.1, forward strand.
AAGACTGACCTGGAAAAAAACCGCGTATTTTTTCAGCGTTTCAATAGACGGTTCGATCAGTCCTGAGTTCATTTCCAACAAATAGCGCTCGCCGGCATTTAACACTCTGAAAGTGGTGTACATGCGCCCTTTGGGCGAGCAGGCAACACCAGTGCCATGATGCAGTGCGCCCAGCTGTGTCATATGGGTGGAAACCTGACCCTGCAAAAATTTTTCCCGGTCGCGCCCCTCAACACTGACCAGCCCATGTCTGGACAATATGCAGACAGTGTCAGTGTCCATTTGCTCCGGAGTCCGGGAAAACGCCGTTAATTGCTCTGCACCTTGAGTCGTTGCACAGGTCTTCCAGTCGGTGACCATCTGATTACCTTGTTGGGAATGAAACAAATCCAAACATGATAGAGGATTCTTGCAACAATTTTAAAGGTATAATCTTCCGCAGAATGAACAGTTGGAGTTATGTTTAAATGCTGGACGACAATGAATTAAAAGCACTGCAGTGGCGCAGTCGCCGGGGCATGCTGGAACTGGATGTGTTGCTGGAGCCATTTACCCGCGAAGCACTGACTGATTTGAGTGAGGCAGAGCAGCAGACCTACGTGCGTCTGCTGGACTGTGAAGACCCGGATTTGTTCAGCTGGTTCATGAGTGGTGCCAGACCCGAAGACGGCCAGCTCAGTGCCATGGTCGATAAGGTGCTGGAGCGTGGACGCTACAAGAGCGAGCCTGTGTGAAGTCAATTTGCAGCACTCTGCCTGCCATCTGGGGCTGGCTGCGCTGTGTCATGGTGCCGCGTTGCTGGCGTTGTGGTGGTGCGGCTTGGCGCTGTTGGCCAAGATTGCCCTGAGTGGATTGGTGGTTATTCATGGCCATCGCTACTACACCCGCTATATTGTTCGCGCCCATCCTCTGAGCATTGCTGCCGTCCGTCTGCTGGATGATCAGTGGTGGGTTCGCCATGGTGAGCGCTGGTCGCGTGCCTGGCCTGAGGGTGAGGTAGTCGTTACCGGAGCGCTGATTACCTTTCGGTTTAGCGTTGAGGGCCTGCGCCGCCCCCTCTGGCTGATTCTTTTTCCAGACAGTGCCGACCCGGTCGAGCTGCATGCTTTTCGGCTCAGATTACTGCTTGAGTCGGCTACGATTTTTGGCCGGGGGTCAAAATAGTGTTTTTCGCCACGTTGGCACGCTCAGGATAGTCCAGTGAATAGTGCAGTCCGCGGGACTCTTTTCTGGCCAGGGCGCAGCGGATAATCAGTTCCGATACCAGAGTAAGGTTACGCAGCTCAATCAGGTGCTTGCTGATTGTACGGTCGTGGTGGAGTTGTCGGCTGGCTGCCTGTAGCAACTTGAGTTGTGCCATCGCCTTTTGCAGCCCTGCGGTGCTGCGGACGATGCCAACGTTATCCCACATTAAGCGACGTAAAACTTTTATGTGGTGAATAAGAATCCCCATGTTGCCATGATCGGCTTGTCGGTTTTCATTCCATGCGGGTGCAGGTGGTAGATTGGGGTATTGCGCCATTGCCCTGGTAATCCACTGGGCACAGTGCCGGGCCGAGACAAAACATTCCAACAGAGAGTTGCTGGCCAGCCGGTTAGCACCATGCAGGCCGGTAAAGCTACACTCGCCAACGGCAAACAGGCCCTGCGTGTCGGTTTGCCCGTGCTGATTGACAACGATGCCACCGCAGGTGTAGTGCGCCGCTGGCACCACTGGAACAGGGTCTGTGGTGATGTCGATGCCATAGCTTAGACAGCGCTGATAAATGTTTGGAAAGTGCGAACGAATAAAGTCAGCCGGTTTGTGACTGATGTCCAGGTAAAGGCAGTTTACTCCCAGTCGTTTCATCTCACAGTCCATGGCTCTGGCAACAATATCCCGCGGAGCCAGCTCAGCGTGTACATCATACTCGGGCATAAAACGGCTGCCATTGGGACGTTTGAGCAGGCCTCCTTCGCCCCGTAACGCCTCAGATATCAACATGGAACGCGCCTCGGGGTGATACAGGCAAGTAGGATGAAACTGGTTGAACTCCATGTTGGCTACCCGGCAGCCACCGCGCCAGGCCATGGCAATACCGTCGCCGGACGCGCCATCACCGTTGCTGCTGAAAATGTAAGCGCTGCTCGCCCCACCGCAGGCAAGAACCGTAAAGCGGCTGCTGAAAAGACGAATCTGTCGGTGCTTCAGGTCAAACACGCTGGCGCCCAGGCAACGTGTAGGGAGGGTGCCGACATTCAGCAGATCGATAGCCAGATGGTGACTGAACAGGTCGATATTGGCCTTGCTGCCAGCCTGCTGCAAAAGCGTGTTGGAAATGGCTCTGCCGGTGGCATCGGCAACGTGAACGATGCGCCGGGAGCTATGCCCACCCTCCTGGGTGAGATGGAAGCCTGAGCTTTGGCTGGCGGTGGTAAATGGCACCCCCTGACTGATCAGCCACTGGATACTTTCACGACCATGGCTGACTACATTCTGAACTGCCTGCTGATCACACAGGCCTGCACCTGCCGTCAGAGTATCCTGAACATGCTGGTCAATATGATCGTGGTCATCAAGCACTGCTGCCACGCCACCTTGTGCCCAGCAGGTAGCCCCGGCATCGGGTAAATCTTTGCTGATCAGGGCGATGCGAACCGCGGCTGGCAGACGCAGGGCTGTGGTTAAACCAGCGGCACCGGAACCGATAATGATCACATCGTAACAAAGTCGGTGTTGCATAGAGCTTCCCCTGAAACCATCTTCAACCGTGGGCAAGAAAATGATTGTAATATGGATTAATGTGCTAGCCTGTTCTGGCAACAGCGGCTCTTGGCTGATTGAAGCAGACAGCAACAGCTCCGGGCGAACCAGGGTAATGTGACAGTGATTCAAGATTAAAGCAGCTATTTTGCGGGTCGATGATTAGTTGTGTATAAATGACCCACGTTACGAAGCACGTTGTTGATTTGGATTATGAACACGGGATGGGCAGTGATGCATTGGCAAGTCCTGTGTCGCTTTTTATCATAACGACAGAACCCAGAAGTACTGGGTTAGTGGACAGATGCCCTTTAAGAGTAAAAATTGAAAATTTCAGGAACTTTTTTTCATTTTGATGGTCAAAGATAGTGACTGATTCAAATTATAGATTGCGCGAATACACCCCTTCGGGTGCTCCTGCTTGTCCCGGCTGGAGATACCTGAATGCCCGATAGTTCAGACTCAGATCAGCAGTTAGTTGATCGTGTAAAGCAGGGTGACAAAAGAGCTTACGATGTGCTGGTCATAAAATATCAGCATCGCATACTGGGTCTTGTTGGCGGTTACATCAATGACTTTCAGGAGGTTCAGGACGTCACGCAGGAGGCTTTTATCAAAGCCTTTCGTGCACTGGACAAGTTTCGTGGTGACAGCTCCTTTTACACTTGGCTATACCGCATCGCGGTCAATACCGCTAAAAATCATTTAGTATCGAGGGGACGCAGGCTGCCTGAGTCTGACATTGACGTGCACGATGCCGACTTTCTGGAGACTGCGACAACTTTAAGAGTTGTTGACACCCCTGAACGCAATCTTTACTGCGATCAGATTGAGCAGGTTATTCACGACGTTATTCAGCGACTGCCCGATGAATTACGTACGGCAGTGATGCTGAGGGAGTTCGATGGCTTGAGCTACGAGGAAATTGCTGATGTTATGGATTGCCCGGTGGGTACCGTACGTTCCAGAATTTTCCGTGCA
>JAKROC010000020.1 GCA_024509075.1 Endozoicomonas sp.
CGAAGCCTTTATGCCCTCGGGTGCCGGGAGCATAGAAATACTATGTGACCGGGGGTGAGCGAATGTAGCCAACAAAGTAGCAGCTTGAAGGCGACGGGTATATCAGGTTATACCCGTCGTCCGTCAAATGCCGCAAGGCTTTGCTCAGTTGCCACCAAACAGCAGGATGAGCCTGTCGGGTATAAACAACCAGCCTTACAACGAGCCAGTGAATGTACGGGTAATAACGTCGCGCTGCTGCTCTGGGGTCAGAGAGTTAAAGCGCACTGCATAACCAGAAACACGGATGGTCAGGGAAGGATATTTTTCCGGATTTTCCACTGCATCTTCGAGCATTTCACGGTTCATAACGTTAACGTTCAAGTGTTGACCACCCTCACGACCCTGTTCGTTATGGAAATAACCATCCATCAGACCGACCAGATTCTTACGACGACTGTCTTCATCTTTACCCAGCGCTTTAGGCACAATGGAGAAGGTATAAGAGATACCGTCTTTGGCGTAGGAAAATGGCAGCTTGGCAACAGAACTCAGGGAAGCAACTGCACCACTGGTATCACGGCCATGCATTGGGTTAGCACCCGGACCAAATGGCTGGCCTGCACGACGTCCGTCTGGAGTAGTACCAGTCTTCTTACCGTAAACAACGTTGGAGGTAATGGTCAGGACAGACTGAGTTGGAATAGCGTCACGGTACATGCGATGGGTTGTTACTTTCTTCATGAAGGTCTCAACCAACTCACAGGCAATGGTGTCAACACGCTCTTCGTTGTTGCCAAATTTAGGGAAGTCGCCTTCGATTTCAAAGTCAATAGCAATACCGTCTTCGTCACGAATTGGCTTCACTTTGGCGTACTTGATGGCGGACAGAGAATCGGCCGCTACAGACAGACCAGCAATACCACAAGCCATGGTACGAATAACGTCACGGTCGTGCAGCGCCATCAGGCCAGCTTCGTAGGAGTACTTGTCGTGCATATAGTGAATGCAGTTCAGCGCAGCTACATACTGAGTTGCCAGCCAATCCATCAAAGTATCAAAACGGCTATAGACGTCGTTGTAATCCAGATACTCGGAGGTGATCTTATCGGTTTTTGGCCCAACCTGAATCTTCAGCTTCTCGTCAATACCACCATTGATGGCATACAGCAGAGTTTTGCCCAGATTGGCACGGGCACCAAAGAACTGCATCTGCTTACCGACAATCATTGGCGACACACAGCAGGCGATGGCGTAATCATCGCTGGTCATGTCCGGGCGCATCAGGTCATCGTTTTCGTACTGGATTGAGCTGGTGTCGATGGAAACCTTGGCACAGAACTCTTTAAATGACTGTGGCAGCTGCTCAGACCAGAGAACCGTAATGTTTGGCTCTGGTGAAGGCCCCATGGTGTACATGGTGTTGAGCAAACGGAAAGCACTTTTGGTAACCAGTGTACGACCGTCCAGACCCATACCACCGATACACTCTGTGGCCCAGATTGGGTCACCGGAGAACAACTGGTCGTATTCAGGCGTACGCAGGAAGCGAACCATACGCAGCTTCATCACGAAGTGGTCTATCATCTCCTGAGCATCAGTTTCAGTGATCTTGCCAGCGTCCATATCACGCTGAATGTAGATATCAAGGAAAGAAGTAACACGACCCAGCGACATGGCGGCACCGTTTTGCGACTTGACCGCAGCCAGGTAAGCAAAATAAGTCCACTGCACCGCTTCGAGGGCGCCAGTAGCTGGGCCACTGATGTCAAAGCCATACTTTGAGGCCATGTTCTTCATCTGCATCAGGGCACGGATCTGCTCCATGATCTCTTCACGCAGTTGGATGGTACGCTCAAGGTTTTCGCCCAACTCCAGCGCAGCATCCAGAGACTTGTGCTGAACTTTCTTGTCGGCGATCAAACGGTCAATGCCGTACAAAGCAACGCGACGATAGTCGCCTATAATACGGCCACGGCCATAGGAATCTGGCAGACCGGTAATAACACCGGATTTACGGCAGTCACGGATTGTAGAAGTGTAAGCATCGAAAACGCCAGCATTGTGGGTTTTGCGATATTCAGTGAAGATTTTATTGACAGTGTCGTCCAGCTTGCGGCCGTAAACTTCGCAAGAAGTCTCCACCATCCGGATACCACCGTAAGGCATGATGGCACGCTTGAGAGGCTTGTCAGTTTGCAGGCCAACGATGGTTTCGAGAACTTTGTTGATGTAACCCGCCTCATGCGAGTCAATGGTTGAAGGCAGGTCAGTATCAAAATCGAGAGGCGCATGGGTGCGATTCTCCTCTTTGATGCCTTCCATAACATCAGCCCACAGAAGGTCTGTCGCTTCGGTAGAACCAGCCAGGAAAGAGCCATCACCCTCATAAGGCGTATAGTTTTTCTGGATAAAGTCGCGGACATTGATGTTTTCTGCCCAGTCGCCGGAAGTGAACCCTTCCCACGCAACTGGCAGCTCTTTGGTGTTTACAGTCATAATAAGAGGCTCCTGAAAGTTTGGAGGTTTCTCTGGAAAGCTGCTCTCGGGTCAGACAAAATGCGCAGGAACTATTGGCGACATCGACTTGACCTGTATCAACGCTTGATCCAGGTCAATGAAACCATCTCACCGATGTCGTATTGTTGCGATACCGACAACATAAACGCACATGTTGTAGCACTCATTTAGTTTAAATGACCGCTTTAAACACTGCGCAGATCTTCACACAAATCACATCCACACAGAATCTAACAGCAGATTTGACACTGACTAACCCGAAAAAAAAGTAAATTTCACATTCAAATTACCGTACTAACAGCAATTCCACTATTAGTGATAATACTTATTCCTAATAAAAAACATTGATAAACATTACAACAATGTATTAATCATCAACAACACCCCTCATCACTTTAACTATTATTGTCGTTTACAAAAAACCAAAACAACAGGCGTATACCCAATGGATTTCATGTTGCTACGCGGCGGCAATTGAGCGAAGCCTTGTATGCCCTAGGGTGCCGGGAGCATTGAAATACTAAGTGACCGGGGTGAGCGAATACCCTAAAGGGCACAAGTGCAGCCAACAAAGTAGCAACTTGAAAGGCGACGGGTGTAGACTGATCCATCCAGTCAGCGCAATATTGTCCGCTTGCCAAAAAGTCAGCGACAAGCAAAACAAGATTTCAAACCCGAATTGGTTATTACAACTCGTCCTACATGCAAAAAAAGTATGAAATCAATCAACCCACTGTTTATATAAATGCTACTCTTTGACCATAATTAATCCTCGCTCAGTGGCGTTGTTTGCATTTACTCACAGCGTCCTTGCCTGCGTAGTTTGGTGATTGTTTTTGAGCGAGCAGGCTTGAGAGCTGCCGGATCAAGTGGGTTTTAGGTGGTGTTACCTATTCATACCTGAAATGGGTTTGTCTGACATCGAATAAAGACGTTTTGTCCATTGCGGGAGAGGATGAACAGGAGTTAACTATGAGCAAATATATCTACACAACAATTTACGAACAATTCACAGGATTGAAGCCACCCGAACCAAAAGACCAAAAACCCAGGCGCCGCCGTGGCTATGGCCACCCTTACCGCATGCGTCTGAATATGCAGGAAAACGCCTCTCAGGGTGGTGATGCTCACCCTTCTGATGACTCCGAACAAGGCATTTTCGAGCACACGCCAATACCGGTCTTTCAGCCAACGGTCAAAAAGCAATCCGTGCGCCGGTTCTCATCAGGCGGCCAGGGTTACCATCCTGGCAACAGCAGTAGTGTCATCAGCTCCATGCCTGCCATGCATGAAGGTCGTCACAACACCGCGGAACCCAAAGTGACTTACAAAAGACGGCGTCATTTCGGGCCATCCGGTTATGGCTCTGGCTCCATTGATTCTTCCGACGTTAATGACAGCACCGATTACTAATCAATAATTTTGTTATCGTTCAGTTCCCGTCAGTCGAATTTAATTGCCCGAATCGCATGACCGGCAAAGCCGTAAGCTTTTCTGGACAGTCAGTATTTTGCAGCTCCACGAAAAGAGTTGTCTTTGAATCAGTGATAACGGCGCACTCTGTATTTGTTGCCCTGGCGTCTCAGTCAGACCGCCCTGTCGCGAATATAGCAGTCGTAGTCGGGAATTTTCCGCGCATGCCTGCTGGATAGTAATGCAGACGAAAAAATATAGTTCGCAGAACTTTCATTACAGGCCACAGGGATATTCCACGCTGCGGCAATTCGCAGCAGCGCTTTCACGTCTGGATCATGGGGCATTGGTTCAAATGGGTCCCAGAAGAACACCAGCAGATCAAGTTGGCACTCTGAAATCAGGGCGCCAATTTGTTGGTCGCCGCCCAAAGGGCCACTGATAAGCTTGGTGACCGGCACCGCCAACTCTCTTTCCACATAACCGCCAGTGGTTCCGGTTCCAAGCAACTCGTGCTTTTGCAGCTTTTCTTTATGCCGCAAGCACCACTCTACCAACTCCGCTTTTTTATTATCATGAGCCACCAACGCGATGCGTTTACGGGCCGAGACAATGTGTTCTTTATAAATCATATAGGCATCTCAATTTTCTCAACAACCCTCCTGGTGAATATACCCGCCACCTTTCAAGTTGCTACTTTGTTGGCTGCCCATTCAGGGTACTCGCTCACCCCGGTCAGGCAGTATTTCTACGCTCCCGGCACCCGAGGGCATAAATACCCGAAGGGCACAAGGGCTTCGCTCAATTGCCACCGTGTGGCAACATGAAATCCATTGGGTATAGATGACTAACAAACCAATGTTACGACAAGTAACGAATCATCACCCCGGCGGCAACAGCAGAGCCGATAACCCCAGCCACGTTCGGCCCCATAGCGTGCATCAACAGATAGTTCTGTGAATTTGCTTCAAGACCCAGTTTGTTGGAAACCCTGGCCGCCATCGGCACAGCAGATACACCGGCAGATCCAATCAACGGGTTAACCTTACTGGACGACAGCCGGTTCATTAATTTGGCCATCAGTACACCGCTGGCAGTACCTATGCAAAACGCCAGCACTCCCAACAGCAAAATCCCAAGGGTTTCCGCCTGTAAAAATCGGTCAGCACTGAGTTTTGAACCTACGGACAGACCGAGGAAAATGGTGGTGATGTTAATCAGCGCATTCTGGGCGGTATCGGACAAACGTTCAACCACGCCGCACTCACGCATCAGATTACCGAAGCAAAACATACCCAGCAGCGGTGCCGCATCCGGCAGCAACAGCGCTACCAATACCAGCAAAAGCACTGGAAAGATTATCTTCTCCAGCTTACTCACCGGTCGCAGCTGAGTCATGACAATGTTGCGCTCCTCAACCGTCGTCAAGGCACGCATAATTGGCGGCTGAATTAATGGCACCAATGCCATGTACGAATAAGCTGCTACAGCGATGGCGCCCAGCAACTGAGGCGCCAGCACACTGGACACGTAAATAGCAGTCGGGCCATCAGCACCGCCAACAATCCCGATGGCAGCAGCATCGGCCAGGGTAAAATCCATCACGCCGGTTGAGCCGAGCATCAACGCACCGAACACCGTGGCAAAGATACCAAACTGCGCTGCAGCACCGAGGAATAAGTTTTTTGGATTGGCCAGCAGTGGGCCAAAGTCCGTCATAGCCCCAACCCCCATAAAGATAACCAACGGCGCAACACCACTACTAATGGCCACACTGTAAAACAGATAAAGAACACCGTTAGTGTATCCAGCATCTGAAACCATATTGGCAATCAGTGTTCGTGTCGCTGCACCGGCCTGACTGTACAGGTCGTACAATTCTGCCGGGATCAGCGAACTACTGCCCAACGCCCGGGCAATAGCCTTAACCAGCTCAGGATTGGCACTTTGCAGTGCCTGTTCGACAGCAGAAAACGCCAGACCCGCCTGGGGGATGTTGGCCAGAATCCCGCCAAAACCGATGGGCAACAGCAACAATGGTTCAAACCGCTTTTCAATGGCCAGATATAACAGGGCAAAGCACACCAGCATCATTATCAGCTCACCAGCGGAGAGGTTGTGTAAACCGGACCCCTCCCAGAGCATTAAAAGCTTTTCCATGGCACGTTTTTCTCTACAGGAAGTCTCAGCCACAAGCGGCCCGGCCGCTTATTCAGAGCAGAACATGACAGCGCGTCGCTGACAACAGCAACGCAACCTGTGTCCGACTTGTTCAAGCCAGGACTAGCATGGTGTCGCCCACTGCAACGCTGTCGCCCTCACGGACTGAAACAAACGTCACTTTTCCGGCACGTGGAGAGCGTACTTCAGTCTCCATCTTCATGGCTTCCAGGATCAGCAAAACATCACCCTTGGCAATGGTCTGCCCTGGCACGACATTCACTTTCCAGATATTGCCAGCCAGTGGTGCGGGCATCGCTTCACCGGCAGGTGTACCTGCTGGTGCACTGACAGGGAGAGTCGCGGGCGTCACCTGAGAAACTTCGCCACCTTCGGCCACCTCAACGGTGTACGGATTACCGTTGACTGTGACGGTATAAACGACACTGTCCGAAGGCGTTGCAGGAGCAGCAACAACCGGTAGTGGCTTAACAACAGGCTCACTGCCGGGAGCCGGTTCAAACACCTCGGGGTTATCACGATTTTGTAAAAACTTCAGGCCAACCTGGGGAAACAGGGCATAAGTGAGCACATCGTCCACCACCTGATCAGCCAACCTGAGACCTTTTTCTTTAGCAAGTGCGGTGAACTCACTGGTTAATTTCTTAAACTCAGATTCGAGCAAATCAGCCGGACGACAACTGATGGCTTTTTTGCCATCAAGAACTTTTTCCTGGAGCTCTTGGTTAAACGGTGCCGGTGCAGCGCCATATTCCCCTTTGAGAATACCCTGTGTCTCCTTGGAGGTGGTCTTGTAACGCTCACCAGTGAGCACATTGAGCACTGCCTGAGTACCAACAATCTGCGAAGTAGGCGTTACCAGCGGAATAAAACCCAAATCTTCCCGCACTCTGGGAATCTCCAGCAGCACCTCATCAAAACGATGGCTGGCACCTTGCTCTTTCAGCTGGCTCTCCATGTTAGTGAGCATGCCACCAGGCACTTGGGCGGTGATAATCCGGGCATCCACCCCGCGCAACTGACCCTCAAATTTAGCGTACTTTTTGCGTACCCCACGAAAATAAGCGGCAACTTCTTCGAGCTTATGCAAATCCAGACCGGTATCGTGCTCAGTCCCCTGCAACGCGGCAACGATGGCCTCAGTTGGTGAGTGCCCGTAGGTCATGGACATAGAAGATATGGCTGTATCCACCCGATCAATCCCCGCCTCAATCGCTTTCAGCAGCGCCATGGAAGAGAGGCCGGAAGTTGCATGGCAGTGTAACTGAATTTCCAGGTCAGTCTCTTTTTTCAGGCGTAGCACCAGATCATAGACATCGCCTGGCGTAATAATGCCAGACATATCCTTAATACACAGCGAGTCAGCACCCTGATCCTCAATGGCTTTTGCCAGAGACACCCAGCTGTCCATGGTATGCACCGGACTGGTAGTATACGACAGAGTACCCTGAGCATGAGCACCTTGCTTTTTCACTGACTTCATGGCCTGCATCAGGTTGCGCGGATCGTTCATAGCGTCGAACACCCGGAATACATCCATACCATTGGCCACCGCCCGCTCGACAAATTTATCAACCACATCATCGGCATAATGGCGATAGCCAAGCAGGTTTTGTCCCCTTAACAACATCTGCTGGCGCGTATTGGGCATGGCTTTTTTCAGAGCCCGCAGGCGTTCCCAAGGATCTTCACCGAGAAAACGAATACAGGCGTCAAACGTGGCACCGCCCCAGGTTTCCAGTGACCAATAACCGATCTGATCCAATTGCTGGGCAATCGGTAACATGTCGTCCAGTCGCAAACGTGTGGCAAACAACGACTGATGGGCATCCCGCAGCACCACATCGGTGATACCAACCGGCTTTTGTTTTACTTTTGGCTTCTTTACGGCAGACATAACCCTTCCCGCTCCCCCGGTTACTTGCGCTTTGTTGATTGGGTATTTCTTGTCCTGTGCATCTGAATCGCGGCACTGATGGCAGCAATCAGCTCGCCCTGGTCACTGGTAGATGAAGTGGCTACGACGGAGGGCTGTGACGGCGTTAAGGCATTTGGCTGTGAATTGTAACGGTTGATGATGGCTGACATGGCACTGGTGGCCAATACCAGGATGGCCAGAAACAGAAACACAAAGCCCATCCCGAAGAGCATCAGGCTCGTGCCTTCCGCAATCAGTTCTGCTGATGTCATCAACTTCATCCTCTGCTTTTACTGGCTGGTACTTTTGCAAATTATTGTTTTCTCCCAGCCCGGGATACCTAACGGCGGGTATTGCAGACTGAGATGATTCCATCCGATACGCAGTATTATTTTGCAGAAGACTACCTGAATTTGTGAAAAATATACCGACACAAATCAATGAACAAAAGACTATGACTGAACAAAATCATTGCCCTGCCTTTATCCACAGTAGTATACCCGTCGCCTTTCAAGTTGCTACTTTGTTGGCTGCACTTGTGCCCTTTAGGGTATTCGCTCACCCCGGTCACATAGTATTTCCACGCTCCCGGCACCCGAGGGCATAAAGGCTTCGCTCATTTGCCGCCTCGAATCAACTTGAAATCCATTGGGTATACTAGTAAACAACCGCCAATAGCCGGTCATGCCAGACCAACAACAATCTACGACCAACTCCAACAAAATATTGACTGGCAGAGGTGATTCATCATAGTTCGTCACAGTCGATCCAACACTGGCTTTCTGGTTATTTTTCCGTGCGGACAACCACCAATCGACACGGTCGATGGCAGCAAAACGTTAACGGGGAATCGTGATAGCAGCCAAGTCAGACTCCAGTATAGCCAGAACCGGTTCAGTCTGGCGCAGGATGCGTATCCGTTCAAACAGATTTTGCGCCTGTGGATAGGCCCTGCGCAGATAGTTCAACCACTGTTTGATGCGTGCCGGCAGGTATTGCCACTTGTCAGTTATACGATCAAGATCGCTTAATTGGTGAATAAGCTGCAATACGTTGTGCCACTGCATTGGGTTGACCGCATAGCGAATCATGGTGGTGATGTTGGGAGTCACCAACGACGGACGACCAATCATCAGGTCGGAACAACCAGAGATTTCACAACAGCGCCGGGCATCCCTATGGTTCCATATTTCACCATTGGCAATAACTGGAATACGCAGGTTTTCACGGATTTTGCCAATGTACTCCCAATGAGCTGGAGGTCGATAACCCTCGGCCTTGGTGCGAGCGTGTACTGCCAACTCAGCGGCACCGGCCTGTTCTATCGCCCGGGCATTTTCCAGAAACAGGGATTTATCTTCGTAACCCAGGCGGATTTTTGCCGTTACCGGTACGTCAGGTGGCAAAACAGCGCGAACAGCCCTGACGATGGCGTAAAGCAGATCGGGTTCGCGCAGCAAAATCGCCCCACCACGATTTTTGTTAACCGTTTTTGACGGGCAACCGAAGTTGATGTCGATACCCGGTGAGCCAAGCTGCACCGCCCGCAGAGCGTTGCGTGCCATAAACTCTGGATGACTGCCCAACAACTGTAATCGGACAAGTGTCCCGTTAGCGGTTTTGCCTCCCTGAAGCAGCTCCGGGCAAGCGCGGTAAAACACCCGGTTGGGCAGCAGCGTGTCGGTCACTCGAACAAACTCGGTGATACACAGGTCAAAACTGTTGATGCCAGTTAGCAGATCCCGCATATTGTGATCCATCACACCTTCCATCGGTGCCAGAATCAAGCGCATGGCTCGCCTCTTTAATCGAGAAAAGACGGGATTCTATCGCTTCTTGCCCAGATGATGAAATAGACACTTTACCCAGTCAGCAGCGCTCACTATGCTTGGCCCTTTTTGGAATCGATAATCGCTGTGACCGATCATTTACCATCCGTTGCTCAAATACAGTGGGAGGGTGGCCTGCCCATCGCCACCCGCTTTAATGATGTGTACTACTCTCGCGCTTCTGGCATAGCTGAAACCCGCCATGTATTTCTCAAACACAACCAGCTGCCCGAGCGATTTTCCCAACTGGCCAGCGGCAGCACCTTTACCGTAGGAGAGATCGGATTTGGTACTGGCCTGAACTTTCTCTGCACCTGGCAGCTGTTTCTGGCACATGCGCCAACCAATTGCACACTGCATTTCATCAGCACCGAAAAATACCCGCTTAAGCCTGCAGACCTGCGTAAAGCACTGTGCGTACTTGATGAACTGGCTTCACTGGCCAATCAAATGGTCGCAGCCTACCAGCCAGACACAGATAATCTTGAGATGGAATTTAACGACGATAGTCAGCTAATAAAACTGACCGTACTGCTGGGCGACGTACTCAATACTCTGCCCAATCTTGACAAATCCATTGATGCCTGGTTCCTTGACGGTTTCGCCCCGGCCAAAAACCCTGAGATGTGGCGGCCAGAACTGTTTGCTGCATTGGCTGCCAACAGTCATGACCAGACTACCTATGCCACCTTTACCGCTGCCCGGCTGGTACGCGATGGCTTGAGCGCAGCCGGTTTCAGTGTCGTCAAATGCCCGGGCTTTGGCCGCAAGCGGGACATGATCGCCGGACGACGCATTCCTGCCGATGGCCAGACCACAACAGGCAAGCCTTGGTTTGCCCAGGCAAAACACCACAACCCTGAAAAAACGGCTATCGTCGTAGGTAGTGGACTGGCTGGCTGCAGTGCAGCCCACGCCCTGGCACGTCGAGGCTGGCAAGTCACCCTGCTGGAACAGCACCAGGCATTGGCCAGTGAAGCCTCTGGCAACCCCCAGGGCATTCTTTATGCCAAACTGTCGCCTGACAACACCCCACTGAGCCAATTTATCCTGCATGGCTATCAGCACACACTGACGACATTGGCATCGTTTGAACAAAAATCAATATGGCAAGCCTGCGGCGTCGTTCAATTGGCCTGTGATGCCCGGACGGAGCTACGCTATAAGGCTCTTGATGCTCTCCATCCGGATGAACTGCTGCAATACCTTGATAAAAAACGATTGTCCGAAATTTCTGGTCTGCCCGTTGATTATCCCGGCCTGTTTTTTCCTCAGGCTGGCTGGGTGCAGCCACCACTGCTTTGTCAGGCGTTGGCTGAACATAAAAAAATACGACTAAAAACGTATACCAAGGTAAACGATATAGAGCGTATAAATCCAGGTTGGCTGGTCAAGACCGATCAGGGTGATTTGACCTGCAAAACACTGATCATTACTCAGGGTGTAGCCAGCCACCAATTCTCCTGTCTAGCCCACCTGCCATTGAAAACCATTCGTGGCCAAATCACACAAGTGCAGGCAACCGTCAGGAGCCAACAACTGGCCACCTGCGTCAACGGCGAGGGATATATTGCCCCGGCCATGGCCGGTTTTCACACACTGGGAGCGACGTTCGATATCAACGATACCCGTGGTGACATTCGCGTTGGGGACCATGAGAAAAACCTGGCCATGCAGGCACGCTGCTTTGCGGCTATGTACCAGGCTCTCGGCGCTGAGAATGCCGTGATAACCAGCGGTCGAACCGGCTTTCGCTGCACCACTCCTGACTACCTGCCCGTAGTAGGCCCAATTGTTGACCACCAACACTTTATGGCTGCGTACGCACCCTTGAGAAAAAACCGTAAACAATCGCTGGACGTGCAACCGGAATATCTCGATGGGTTATATGTCAGTGCCGGACATGGTTCCCGAGGGATAATCTCCTGTCCAATCGCTGGCGAGATTCTGGCCGCCATGATTAATGGTGAGCCGGCTTTGCTGCCCAGACCATTACTGGAAGCACTCCACCCCTCCCGCTTTCTGGTCAGAAACCTGATTCGCAACAATTAAGTCCCTGGACAACGACAAAGACCATCAGAAATAAATCACCATGAGCAAGGCTTTGAACTTGGTGAATTACTCGCCCCTTTCCGGGTATAGTGAGCTTTCCAATTGAGCTCATTAATAATGGGCGGCTAGTAATAGATTCTTTAAGGGACTCAGGATTACTTAAACGAACATAAAGCGTCCACCAGTTGTATATTAAAGCCACAATTCTCGCCAGCGTGCGACATCTTGCCAAATCTTGCGTAACGTATCCGCCCCAGCCCCATTGGTTTTTCATTTCATCAAAATTGTTTTCGCAGTCAGCCCTGTTTCGATAATGGTTAATGATGAAGACAACATCATTATCAAGTGAAGTGATAAGCACTGAGTATTCGCAGGCTTTTGTATTGTCTGGCTCTTCAATTAAAGCCAGTGTTGCCTGACGTTCTTTTAATTCTTTTTCCATGGCCAATATTTCGTTTTCAGGACGACGTCTGCGCACAATGATAATACTCCGTTCTTTTTCCCATCCTGATAATTTAATAACCGATCCCTTACCCTCCCAGTGCTTGTCGTATTTTGTCCAGCCTCCCGTGCAGTGCGCTTGGCATATGGCTTTCTTGACGTTGTCATGCTTTTTTACCTTAAAAAAATAATGACAGTCCGCGCTTTCCAACTTACACATCACATGATCATTTCCCCAATCACAATCCCCACGAAAAAATTCAGGCCAACAATATTTTGGCAAACGATTTAACAACACCATTAATCCTGGCAATGAGTATTTACTATGACTTTCATTACCCGGCCTGACCTCAACTTCGAGCATCAATTTTAAATTAGCCATCATGTAGGAATGATAGGTGTGGTACGGTCTTCCTTTTTTGTGTGGATTGTAGCCATTCACTGCACCTCCCTGGTTTCCATAGATGGTTTTTAAGTCACATCGACATCCCAGGCAAGACCATATATTGAACTTATTCATGAATTTTCAGTCGAATCGATACATTTGACCAGAAAGAAAATTACAATGCTTAATGACCTAGCTCCTCCGCCCTATACACTACAAGCTTTACCAGATTACAAGGTGCATTCTGAGCCAGCCAGCGCCGTTAATAACAGCCAAAATGAGAATGAACTGTTGGCTGCCTGTCGAAATGGCAATTTATCTTTTCTAGAGAAATCTTCCGAACTTAAAAATGAAATAAACTACCTGTTTGAAAGCAAGGAAAAAGATTGCCCTTTTTACAGAAAATCCATCTCACTTCTGCACCTGGCCTGCCGTAATAAAAATCTGGAAATTGTCAACTTCCTGTTAAATATGGGCGCCAGCGTTGACACCAAAACCACAACCGGTGTACTCCCTATTCATTTAGCCTGTACATCAGTGAAAGAAGCACAATCTGAGCTATGCGTTAATAACGTTTACAATCTGGTTCAGCAGCTCCTTAAGTATCACCTTCAAGATGGCTGGGATATTGATCAAATCTACAAGGTTGGCAGTAGTGGCTCCGAGGTTTCCTTGTTAACACTCGCTTGCCAATCCGGGAATGAGGGCGCAGTCAGAGCGTTGTTGGATAATGGTGCTGACCCGAATGGCAACAAGTCTTGCCATAAAAAACCTCTTCATGTGCTTTGCGATGGAAAAGAAGTAAACGAAAGAATCCTGACAGCCTTATTCCGGGCCAATGCCAACCTGAATACCACATTTCAGGGTGCGACTCCACTCCATCAGCTGTGCAGTCATCAGTTTGGCAACAAGCCAGAGCAAATAAAGGCTACCACAGCACTGATCAACTATGGTTCAGATGTTCTGGCAAAGAACAAAAAAGGCTGGCAGGCCATTCACTGTGCCGCAGAATCTGGCAATCACAAATTGATCGAACTGCTGTTAGAAACAGGTAAGGTTGATGTAAATGCAAGGGTCTCTTCTTCACGTTACAGCCTTACGCCTGTTCACATGGCAGCACTTAGTGAATGTCATTCTGCCCAAAAAGAAGAAACCCTCAAATTTCTGTTGAGACGAGGCGCCAACATCGAGCTTAGGGCTAATGTTAATCCATGCAAAACTTGTGATGAAGTTTGTGAAGTTTGTGAAGCAGTAACATGCTTTTGTTGTAATACGCCTCGTTACAGGAATTCGGAACGAGGCATACCTGTAAAGAGTCGCGCTGCAACCAGAATAGGTGCAACATGTTGCCCTGGCTTATGTACTGTATCTCCCTTCGAGATAATTGAAGATCCGGAGATGCGAGTGAGAGTAGAAAGTGTAGTCGCGAAAGCATCCTCCGTTATTAATCAGCAGCCGACTGCTTGAGATTACTTCCTTTGGGCGAAGTGGAAGGATGATTTCAGCATGATGGCGAATTCAATGGCTCAGGAAGGCACATTCCGGTGCCTTTTAACCCACAATAACCGTCAGGATTTTTATCCAAATATTGCTGGTGATAGGCTTCAGCATAATAGAATGGCGGAGCCGTACGAATCTCAGTGGTGATATCAGAGTAGCCCTGTTTTTGCAGGACTCGGGCAAAGGCGGCCCGGGTAACCTCGGCCTCCTGGAGCTGATAATCCGTTGTCGTATAAATTGCGGAGCGGTACTGGGTACCAATGTCATTGCCCTGCCGCATCCCCTGGGTTGGGTCATGAGACTCCCAGAACTGCTTTAACAACTCGTTCAGGGTAATTTTTCCCTGATCATAGACCACCATCACTATCTCGGCGTGCCCGGTTCGGCCAGTGCAGACCTCTTCGTAAGTGGGATTAGGCGTTGAACCGCCGGCATATCCGACAGCGGTCACGTAGACCCCCGGCAGTTGCCAGAATAGTCGCTCCGCACCCCAGAAACAGCCAAGCCCCAGGTAAATCGTTTGCAAATGCCCGGGAAACGGCGGTGTCAGGGGTTGCCCATTGACCCAGTGTTTGGCGGGTACGACCATTGGTTCCGCCCTGCCGGGCAGAGACTCTGCCTTGGGGGGCAGTGACTGTGAATGAAAATAACTCATTACCATAGCCTCCGGTTTTTTCGGTTGTCAGACTGACCAGACACAATTACCGGGTTTTGAAACTTTAACGGTTTTTGACACCCTTCCGCCCCTGGATCAACAGAGCGATTCCCATCAGCACACCGATCATATCACTCTTTCCGGTCGGTACGCAGTAACGTGGTTGAATACATGTCACCTCCCACAAAAAAGTCGTCGGCTGGACGAGCGCATATACCCGTCGCCTTTCAAGTTGCTACTTTTTTGGCTGCACTTGTGCCCTTTAGGGTATTCGCTCACCTCGGTCACGTAGTATTTCTACGCTCCCGGGGCTTCGCTCAATTGCCACCGCGTAGCAACATGAAATCCGTTTGGTATAAGCCGAAGTAACCGGCAAAACATGGAATGAGCAACTATCTTGTCTGTTGTTCTCAGGCAGGTCTC
Organism: Endozoicomonas sp.; assembly: GCA_024509075.1. Classification (GTDB taxonomy): domain Bacteria; phylum Pseudomonadota; class Gammaproteobacteria; order Pseudomonadales; family Endozoicomonadaceae; genus Endozoicomonas. The sequence goes on from JAKROC010000020.1 coordinate 15,297, forward strand.
ACAGGCCGGCAGGGGCCTGGGTCAGAGAGAGTGCGTACCGGCTGATGATGTCGGGTTCTGGTTATTTGGTTATACCCGTCGCCTTTCTAGCTGCTACTTTGTTGGCTGCGTTCGCTCACCCCGGTCACGTAGTATTTCTACACTCCCGGGGCTTCGCTCAATTGCCGCCGCGTAGCAACATGAAATCCATTGGGTATAGGAGGTTAACGTGGCAACATTTCCTCAGTCATGCCTTGCTGTGGTCGTCGTGCTTGCGATGACCGGTGTCCCGCTCGGTGCCACCCACGCCGGGTCGGATATCCCCGGGGCACAAAACAGCGCTACACAAAACAGCATCGAGCCATCGGTTTCCGATGGGGCACTCACACCGGAGGACATAGAAAAGTTACAGGAAACAGTGACCGCAATGATGAATGCCCTGAATGCATTTGACTATGAGCAGTTCAGCCATTTTTTTGCGCCACAATCGTTAGAGATGCTCAAGCACCAAGTGCAGGGTTACAGTTCAAATCATCTGTTTGAGCTTATCTTCCCCGAGGGCAAAAGGAAGGCCAATGAACTCACCTCCCAGCAGTTTTTTATCCGCATCATCGCCAAGTCAAAATTTAATGTGGGCGTATCACGACCTTACGAGACTCACACACCCAAGTTTCGTATCCGAGCTGAAAAAGGCGACATTGCCACCGTGCTGGCCACCTTTCCTGATGCCTACTCCAGGTCTCAAACCCGCAGCGAATGGTTTACCTTCCAGAAGGTCAATAGCCAATGGCTCAGCGAGGCGCCGGATTTTATCCTGAGCGACTTCAAGTATGACCTTACCCAGAACTTCGCCAGCGAGCGGCGCTTTTATCCACTCTACCCTCTGACTGACACGTTCCGTATTATGCTCAGGTCATGGCACCATAGCTAGATGGCTAGATGGCTAGATGGCTAGATGGCTAGATAAGCGACACTCGCAGTAAGACTGCACGCGCAAGGCATGTATATACCCAATGGATTTCAAGTTGAGTCGAGGCGGCAAAAGAGCGAAGCCTTTATGCCCTCGGGTGCCGGGAGCATAGAAATACTATGTGACCGGGGTGGGCAAATGCAGCCAGCAAAGTAGCAGCTTGAAAGGCGACGGGTATAACCAGGGAGCCTGAAGACAAGGGTTCCCGGTAAAAAATCTGCTCAATCAGGTGCCAAAACCGTTAACCGGTGGCAGTCGTATGGTCACCAACAGTCCGGGGTGGGCATAATTCACAGAGCTCAATATCATCATCAATCAGCTACAGATTGGCGTTATTTTTGCCGGTTGTGGGTCATAGTAAGTTCGCTCCATAAAATAGTATCTGCATCAGCCTGACTGCCATTGCATAAAACGTTACCAGCCTGCGTGATAACAGATGGCCTGAACTAACCGGTGGTTGCACATCAACCCACGGCGTCTGGACATCACCATTTTCGTGCACAGACGTAAGGTTCTACCCCCTAAAAAACAACTCAAGGCGCAGGAGGCTCCATTACCTACCAAACAACGGCGGCTTGGCTATAATCAGTTTTGCGGTTTTTTTCGGGGTAAATGACATTGCCGGAAAAGTAAACGACGCTTGGCCTTACTTGTCAGCTGACTGTTGCCCCCTCCTGACAGAACATGTCATCCAATATTCCGCAGGGCATGATACCATCCGTTAGTTCAACAGGGGTGTCTTTTCAGCTTGGGTAGCGCAACAGAGACCCCGTCATGAGGTTCCGCTTTTGCTGATTAACTAACGCACAAATGAGGCCGGCAGCCTTGGTAAATGCCGCGTAAAACTGCACCCTTTTTTTCGCCTTGGACAGTAAAATATCCGGCCATAATCGGTTTTCTGATATGGCATTCCGCAAGCTGAAACCATATTATCGGTAGGAACTGCTGCTCTGTTCGCGTATTTAGCATCCGGCGCTACTTTTCCTCACCAGGGTCTGGTGCCATCGTCGCCGGTACCGGCAAAGCAACCAGGTCAGACAACTTTTTTTGTTTTTGTAATCGCTCAGAATTTGTAGGCACGTTTTGTGGCCGATTGCCTGCTGGCCGGTAAATCCAGGGACGGTAATCTCAAAGTGAGCACTTTTGTCTACAAAAATGAGCCGTAAGCAAATTCTTTGTGCTTTTCGAGTATCGCCATCAATCGTTACTCACAACGGAGCTTTCAATGATTTCGACTCTATTTCGTCGCTGCCCAGGTAGTTGGTTGCCAATCGGTGTGCTGGCTACTTCGGCATTGGTGCTAACTGGCTGCTCAGAGCAAAAGAGCCAGCAAACACAGATGCCCCCGCCGGCGGTCTCCGTGTTCAATGTCACAGACCAGCAGGTGGGCGATTACTACGAATACATCGGTCGTTCCGAAGCCGTCAACACCGTAGATATTCGCGCCCGGGTTGAAGGTGTGCTGGTGCAAAGGGACTTCATCGAAGGGGGTACGGTTACCAAAGACCAATTGTTGTACGAAATTGACCGGGCACCATTTGTTGCTGCGTTGCAAGGCGCCGAGGCTCAACTGGCCAGCAGTCAGGCGACTTTGGTCAATGCCCAGAAAACTCTGAGGCGCGGTCGCGACCTGATCAAACGCGGAGCCATCAGCCAGTCCGATTTTGACAGCCAGGTCAGCAGCGAAGCCCAGGCCAAAGCCTCCGTTGACTCCGCCAAAGCCAATCTGGAAACGGCACAGCTAAATGTGGGTTACACCCGCATCCACGCACCGTTTACCGGTGAAATCGGCAAATCCAACTACAGCGTTGGCAACCTGGTCAATGCCTCCAGCGGTACGCTGGCCACCGTGACCAGCGTTGACCCAATATACGTCAATTTTCAGGTAGATGAGCGCCAGTTGATCAGCCACCTGTTGAATAATCCCGATGCCAAAAGCTCGGTCAGACAACCGCTGAAAGCTCCTATCGAAGAGCAGGGGAAATTCATCCTGACGCTGAGACTGCCTAACGGCCAGCAATATAATCAACCCGGCACCTTTAACTTTGCCGACACCCAGGTGAACGAAACCACCGGCACGTTGACGCTGCGAGCCACGTTCCCTAACCCTGAAGGCATTATCCTGCCCGGCCTTTATGTCACTGTGCAGGCAGAGAGCGAAGCCAAGAAGGAACAGCCACTGATTCCCCAGGCGTCAGTACAACAGGATCTGGCCGGCCACTTTGTGCTGGTAGTAACACCGGAGAACACCGTGGAAACCCGCCATATCAAGCTGGGCCGTCGGATCAATGCCATGTGGGTGGTAGAGTCCGGTCTTCAGCCTGGCGAGCATATTATTGTCCAGGGACTGCAAAAAGTTCGTGTCGGCGGCAAGGTGAAACCAACCGTGGTAGAGGTGGATCCCAAAACCGGTGCCATTGCCAACGCATCCGCCACTCAAAAATAGGGCCATGTATAGATGATCAGCCAGTTTTTCATTAACCGGCCCAAGTTCGCGTTCGTTATCTCGATCGTGATCACTCTGGTGGGCCTGATTGCGGTGGCCACACTGCCGGTGAGCCAATTCCCGGAAATAACTCCGCCACAGATCTCCATTACCGCCAGCTACCCGGGGGCGGATGCCGAGACGCTGGAGATTTCCGTCATGCGCCCCATTGAGGAGCAGGTAAACGGGGTCGAAGGCATGATTTACATGGACTCCACGGCCTCGAACGATGGCTCGGTTTCCATCAACGTCACCTTTGAGTCGGGCGTTGACCAGAACATCGCTATGGTTAACGTCCAGAACCGGGTGTCAGCGGCCGAGCCAAGCCTGCCAGAAGCCGTGCGTCGTGCCGGTATTTCGGTGCGCAAGCAGTCATCAAACATGTTGCTGGGTATCAACCTGATTTCGCCGGACAACACCTACGACGAAGTGTTCCTGAGTAACTACGCCAACAACTACCTGACCGACCCGATGACCCGAATCAATGGTGTCGCCAAGGCGGATGTGCTCGGACCACTGACCTACAGTATGCGGATCTGGCTGAACCCAACCCGCATGGCTGCCCTGGGCGTGACCACCACGGACATCAATAACGCCATCACCCAGCAAAACACCATCGTGGCCGCCGGTCAGCTTGGCCAAGCCCCCAACCAGCCGGACCAGCAGTTTACCTATACCATCCGCACCCAGGGCCAGTTGGAGTCACCCGAAGCGTTTGGCAACATTGTGATCCGCGCCAACTCCGACGGCTCGTTTATCCGCATCAATGATGTTGCCCGGGTGGAGCTTGGCTCTCAGAGCTATGGCGGGAGTTCAAATCTGAACAATAACCCCACCGCTTTCTTCGTTATTTACCAGCAACCGGACGCCAACGCCATGAATGTGGCCAAGGACGTCAAAGGGCTGATGAAGGAACTGGCCAAGAGCTTCCCCAAGGGGGTGGAATACACCATCAAGTTTGACACCACTGAGTTCATTTCCGAATCCATTAACGAAGTGGTGCAAACACTCTTTGAAGCCGTAATGCTGGTTATTCTGGTGGTGTTCCTGTTCCTGCAGAACTGGCGGGCAACACTGATCCCTTCCATTGCCATACCGGTCTCCCTGATCGGTACCTTTGCCGTGCTCAAAGCCCTGGGCTTTTCCATCAACACCATCAGTCTGTTTGGTTTGGTACTGGCCATCGGCGTGGTGGTGGATGACGCCATCGTGGTTATCGAGAACGTCGAGCGTCTCATCACCGACGAAGGCATGTCGCCCAAAGAGGCCACCAGCAAAGCCATGTCGGAGGTGACCGGTCCGATTGTCGCCACCACCCTGGTACTGCTCGCGGTGTTTATCCCGGTGGCCTTTATGCCTGGCATTACCGGCGGGCTCTATACGCAGTTTGCGGTCACCATCTCCGTTGCGGTACTCATCTCTTCCATCAATGCCCTGACCCTTAGCCCCGCGCTGTGTGCGGTGCTGCTCAAGCCAGGCACCCTGGGCCAGATCGGCTGGTTAAAACCGGTAGATGTGTTTATCAAGCGGCTGACCGGTGGCTATGAAGGCTGGGTAAAAACCCTGCTGCGCCGCTCGGTCATGGCGGTAGTCCTGCTGGTCGCGATGATCGGCAGTGCCGGCTATCTGTTCACCACCACGCCCGGCGGTTTTGTGCCTAACGAAGATCAGGGTTTCTTTGCCATCAACATTCAGCTGCCCGATGCCGCTTCCCTGAACCGCACCCAGGAGCTGATGAGAGAGATCAACGATATCGTCCTCTCGGAAAATGGCGTTGACAGCGTGATCACTGTCTCCGGCTTCAGTATTTTCAGTGGTTCTGGCAGTAACGCGGCCATGGCCATCGCCGTTCTGAAACCGTGGTCAGAGCGCACCGCGCCAGACCTGCACCAGGACGCCATCATGAAACGGGCTCAGGCCAAACTGTGGGTCGTGCAGGAGGCTCAGGTCATGACGTTTGCCTTCCCGCCGATTCCGGGTCTGGGCAGCTCCGGTGGCTTTGACTTCCGCCTGCAAGACACCTTGGGCCGCTCACCGCAAGAGCTTTCCCAGGTGCTTAATGGCTTGATCATCCAGGCCAATCAAAAGCCTGAGCTAGCCAGGGTATTTTCCACCTGGCAGGCCAATGTGCCCCAGTACTTCCTGGATGTGGATCGTAACAAAGCCATGGCTCAGGACGTTGCCCTCAGTGACATTTTTGCCACCCTGCAGACCCAGCTGGGCTCTCTGTACGTCAATGACTTCTCCCTGCTGGGTAAAAACTATCAGGTGAACCTGCAGGCCGAAAGCACTGATCGCACCGGACCGAGCGACCTGAGCAAGTTCTATGTGCGCAACAGCCAGAACCAGATGGTGCCGCTGAACACCTTTGCTGCCCTGACGCCGACTCTTGGCCCAAGCAGCATTGGCCATTACAACCTGTACCAGTCGGCCAACATCAGTGGTTCGGCTGCTGCGGGCTTCAGCTCCGGCGATGCCATCGCCGCCATGAATGAACTGGGTAACAACCTGCCCAACGGTTATACCTACTCCTGGTCTGGCCAGTCACTGCAGGAAATTCAGGCCGGTAACCTGGCGCCGCTGCTGTTCTCCATGTGCTTCTTGTTTGCCTATCTGTTCCTGGTAGCCCAGTACGAAAGCTGGACCATGCCCCTGGCCATTATCAGTGCCGTACCCATCGCTGCGTTCGGGGCGATGTCGGGCATTAATATCATGCGCCACTGGAATCCGATTCTGGCCAACGACATCTACGCCCAGATCGGGATGGTGCTGCTGATTGGCATGGCGGCAAAAACAGCGATTCTGATCGTGGAGTTTGCCATGAACCAACGCCGCGCCGGGCACAGCATTTTCGACTCCGCCGTCAACGCAGCTCACCTGCGCTTCCGGGCGGTACTGATGACTGCACTGTCGTTTATCCTCGGTGTTATGCCTCTGGTACTGGCCAGCGGTGCCGGTGCTTCCAGCCGCCAGATCATCGGTGTTACCGTGGCCTCCGGTATGATGGCCGCAACGTTCTTTGGCACCTTGCTGATTCCGGCGTTCTACATGCTGCTGCAAAAGCTGCGTGAGCACTTTAACCCGGCAAAAGCCAACAGCTGATGACGCTGTCCAGCCATCAACCAAGGCCTCCTTTATGGAGGCCTTTTTTATTATTGCCACAATGCCTTGCGGGGAACCAATATGCTGCCCGGTAATCCAAGTTATTGGACGTACAGCGCAGAGAGCCTTTCCAGAGAGCGCCTTTTTTCATCGTTGTCAGATCATTAACCAACAATCACCGGATGATTAACACCATGCACTTACAATTTCCTTCAACCGGCCATGTCAATGCTGGCTCCGGGTTTACCGCCCCCCGAGCGGGTACGCCGACACGATCTTCCGGAAGTAGTACGATAGCACTTCACCCCCAAAAAAATCCGATTCTTCGCCTGCAAAAGCCACCAGAAGCGGCGGGAGAAGCTCACTCATTGCCCATCGGGGCCATGCGCATATCTGAGCTCACCACCCGCGAAGCACTCCTGCAACAAACTCAGGCTCTGAAAACAGAGCGCCATCAGGTTGCTGATGCCCTTAGCAAGCTAGACGCGGATACGCCTGCCCCGGAACAAGTTGCGCTGGCATCAAAACGTCAGTCGCTGGATAAAGACATTGACCGGCTGGTTCAGACCTATCAAAAACACTACGGCACACAGATGCTGGCCCAGCTCATGGAATGGCGCACAAACGTCCGCCACCTGTTGGCCAAAGAAGATGCAGCCACAGGCCAGAAGCTTGCCGCCATTCAAGAGCAACTCGAAGCCTTTGTGCCGGAACTGGAGGCATTTTTTAACGAACACACCCAGCAGCTGCACAGTTATCTCTGGAATCAACTGACACAAGCCCGCCAGCGCACCTACTCAAAAGAAAGGTTTGACCGGATCAGGGCAATGATCGACTCAGATCGCCCCATCATTGCCAACCAGCTACAGAAAGACGATGACCAAGCGTTGTATGCACTGTTCAATCAGCTGAGCCTTGAGCTGGACAGCCTGATCCCCATGTTCACCATGGGCAACATCAGTGACGAACAACGGGAGCAGGTTCGTGAACAAATCACCATCACCGCCAACAAGACAGATAAAATCAGCCGGTTGTTTCGCGAGGTAATTCACCGCTACAAACGGCTTGAGTCAGATCAGCTATACCCACACCAGCTCCCAGAAATAGAAGCGGCCGTACGCAAGGCCCGCCGGACCCTTGACCCGACCCTGGAAGATCAGGACCGGCGCAAGCTGATCGACTCACTGGAAAACCCCGCCATCAATCCCGACCACCTGCTGGATATGAGCGAAGACGATTTCCAGATGGTCTTTGCCCTGCTCTCGAAAAAACCACTGACCGAAGCCCACAAAAGAACCCTGAAGAAAAACAACTGGCAACTGAGCGATGAGCAAAACCTGGTCACCCAACGCGGTCATGATCTGGTCATGGTGGTATGCCATGGCAACAGTTACCGTCTGATGGACAGCGCCACCGGCACCCCCATCGGCACACTGGATCGTGTGCGCTGGGATCGCATCCAGCATGAGCTGGCGAAAAATGGCCTGCGCGGGGCAAACTATATTTCCCGACAGATGATTATTGATGACTACCGGCTTCACCCCCTCAGTGAGACCGAAGCCCGCACCAGCGAGTTTCATGGTGCTGCGCACAAATACGGGGGCAACAATGGCCCTCGTGGTTGTCAACGGCCCTCTGGCCAGCCGGCAATATCGGAATCGCTTCGCTATGGCAGGCGGTTCTTCCAGCCCTGAATTGGAGGGCTTGAAAGGCGACGGGTATATACCCAAAGGATTTCAAATTGATTCGAGGCGGCAAATGAGCGAAGCCCCGGGAGCATAGAAATACTATGTGATCGGGGTGAGCAAGTGCAGCCAACAAAGTAGCAACTTGAAAGGCGACGGGTATAACCGCAACATTATCAATGGCGCAATTAGATCAACTGTGTTGAAATCGCCCGATCAGGCAATCTGCTTTTTGCAGCACATTTATTTATGTTGAGGTTTACCCGATGCGGGACAATCAAACGACACATGTCCGACATACTTTTCAAGGATTGGCGGCACTGATTATTATCATTACCGGCATCAAGCTCGGCAGTTCGCTGGTTGTCCCCCTGCTGCTGTCGGTACTACTGGCACTGGTCGCCAACCCGCTGGTCAGCATGCTGGCCCGGCTGCACATTCCGCGCCTGCTCGGGATTGTCCTGACCTTAACGGCATTTGTCTTTTTTGCCCTGTTCCTCCTAGGCAATGTGGCCGGAACCGTTCAGGAGTTTACCACCGCCCTGCCCGGCTACTTGAAACAACTGACGGAGACCTTTCAACAAGCCCAAGTCTACCTGGCGGAAAAAAATATTCAGGTAGATTTTAACACCATCTTTGAGTCCTTTGACCCGTCAGCATTGGTTGGGCTACTGACCAATATGATTGGCAAGCTGGGCACCACCATGAGCTTTACATTGCTGATTCTCATCGCCACTGTCTTTATGCTGCTCGAAGCACCTGTATTACCGGGAAAACTGCGGGTGGCCATCGCCTCGCCGGATCATGACCTGCAAAGCATGTACAGTTTTTTGAAGTCATTTAACCGCTACGTAGCCCTGAAAACCCTGATCAGCATGATCACCGGCCTGCTGGTAGGCACCATGCTCTGGATTAAGGGCGTCAACTTTTACGTACTGTGGGGACTGGTGGCCTTTCTGTTTAACTTTATTCCCAACGTCGGTTCCATCGTTGCCGCCATTCCCGGCGTGCTGATGACGCTGTTGCAGTTTGGCTATGCCGACGCCTCGCTGATCATGGCCGGCTACATTGCTATTAACGTCAGCATTGGCAATATTATCGAGCCCAATGTCATGGGCCAGGGGCTGGGGCTGTCGCCACTGGTGGTGTTTTTGTCGCTGATTTTCTGGGGCTGGCTGCTGGGGCCGGTGGGGATGATTCTCTCGGTGCCGCTAACCATGTTTATCAAGATAATGATGGAATCTTCCAAACACTGGGAAAATGCCGCTATTCTCCTAGGGTCCAACAATAACCCCAAGCTGCAATAACTGCCAGAAAACGCACTGGTGCTACCAGCAATTTCATCAAGAGGGAACTTGTCATGGATGATGGATCAAACAGTAACAATCCCTGGATCGACTGGGCGGAGAAAATACGAACCATCGCCCAAAACGGATTGACCTTTGCCCGCTGTGAGTTTGACGTGGAGCGCTACCACCGGCTGCAAACCATTGCCCACCAGATGACGGCACTGCTCAGCGGTGCGCCGCTGAGCAACGTTGAGGGCTTTTTCCTGCCGGAAAACGGTTACGCCACCCCTAAAATTGACCTGCGCGCCGGTGTCTTCAAAGACGGCAAAATACTGCTGGTCAAAGAGCGTGCCGATGGCCGCTGGGCCTTACCCGGTGGTTGGGGGGATGTGGGTGAACCACCGGCATTTGGGATAGAGCGAGAAGTTTGTGAGGAGTCGGGCTACACCGCCCGGGCGATTAAATTGGTGGCACTGAGGGATACCCGACAGCCACCGTACAATATGGTCAGCCCGCACCACATCTATAAACTGGTGTTTCTGTGTGAGCTGACCGGTGGCGCTCCGCAGGAAAATATCGAAATTTCTGACATCGGCTTCTTTGCGCCGGACAACCTGCCCGAGCTGTCGTTAAGCAGAACCATGCCAGAAGATATCCACCTGCTGCTGACCCACAAACGACAGCCCGGGCTGGAGACTTACTTCGATTAGCCGGAATCAGACGGTGCCGCCGACGGTGATCTCATCAATCTTCAACGTCGGCTGACCAACACCCACCGGCACCGACTGGCCATCCTTGCCACAAACCCCTACGCCTGGATCAAGAGACAGGTCATTACCCACCATGGAGATCCGGTTCATGACATCCGGGCCGTTGCCGATCAGCGTTGCCCCTTTCACTGCCACGGTCTTTTTGCCGTTTTCAATGAGCCACGCCTCACTGGCGGAGAAGACAAATTTGCCCGAAGTAATGTCCACCTGGCCTCCACCCATATTCTCCACATAGAGACCTTTTTTCACGCTACTGATGATCTCTTCCGGGTCGTGTCTGCCTGCCAGCATATAAGTGTTAGTCATGCGCGGCATAGGCAGGTTAGCATAAGACTCACGTCGTCCATTACCGGTGGGGGCCACGCCCATCAACCGGGCATTGAGCTTGTCTTGCATGTAGCCTTTAAGGATGCCATTTTCAATCAATACCGTGTTTTGCGTTGTCACCCCTTCGTCATCCATGTTCAGGGAACCGCGACGGCCACCCAAAGTACCATCATCCACCACAGTGCACAGCGGTGACGCCACCCGCTCGCCAATGCGCCCGGCGTAAGATGAAGAACCTTTGCGATTAAAATCACCCTCAAGCCCGTGACCCACCGCCTCGTGGAGCAGCACACCGGACCAGCCGGAACTGAGCACCACGGGCATGGTGCCGGCGGGTGCGGCCACCGCTTCAAGATTGGTCAGCGCCTGGCGCACCGCCTTGCGGGCATAATCTAAGCCTGTGTCGTTTAATAGGAACTGCAGGTAATCGCCCCGGCCACCACCGCCGGCAGAGCCGCGCTCGATTCGCCCGTTCTTTTCCGCAATAACACTGACGTTCAGGCGCACCAGCGGGCGGATATCAGCACCCAGAGTGCCATCCGATGCAGCCACCAGCACCACTTCGTGCACGCCAGAAAGGCCAACGGTCACCTGTTTAATGCTTGGGTCTGCCTTGCGGGCCTCCTGGTCCAGTTTTTTCAGCAGGTCTACTTTGTCTTCACTGCTCAGCGAGTCCAGAGGATTGGCGCTGCTGTACAGTGCCAGCGGCTGACTGCGCTGCCAGGCCTGAACCTGTTTGTCCTGCCCTGCCCTGGCAATGCTGCGGGCGGCACCGGCGGCCTGTTCCAGGGCCGGCAAGATGATTTCATTGGAGTAGGCAAAGCCGGTCTTTTCGCCACTGATGGCCCTCACGCCCACACCGCTGTCCACGTTAAAGCTGCCTTCTTTGACGATGCCATCTTCGAGCACCCAGGACTCGTGACGAATGGACTGAAAATAAAGATCAGCGGCATCAACCCGGTGGCCAAGAATGGTATCAAGAACTCTGCCCAGCTCACGGTCGCCAATATTGGCCGGAGTCAGCAGCTGGTCGCGGGCAGTGGTAAGGATGTCGGTCATAAGCAGGCTTCAGTTAGTTCTGTTTATGCAAGCCTACTCCGCTAGTAGCGGTAAACTCAAGGGGAGTTTGTGATTTCTGTGTGTTCTTTGTCTGCCTGTCCTGCGGCATCGGCGTGGCCAGATAATTGGCCATGCCGACCAGGCAATAAACAGGTTTTATGTTAACACTGGCGCGGAACCAGCCGGGAAAAGCTCAGGATGAACAGTGCCCGCCGGCGCCTCCCAATATACCGAGCACTGTTTTAGCGTTCGGACTGTAGAGAGTGAGTCTGCTTCCTCCTCCCCAAGAGGCAGTTGGAGTGCTGGCCACCCACGGTCTCGTTGGATTCCAGCCACACATCCGACTTTATCATCAGGATTCATACAGCTCTCTGCAATTTGCAACACTTTATCCAGTTCCAGAGTTTCTCCCGACGCCAGCGCTGCATTCACCATTCCAAAAACTAATTCGGCATGTCCCGGATTCGAAAGGTGAATGTGTGCTTAGTACCAGGCAATCATCAGCTGCTGCACCTCCGGCAGCAGGGAAGGCCGGAGCAAAATCATCCGCAAAAGGATTCGTTCCAAATGGAGCTCTGCTATAAGGCGCATTTTCAAAAGGATCACCGCCAAAAGGATCTGGCTTAGGCTGTCGCTGCGGCGGTGGCGGCGCTATACCCAATGGATTTCATGTTGCTACTTTGTTGGCTGCAGCCATTCGGACACGCCGGACAGCTCTTTGCAGATATCATGCGGAGCGCAGGCCAAATACAGTCTACACTGCGGGTTGCGTTTCATGCGCATTTTAAAGCCCTCTGTTTTGACTTTTCCCGTTTTTTCTTGGCCTTGGAAATATAGTCGTCAGGAACAGCAGGGCTTCAAATTTTTCAATCCGCGAATTCT
>JAKROC010000200.1 GCA_024509075.1 Endozoicomonas sp.
TATAGAGCTGTAGAGAATTACAGCAACCTTCCGTTACTTGGGGCTGAATAGTTACAAATCGTTTAATCAAATGTTTGAACTTTGTCTTGTGGCAAAACTCTGAGTTCCGGTGTCGGGTCTTGGAGTCGAGGGAAAGTTTGCTATCAATATGCCATCCGTTCCTGCTCAAAGTGTTGCGGTGTCTCAGTTTCGGTTTCATGGTGATCATGGGGGCGAAAGTGCCAGCGCAGCTTCGGTAAAGTGTGATCGTTGGACTGTCATTTTAAGTGCTATTGACGGTTTCTTGCGGGGTAAGGGCCGTGAAGCAGTTGAAAATATCGCAGAGCGTATGTGTAGAAGGGCAGAACATCAGCAAGGTACAAAATCCTTCAATTTGAGCAATCTGAAAAAAGATTTTGGTGCCTGCGGGCTGCCAGTGGATGGCACCCAGGGGCGCAGCAAGGAGCAAAAGGTCAAGATTGTTACCGGCTTGATCCTCAGGCTACAGACTGAAGCAAGTAGTGGTGTTGTGGATCGGCCTGTGGGGAAGAGTTTTTGCGCACTGATGAAAAAATCCGAAAGTTCCATCGCTGAAGGGATGCAGCAGTTTTTGGATGAAGTCAACGGCCATGGTGCTGAAGAGCCGATGGCTATGGCGAGTGATGCATCTCGTGCAGCTGATGGCAAGAGTCCGGCAGACGACGATGGATCTCCAGAATTCAGTGGACTCCCTGCCAGTCAAATTGGGTCAATTTATCCATCGGCTGAACTGCCATCATCGTCTTTTGCGGCGGCTTACACAGCAGCAACGCCGATGGCGCCACCGCCTTCTTATAATGAATTTTCATCTGATGCCGGACCAAAGTTAGCGTATCTGAGCGCTCACATTGAACGATTGATGGGAGAACAGTGGGGGGATGATCAGATAACGGAGTATCGCAATCAGATGCAGTTTATCAACGCAGAACTGGCCAGTTTGGAATCTTCGGGGCTTGATGGGCATTTTTCAGGAAAATTCACGGAGGTCAGAAAGCGGTTTGAGGAGCTTCAGGTAAAGGATTTACACCATCGTCTGGACAAGCTGGAAGAAGTCAACATAGGGAGTCGCAGGGACGTACAGTCGATGGGGCGCGACATTGTCCAGTTGTCCAAATGCTTCGATGAACTGGTATTTGTGGGTGATGAAGATCGTTCACGGCTTGTGGAGCGCCGAGAGGCATTAAATCACCAACTGAACGAGGCAGATGGGTTTCTCGGGGTCGTTGATAATCTTGAATCCTTAATCACTGATCTTAATGACTTGAAATACAGAGGGCTGGCTAAATCTGACCAGGTGGTGGATTTTTTCAACCGTATAGAGTGCGAGTTAAGGGAAATAAGTGGGTCAATTGACAGCCGGCCTGCAGGATCACAACGAACTGAATTGCTGGAGAAAGAGAGTGAGCTCAGGGACTTATTAAATAACAGCAAGAAAACAGTTAAGCATCAGCGGCTTGATCACATAGAACAGCTAATAAAAACTCAGGAAAATAATAATGAGCAGGGCTCCAGCCTGAATAAAGACCGGCTGGGGCAAGTTGACGATCAATTACATGATCTCAAAGTATTAATGAATAGGTTGACGATGGATGAGCAAGAGAGTGCAAAGTTAAAAGACCTGGATCACAGGCAGGCCAGGTTAAAACTGATCAATGATGGAGTTGATGGGCAGACATCGGTATTAAAAAAGAATGCGTCCCACTCTGGTCTGGCCGGTGACATTATCGAAAATCTGGATGCCGCTGAAGCTTTGATTGCCACTTCAGAAAGTGATCCCTACGGTTTTAGTGAAAAAAGAGCATCGCAGGCGAAGGAGTATCTTGATAAGGCAATTGCTCAGTGTGGTGAATTACGCGACAGAGTTCAACGAAATGAATTATCAGACAGACATCGAAATATGGGCTTTAGGCTGCAGAAAATTGAGGAACAAAAAGGAGAGATTGTTCAGAAAAAAGTCAAAGAACTCTTGGATAAGGCACAAACTGCTATAGGCTGTTTCCCCAGCCAACCAGAAAAAGAAGAGGTAAAAGAGGTGGAAGCTTTGTTAAAGCAGGCAAGATTGGAGCTAAAAAAGTTGAGTGGGAGTAATTACGACACTATACGGGCAGGGCATCGTTCTAAATTCCATGAATTGCAGGAAAAACTACAACCGTTCAAGAAAGATATCAGTGATAGTCAACAAACCACTGCCGCAGGCAGTGAAGTCAAGATAGATCCTCTTAAGAAAGAGTACGATGATTATTGGTATGAATTCGAACGCAAGGCCAGGGATCTGGAGGGACAGGTGGTGAAATATACCGGACCAGATCAGCGTAAAGAACTACGCATAGCTAGAATACAGGACCTTAAGGAGTTTTATGAAAAATCATTAGAGAGAGCAAAAGCACTGAGGGAAAAAATGGCGGGCAAACCAGATTATGATAAGGAACACCAGATTCTCGTTCATAATATGGATCATCTGCGTACGCAGATCAAGGATATGGAAAATCGGCTAAAAAAAGCGCAAGAGGAAAAACCATCTGGTTGTAGGCAATCCTGAATTCAGCTGCTGAGGACGCTTCGCTGTGAGAATCAGTTAGTGTTGGATAAAACTTTTATCAGCGTTAAGCGAATTTGTTGTTGTCCCGTTTTATTGCTTTTTTATTGTCGGGTCGAATAACCGCCTCATTATCAGACCGCTTGCCGGGGGCGCGATGAAATTGTGTAGCAATTCCTGAATAGCGTCTGTCCGAAACTCTAAACCTCTTGAAAGCGTTGGTTTGTTATGCTGCCCATGAACACACCATCCTGCACTGCCTCTCAGTCAAGGTTTTCTGGTGCAAGCTATACCGTGTCATCGGATCAGAGAGAAACCGTCAGACCAGCAGCCACGTCTGTCATAAGCACTTTCGTTGAACAGATGGATTCGGGTACTGGTCAATCGATCTTAACCAGAGATGTGCAACAAGCTACAGATGGTACGGCCCTGCGCTTGGCTGCTTTCAAAGGCCACACAGAAACCGTCAAGGTATTACTGGCCGCTGACAGCATCCAGGTCAATGATAATGATTACCTTGCTGGTTGGACAACGCTTCACTGTGCTGCCTTAAAAGGCCACACAGAGATCGTCAAGGTGTTACTGGCCGCGGAGGGCATCAATGTCAATGAGAAGGACGCTTGTGGCTGGACGCCTCTGAACTGCGCTGCCAGGTACGGCCACGCAGAGTGTGTCAAAGCGTTACTGACCGCCGACGGCATTGAGGTCAATGAGGAGAATGACTATGGCTGGACGCCCCTGTACAGCGCTGCCAGCTACGGCCACGCAGAGTGTGTTAAGGCGTTAGTGACCGCCGACGGCATTGAGGTCAATGCGGAAAATAACGATGGCTGGACGCCTCTGAACTGCGCTGCCAGAAACGGCCACGCAGAGTGCGTCAAGGCGTTACTGACCACCCCCGGCATTGAGGTCAATGAGAAGAATAACTATGGTTTTACGCCCCTACACTTCGCTGCCAGATACGGCCACACAGAGTGCGTCAAAGCGTTACTGACCGCCGACGGCATCAACGTCAACCAGGCAATACCGCTGCACTGGGCTGCTATCAATGGCCAGTACGCAGTTGTGGAACAATTTCTGAATACCATGAATGGACTCCCGGAAGCAGAACGAGTTGCTGGCTTCGCAGCAATGGTAGGTGCTGTGGATACACTCAACAGAACACCACTGTCGGCAGCTTTTGAACACGGCCATAAAGAAATTCATCATGCCAGAGAAGACGTGCTATTGACACTGGATGTGGCGGATCTGGAAAGTTATGACGCACTCGTGGCTGAGACACTGGCGGCCCTGAAAAGGCTGCCAGATGCCCCCGAAGACGCATCAAGGAATCAGGCAATCCTTCGGGTCATGGATTGTCTTTGTGAAGACGGTGAAACCAGCCTTTCCTATAACTATGTGGCCAGCCAAGGGCAAGAACAGATAACGAAACTTCTGCAGGCTTTCCCCATCCTGAGTGCTGCCCGGAACGGGCAAACCGCCATTGTGACCCGAATACTTAAAATTCTGGAGACATGGCCTGAATCTGAAAGGTGTCAGGCTGTCACGATGGTAATGACTATCTCCAACAAAGACGGGGGAACAGCACTCCACGTGGCTGCCCAGAGAGATCAACGGGTGGTTGTGGCGCATTTGCTGGAAACCCTAGACAGAATGTCGGAACCTGAAAGGAGTGATGCAATCCCAACAGTGATGCTTGCCGTGGATGACAATGGAGTAACACCGCTGCATTGGGCTGCTTACAAAGGGCACCACGAGGTTGTGAGGCAATTACTGCATACGGTGGGCAGATTGCCAGAAACAGAAAGGCTGAAAGCCTTCACTGCTGTGGCGAAGGCTGCTGACCAAAAAGGAGGAGCCACTGCGCTGCATATAGCTGCTATCAATGGCCGGTGCGCAGTTGTGGAACAATTTCTGAATACCATGAATGGACTCCCGGAAGCAGAAAGAATTGCTGTCTTCGCAGCAATGGTAGGCGCGGTGGATACACTCAACAGAACACCACTGTCGGCAGCTTTTGAACACGGCCATAAAGAAATCTTGGATCAGCTGACTAAAGCCTTACCGCTTCTGACTGCTGTCCAGAACGGGCAGAGCAAAAGCGCAGAGCGGTTCATGCAGGCATTGCACGCATTACCGGGTGCCACAAGGTGTTCTGCCATCATCGCGGCTTTAAAGAAAACCCGGGCAGACGGAGCAACACCGTTGTATATTGCCGCCAGTCAGGGAAATGTCGAGATCATAAAGCTGTTGTTGGGCGCTGTGTCTGAACTGCTGACTCATGGCGAGCGCGAAGAAGCTTGGGAAGTGCTGTACTCTGCCTGCATAGTTGAAGAAGAGGATGGAGCCAGGAAAATAACCCCCCTCGGGATCGCTGCCAGGAATCGGTGTGTCGATGCTGTAAAGCTGCTACTGGAGGAGATACAACAGCTATTCAGTATTAAGCGATAATTGTCGTATAAAAAACAGCTATTAAAATTCCTTGGAAATAATTAAATCGTTTAATCAAATGTTTGAACTTTGTCTTGTGGCGCAACTCTGAACTCCGGTGTCTAGCATTGGAGTTGAGGGAGAATTTGCTATGAATATGCCATCTGTTCCTGCTCAAAGCGCTGCTGTGTCTCAGTCTCGGTTTCATAGCGGTCACGGGGACGAAAACGCCAGCGCGGTCTCGGTAAAGTGTGATCGTTGGACTGTCAGTTTAAGTGCTATTGACGGTTTCTTGCGGGGTAAGGGCCGTGAAGCAGTTGAAAAT
>JAKROC010000201.1 GCA_024509075.1 Endozoicomonas sp.
TGTCTACAAACCTTGATAATCAAGGATTTTCATTATCATTCCGAGAGAGCACCCGATGATTACCTCCAGAGATGGCAGATAGAAACCATGTTCCAGGCTATGAAAGGAAGGGGCTTTAACCTTGAGGAAACACACCTGAGGGATCGGGATAAAATATCAAAACTGCTTTGCACCTTGGCATTAGCCTTCTGCTGGGCATACAAAATGGGGGGTTGGATAAATGAAGCAACCCCGATCAAAATGAAAAGTCATGGCCGAAAAGCACAATCAATCTTTCGGGTAGGGCTGGATTATCTCGCCAGGATTCTTGATCACGTTGATACATGGCTGGAAGAAATATGTGCGGCAGTGGCGCTGTTGTTTGAGGTCAAGCGGGAGATGGCCTCATGAAAATTGTCGTGTGCAGTCCGGGTCTAATGTCTTGAAAGGCAGTTTTAGATGGTTGACGACCTTGACGGCAAGGTTCAGGTACAAGTCACTAACGCCAGCGTCGAACAGATCATCAAGCGCACGACCAAGTACTTTGTCGTTTAGGTGTTCTGCCTGAATGCCTTCGCCAATGAGCCGGTCAATCGGCTTGTCCTCAAAAAACTCAGGGAACATGTACAGAGTCTGACCGGTAAAGCCTAATCCATTGATGATCATTGCGACCACAGCCTGGCCAATAGTGACATTGCGCGCATCAGGGTCATTGGTTATGCGTGCATCGAAATATTCGGCTATCTTCAGCTCCCGGCACATTGCTGCAACCAAACCAGGGTGATTGAGGTTCTTAATCTGGTGTTGAACTGGCAGCATGTTGGTGCTCCTGAATATTTGGTCAGTCCTTTAGATATCAGATTTCAGGAAAATATTAATCAGGGTGGTGAAAGGCAGATACAAGTTTACAGTTCACTAATTTGGCTTTTTTGGCACTTTTGTTGAGAAGATTATGAACAGCCTCCTGGAAGTGGAACACAACTGGCTGAGTGCTGCTACACTCTGACCTCCCTGCGGTAGTGTTTGCAGGTCGATGGAAAGAACGAGGCTGGCTACATATTGATCGTTTAAAGGATGAGGTATGCGCTGTCCAACGTGTGAATCCGGTGTTTCGTAGCGCTGGCTTGACGCAGAGGGTGTTGAACCTGACGCTGTCTTTGAACGTGTCCATCTTGCAGTGAGTCCTTGCGTTTTAACGTTGATGAAGGCACTTATTTCGGCGCAGCCCATCAGACTATACGAGGATTGAGCAGAAAGAGAGGGGCGGTGTGCCTGTGGGTACTGATTGCTGGCGTTGTGACCAGAGAGTGGGTGGATTCTTCGTGGTTATACACTGCTTGCTCCTGTTGCCAATTAAACGTTTATCCGTAAGCAGTGCTTGTTTTGTTGGAGTTTGTGTATGACCCCATCTGCTACATACAGACAGCCAGTCAGGAACGGCGCCGAGATAACTTTTTCAAGTTCTGATGTTTCGGGCTCCACCAGGGCCGAGTCCGTCCCAGTCCGATGCCATCAACTCTCGACCGCGCACAAAGTGAGCAAACACAGTAAAGCAATTAAGAAGAGACAATTGCTCAGCAATAATAATCATCCATCGTTCACAGGCTCAGTCCATGATGGCGCTTCTACTGACTGCGTGCCAGGCAGGGGAGCCTTTTCCAGGCAGGTCAGCCCGTTGATGCAGGTGTCTCTGCCGAGCCAGCGTCCTGCATCCTTTGCTGACCAGGTTTCGGCTGTTGAGTGTCACAAACCGGAAGACTACCAGTCGTTGCTACCATGCAAAACTGATAATGCACTGTCGTCTGGCTTGGGCCGTACAAGGCTTCAGTTGCCAGCTTATGAATGCTCGTTTATTCAAGATATCGTTAAGACCACAGTTGAGGGAAAAAATGTTCACCTCGATGGTAAGATCAGGTCCGCACCCAAGTCGAAGAAACAGTTTACTGTTCAACAAATTGCAAGACACAACCAACGAGAGAGAGAGCGGGTATTCAAGATTCGCTGCGGCATAGAGCAGTTGGGAGAGCTAATTCCCCCTTACTATTTAACTAAGCCGCGCAGCAAGCTGAGCATGATACAGGTATTGACCATGGCGAGCAGTTACATCAGGGAGCTATCCAGTCTGTTGGAGGCAGGGTCAGGGACTGACAAAGGCTCCGCATGACAGTCTGAATGAGGAGTCGTCTTGCAATAACTTCCCCAAGTGGTCTGAACGTTATTGAAGTATGGTGTTGCTGTTTTCGATTTCGCTCGGTGTGAAGCGGTTTTGTATTTGCCATTACTACCCTATGCCGGTTAACACCTCGATGGTAAGATCAGGTCCGCACCCAAGTCGAAGAAACAGTTTACTGTTCAACAAATTGCAAGACACAACCAACGAGAGAGAGAGCGGGTATTCAAGATTCGCTGCGGCATAGAGCAGTTGGGAGAGCTAATTCCCCCTTACTATTTAACTAAGCCGCGCAGCAAGCTGAGCATGATACAGGTATTGACCATGGCGAGCAGTTACATCAGGGAGCTATCCAGTCTGTTGGAGGCAGGGTCAGGGACTGACAAAGGCTCCGCATGACAGTCTGAATGAGGAGTCGTCTTGCAATAACTTCCCCAAGTGGTCTGAACGTTATTGAAGTATGGTGTTGCTGTTTTCGATTTCGCTCGGTGTGAAGCGGTTTTGTATTTGCCATTACTACCCTATGCCGGTTAACACCATCCGTTGATTTTGCTCAGGATGGATGGTGTTTTTTTTGCCACTACCCTGAGCAGGGGAGCTGTCAGCCAAAGTTGCCGGCAATATAGTCCCGGGTTTTCTGGTGGTCAGCGTGGTGGAAGATTTTGTCCGTCGGGCCAAACTCCATCAGCTCGCCGAGGTACATGAAGCCGGTGTAGTCGGAGATACGCATCGCCTGTTGCATATTGTGGGTGACAATAACGATGGTGTACTTCTCCCGCAGCTCGGTGATCAGCTCTTCAATGGCGGCGGTGGCCAGCGGGTCAAGGGCTGAGGTCGGCTCGTCCATCAAAATCACTTCAGGTTTCAGGGCGATGGTGCGGGCGATGCACAGACGCTGCTGCTGACCACCGGAGAGGCCGCTGGCATCGGCATTAAGCTTGTCTTTGACCTCTTTCCACAGATGGGCGCGTTTCAGGGCTTTTTTCGCTCGCACTGCCATTTGTGGTGCCGAGAGTTTCCCCTGCATTTTCAGGCCAAAGGTAATGTTGTCGTAGATCGACATAGGGAAGGGGGTCGGCTTTTGGAACACCATCCCGACTTTGGAACGCAGCAGGTTGAGATCGACATTTTTCTGGAAGATGTTTTCCCCGTCGAGCAGGATGTCGCCTTCGGTGTGCTGGGTACCGTACAGGTCATAAATCCGGTTCATGGTGCGCAACAAGGTGGACTTGCCACAACCGGATGGGCCAATTAGCGCGGTAACCCGGTTGTTGTAAATGGGCATGTTGATGTTTTTCAGTGCCGGCTCTGCATCTTTGCTGTAGTAAAAATGCAGGTTTTTTACTTCCATGCGCGGCGTCACACCATTGTTCAGCTCGGTGACGGCGCTGGTATTGACCTCGGGGCTGGTCGCGGTGTGCGCACTGAGGACGGTTTCTGCGTGTTCGTTCATGATTTTATTGCCGCCTTTCTTGCTTTCAGCCAGCGGGGTAACACGGTGGCCAGAAGATTAATCATCAAAATAAATGTGGTAATCAGTAACGCACCGGACCAGGCCAGCTGGTTCCAGTCTTCGTACGGGCTCATGGCGTACTGGTAAATAGTCACCGGCAGGTTGGCCATGGGCTTGCTTAAATCGGTGGTCATGTAGTTACTGTTCAGGGCGGTAAACAACAAGGGTGCTGTTTCCCCGGTGATGCGGGCCGTGGCTAGCAAAATGCCGGTGATAATGCCGGGGCCGGCAGCGCGATAACACAGTTTGGTAATCACACGCCAGCGTGGCGCGCCAAGGCCGCTGCCCGCTTCTTTAAGCGTGGTTGGCACCAGGCGCAGCATCTCTTCGGTGGTACTGACGATAACCGGCAATGCCAGAATGGCCAGCGCGGTGGCGCCGGCCCAGCCGGAGAAGGTGCCGGTGGTAACCACCACCAGTTCGTAGACAAACAGGCCAATCAGGATGGACGGGGCGCTCATCAGCATACCGTTGAGAAAGCGCAGGGTCTCCGCAGCCTTGGAGCTGCGATTGGACTCCGAGAGCCAGGTGCCGGCCAGCACGCCCAGGGGTGTGGCAATAATGATGCCCAGACCGGTGAGGATCAGGCTGCCGACAATGGCATTTTTCAGGCCACCGGGGCTGCCGGGGCCGGGGGTCAGTTCGGTGAACAGCTCAAGCTTCATCCCGGCCAGGCCATTACCGATCAGGCTGTACAGCACGCTGGACAGCACCAGCAGGCCAAACAGGACCGAGAGCAGGCAGAACCCGATAAAGGCCTGGTTTTTCACTTTTCTCAGGGTCATCATCGAGTCCTTAGCGTTTTTTCAACAACAGGCGCGCGGCACCCATCACCACAAAGGTGAGGATAAACAGCACCAGTCCCAGGTAGATCAACGAGGAGATGTGCAGTGGGTTGGTGGCCTCGTTAAATTGCTGGGCAATGGTGGAAGAAATGGAGCTGGCCGGCATAAACAGCGAGGTTTCAATGCGGTTGGAGCCACCAATCACGAAAGCTACCGCCATGGTTTCGCCCAGTGCCCGGCCAAGGCCAAGAATGCCCGCGCCGACAGCGGCGTTTTTAATGGTAGGCAGCAGCACCCGAGTGATGACTTCAAACGGGGTTGCACCAATGCCGTAAGCGGCCTCGCGCACAACATTGGGAATGGTTTTCAGGGCATCACGGGTCAGGGCAGTAATGATGGGCAGAATCATAAACGACAGAATAATACCCGCCGTCAAAAGACCAATGCCAATGGGCGGGCCCTCAAACCACGGGCCGATCAATGGCAGGCTCACCAGGTGATCCAGCGCCCAGAGCTGAAAGCCTTCAGAAAACCACGGAGCAAAGACAAACAGCCCCCACATGCCGTAGATAATGCTTGGCACGGCAGCCAGCAGCTCGATGGCTATGCCGAGCGGACGGCTTACCCACGATGGTGCCAGCTCGGCCAGGAAAATAGCAGTGCCCAGACTAACCGGAATGGCAATGATAATGGCAATCAGAGATGAAACCATCGTACCATAAATGGCCGCGGCAGCACCAAACTCACCGCCCACCGGATTCCAGGCATCACTGAAAATGAAGCCGGGA
>JAKROC010000202.1 GCA_024509075.1 Endozoicomonas sp.
CTCAGCCACAGTCTGCAACTGCCTGAGTCCGCCTTGCCCTTTGCCGGCGAACTGTCGGGAGCATGAGCAGCAAAAGCTGGAAGGGCGGCTGAAGGAGTTGCGTCAGTCCATCGACGAACTGCGCATCACCAGTCGGGAGCTGGAGCGGAGTATCGATCAAAACGGCGGCCAGCGGCTGTCGGAATTGAAAACTGAGCTGGAGCGTCTGGGCCGCGAACGCAATCGCATCGCCAAAGCCAGTGATGATTATCTGAGGATTTGCCGAACCCTGGAACTGCCCACTCCAGCAGACGACGATGGTTTTTTTGATAACCGCGAGCAAGCCAAACATGGCTTGGACAGTCTGGAAAAAGAGCAGGCAGAGCTGCAAAACCAGCAGGTTGAGCAGGGCGTAGAGCTGCAAAACCTGCGTAGCCAGCATAAGGAGTTGGAGCAGGAGATTGCCTCACTCAAAAGTCGTCAGTCCAATATCCCCAGTCGCAACCTGGAGATTCGTCAGGCGCTCAGCCACAGTCTGCAACTGCCTGAGTCCGCCTTGCCCTTTGCCGGCGAACTGTTGCAACTGCGCGAGGAAGAGCGCCAATGGGAAGGCGCCATTGAACGGGTACTGCACAATTTTGCCCTGAGTTTGCTGGTGCCAGATGAACATTATCAGGCGGTGGCAGATTACGTAGAGCGCACCCATTTGAAGGGGCGGCTGGTCTATTACCGGGTTCGTGAGCCAGCTCGTAGTATCATTGAGCGTATTGATCCTCGCTCATTGTGCCGCAAGGTATCCATCAAAACAGACAGTCAGTTCTACGGCTGGCTGGAGCAGGAACTGGCCCAGCGCTTTGACTATATCTGCTGTGACCAGCTGGAAGATTTTCGCCGTGAAACCCGCGCTATTACCCCCGCCGGACAGATAAAAAGTGGTGGCAGCCGTCATGAAAAAGACGACCGTTTTCGTATAGATGACCGTTCCCGTTTCGTCCTGGGCTGGAGCAACCGGGAGAAGATTTTTACCCTGGAAGCAAATCGCACAGCGTTGGAGCAGCTTATTCAGGAGTCTGCTGCGGCTCAGGCTCGCTTCGCCCAGCAGGTAAAACAGTTAGGCAGTCGTCAGCTACAGTTGGAGCTGCTGCTGAAATACGACAGCTTTGCCGACATTCACTGGCAACCGCTGGCCGTACAGATTGAAGCCCTGGAGCAAGAAAAACAGCAGTTGGAGGCCGGCTCGGATATTCTGCGTACCCTGCGCGAGCGGCTGGAAAGGAGCGAAGTGCTTATCAGGGAAAAGATAAAGCAAGAGCAAACACTGAACTCCGATTCAGGGGTGGCCAGGGCGAAGCTGGAACAGGATCACCATTTGCTGGCTCAGTCTGAGCAGCAGCTGGCCGAGCTGCCTCAGGATCAGCGGGAGGACGGCTTTGCTACCCTGGCGACCATGGAGTTTGAAGCGTTGGGTGAGCGGAAAATCACCATCGAGAGCTGCGATAATTGCCAGGTTGCCATGCGCGGCTGGCTGCAAACCCGGTTAGATGGCCAGGAACGCCGGTCCCGGGAACTGTCGGCAAAAATTACCGGGCAAATGGCAGACTACAAAAACGCCTACCCCCAGGAAACCCGAGAGGTGGACGCCTCCATGGGCTCGGTGGCGGAATTTTCTGCCATGCTCGATACCCTGCAAGGGGAGGATTTGCCGCGCCACGAACAGCGCTTCAAGCAGATGCTCAATGAGGGCACCATTCACAATATGGCCATGTTCCAGAACTGGCTGGATCATCAGCAACAGACCATCCGGGACAAAATCGCCACCATCAACCGCTCCCTGTCCGGCATCGACTACAGCGAGGGGACATATATACGTCTGGTGGCAGATAATCACCGGGATCCGGAAATCAACCAGTTCCGGATCGACCTGCGCAACTGTCTGGGCGACAGCCTGACGGCGGATAATAGCGACGATGCCTACGCGGAAAACAAATTCTTGCAGGTCAAAACCATCGTCGAGCGCTTCAACGGCCGTGAAGGGCAGAGCGAGCTGGATAAACGCTGGACGCGTAAAGTCACCGATGTGCGCAACTGGTTCCTGTTTAACGCCTCTGAGCGTTACCGGGAGGACGACGCTGAGAAGGAATTTTATTCCGACGCCGGTGGTAAGTCCGGTGGGCAGAAGGAAAAACTGGCCTACACCATTCTGGCGGCAGCACTGGCCTATCAGCTGGGGCTGGAGTGGGGAGAGCATCGCTCGCGCTCTTTTCGTTTTGTCATGATTGACGAAGCGTTTGGGCGTGGCTCCGATGAGTCTGCCCGCTACGGTCTGGAGCTGTTTCGCAAGTTGAATCTGCAACTGCTTATCGTGACGCCGTTGCAAAAAATCCATGTGATTGAGGATTATGTGAACTCTGTCCACTTTGTGCACAATCTTGGTGGTAATCAATCCGTGTTGCGTAACCTGACCATTGAGCAGTACCGGCAGGAAAAAGAGCAGGAACGGGCCCGTCAGCAGCAACCATCGGATATAACCGCAGCCACGGCGTAACATGATTACCCAGAGTGAACTGAAGAACAAAGCGCTGCGCCCTTGGACCACCGGGGCCTTTTTAACCAGCGTCGTCACTGGCGGTAACCTGTTTCCGTTGGAGATTGGTTTTCGCCGGCCTTCGGGCAAAGTGTTAAGTCAGGACTACGGCAAAGTGCGGGAATGGATTGCCCAGTTGCACAGCAATAGTAAGGCGGTAAAAGGTAGCGGCTATCAACTGGAATACCACAGCATCAATCACAAAATGCTCGGTCCTCAGCGCATCCCCAGACAGATTTTGTTCGACAACCGTGATGACTGGCTGGGCTTTATTGGCAAGGTAAAAGCGTTTCGCCAATTTGATGAACTGGTGGGCACTACCCGGCGGCAGCTACCGGAGCTAATGCCCTGGCTGGAGAAAAAACCGCTAAAAGCACTGGAGCTGGTGGCCAGCTGGCCGCAGTTGTTGAAAGCTTGCCGTTACTTCCAGCTGAACCCAAAGCCCGGACGTTATATTCGTCAGCTGGATATTCAGGGCGTTGACAGCAAGTTTATCGAGAACCATAAGGGCGTTCTGTCTCAGCTACTGAGTGAGGCGCTTGATCCGGAGGATTTCAACAGCACGGTTACCGGCTTGTCTGAGAACGGTTTTGAGCGGCGTTTTGGGCTGCGCTTTGACGAGCCACTGATCCGCTACCGTCTGCTCGATAGTCCGGAACCAATGACCGACATTACCGTACCTGTTTCCCAGTTTATGGATCCTGGCGTGGGGACGGTATTTATTACCGAAAACAAGGTCAATGGTCTGGCCTTTCCAGTGGTTGCCGATGCTATGGTTGTTTTTGGTCTTGGTTATGGTATTCAGTCATTGACTTGTATTCCCTGGTTGCAGGAGAAAGAGTTAATTTACTGGGGCGATATTGACACCCATGGCTTTGCCATTTTGTCCCTGTTGCGCCAGCATTTTCCCCAGGTGCGCTCCTTGTTGATGGACGAGCAGACCCTGCGCCACCATCTCCACCTGTGCACACAGGAGCCGCAGGACAAGCGTTTTACCAGTGATTTGGCCTACCTGACGCCGGATGAGCGACAGTTGTTTGACCATTTAAAGGCCAATGAACTTGGCCAGAATCTTCGGTTGGAACAGGAGCGCATTGGCTATGGCTGGTTGCTGGATGCACTGTAGCACCAGTGTGCTCCCGTTTGACGTGATGGATGGTTCCCGCTAGTTGTGGACATAACCGGTAGAGTGCTCGGCACTGCTGGGCGTCTGTACCGGGTGAGTCTTGAAGTAGTCGATACAGCGTTGCAAGTCATCAAGCAGCAAGTCCGCCAGGTCACGGGAGAAGCCGTGGCGCACAAGAATGCGCATAATCACCAGGTCCTGCCGGTTGGCAGGCATGGAGTAGGCTGCTATCTGCCAGCCACGGCTGCGTATCCGGTCGGATAGGTCGTACAGGCTAAAGCCCGGATTAACGCCTTTTTTCAGCGACCAGCTCATGGCCGGAATACCACCCTCACCGTCGTATATGATGTCAAACAGACCCATTTTGGCAATCTCACGGCTCAGGTACTGGGCAGTGTCGTAACAGGCCTGCTGTATGCGTCGATAGCCTTCTTTACCCAGACGCAGGAACAGATAGTACTGGGCGGCAATCTGCCCACCTGGCCGGGAAAAGTTCAGGGCAAAGGTTGGCATGTCACCGCCCAGATAGTTCACACGGAAAATAAGATCTTCCGGCAAATCCTCCTTGTCTCGCCAAACAACCCAGCCGACGCCTAAAGGCGCCAGACCAAACTTATGGCCTGAGGCATTGATGGATTTCACCCGGGGCAGGCGGAAATCCCAAACCAGGTCGGGCTGGCAAAAAGGTGCCAGGAAACCGCCACTGGCGGCGTCCACATGGATGGGGATATCCAGCCCGGTATCTTGCTGAAGTTTGTCCAGAGCGGCACTGAATGCATGAACCTCCTCGTACTGGCAGGTGAAGGTGATGCCCAGGGTGGGGACCACACCAATGGTGTTCTCGTCGCAGCGTTTGATTGCCTCGGCAGGCGTCATTACCAGGCGATCGTGTTCCAATGGCACCTCTCTGAGCTCGATATCCCAGTAGCGGGCGAACTTATGCCAGCAGATCTGTACCGGTCCACAGACCAGGTTGGGTTTGTCCACCGGTTTACCCTGTTGTTGTCGTTTTTTTCGCCAGCGCCACTTCATGGCAATTCCGCCCAGCATGGCTGCCTCGCTGGAGCCGGTGGTTGAGCATCCCAGAGTATTCATGGCATCCGGTGAGTTCCACAGGTCAGCAAGTATGTGGACGCAGCGGCTTTCCAGCTCAGCAGTCTGGGGGTACTCATCCTTGTCGATCATGTTTTTATCAACACATTCGTCCATGATTTTATGAATTTCGTCGTCCATCCAAGTCTGGCAGAACGTAGCCAGATTCTGACGGGCGTTGCCGTCAAGCATCAGCTCATCGTGAACGATCTGGTAGGCGTGTCGGGAGTCGTGGGGATGAACTGACATCTTGTATTTGGGCATACTGACCGACAAGTCGGATGTGGCGTAAATATCGTCAGTAAGGCTATCCAGAATATCATTACGGTAATGCAGTGGCATGGGGAGCTCCAGGTGGTTAGCCCGAATATACCCGTCGCCTTTCAAGTTGCTACGTTTGTTGGCTGCATTTATGCCCTTCAGGGTATTCGCTCACCCCGGTCACATAGTA
>JAKROC010000203.1 GCA_024509075.1 Endozoicomonas sp.
GGGGTGTTTCCTGGGTACGCCGGGCTATGTCTTTGATGGTCAGGTCTTCCCCACGCCCGTGGGGGTGTTTCTGATGGGGTATCATAATGCAGATTATTTGATGGGTCTTCCCCACGCCCGTGGGGGTGTTTCCCGGTTAACCGCTCACTTTTACAAAAAACCAAGGTCTTCCCCACGCCCGTGGGGGTGTTTCCGGATTGGAGCCGGAATCACCGCCGGTCGGCAGGTCTTCCCCACGCCCGTGGGGGTGTTTCCAAAAAGAGGAAGCGATTATGAAGCTCGTAATTGTCTTCCCCACGCCCGTGGGGGTGTTTCTGCAGAGGTTCATTGACGACGGGAGGATGGAGAGTCTTCCCCACGCCCGTGGGGGTGTTTCCGAGTGTTTATTGCTGGCTTTATCGTCTGGATTGTCTTCCCCACGCCCGTGGGGGTGTTTCCACTGGAGCCGACTTGTTCCAGTTCGGTGGCGAGTCTTCCCCACGCCCGTGGGGGTGTTTCTTGCGAGCAGAGCGTATAGCCTCCGCAAACTCCGTCTTCCCCACGCCCGTGGGGGTGTTTCCCGAGTATGACGAAGTTCTTGCGGATCGGCGCTGTCTTCCCCACGCCCGTGGGGGTGTTTCTGATGTCCATGAGGCGAGCGGGGGAAGGGAGGCGTCTTCCCCACGCCCGTGGGGGTGTTTCCTTACCTGATGAGGTTTTGGGGTTCCTGATGGCGTCTTCCCCACGCCCGTGGGGGTGTTTCTGCCTAGGTGCGCCTCGTACAAAGGCATTCCCCGTCTTCCCCACGCCCGTGGGGGTGTTTCTGTCGCGTTGATATTGCCGAGCCAGGTCATCAAGTCTTCCCCACGCCCGTGGGGGTGTTTCTAGTAATACCGGCCTTGCCTATGAGATTTACGAGTCTTCCCCACGCCCGTGGGGGTGTTTCTAACCATTGCCATCAGCAAGTTAGACGATCACAGTCTTCCCCACGCCCGTGGGGGTGTTTCCTTACGGCAAGATGTTCAGCATTACCCGTCAAGGTCTTCCCCACGCCCGTGGGGGTGTTTCTACTGCAAGCGCTTCTGGGGCTCGATGACGGTCGTCTTCCCCACGCCCGTGGGGGTGTTTCTCATGCCGGTTCTGAAAGTGACACAAGTTCTTGGTCTTCCCCACGCCCGTGGGGGTGTTTCTGATATTGATGGCTATCTGAATCACTTTGTTCAGTCTTCCCCACGCCCGTGGGGGTGTTTCGCAAATGGTCATCTGGATATTGGTTGGACTCCAGTCTTCCCCACGCCCGTGGGGGTGTTTCTCTCTACAGCGATACCCGCACGTATAACAACCGGTCTTCCCCACGCCCGTGGGGGTGTTTCTGTATTCCCCAGATGACATTGAAAAAAAGAAAGGTCTTCCCCACGCCCGTGGGGGTGTTTCTAGGGGTGCTTATCATCCGGTGTTTAATCCAGAGTCTTCCCCACGCCCGTGGGGGTGTTTCCGAGACAAAGCGCGTTCCAGCCGACAGCATGTTGTCTTCCCCACGCCCGTGGGGGTGTTTCTACATATCAAGCTCATACCCCTCTATACCTCCAGTCTTCCCCACGCCCGTGGGGGTGTTTCCAGAGGTTATAGAACTGGGTGCCGGGATAAAGAGTCTTCCCCACGCCCGTGGGGGTGTTTCCGTAAAGAGCAGCCTGTTTGGCGGATCAGTTACGTCTTCCCCACGCCCGTGGGGGTGTTTCTGCGTCCTGTATTGCAGCGCATTTCGGTCTTGGGTCTTCCCCACGCCCGTGGGGGTGTTTCCCTGAAAGTACTGCGTGGTACCGCCCAGCCCTGGTCTTCCCCACGCCCGTGGGGGTGTTTCTAAACGACAGTGACTTAACAAAAAAATGGCCCGGTCTTCCCCACGCCCGTGGGGGGTGTTTCTATTCAGTTTTTCAGCGATTTGATAGTCATACAGTCTTCCCCACGCCCGTGGGGGTGTTTCTCTGGTGCAGATAGCAATGCCCGAGGCGGCAGAGTCTTCCCCACGCCCGTGGGGGTGTTTCTACTCATGGCTACAAGGGTTAAATCGCCATACTGTCTTCCCCACGCCCGTGGGGGTGTTTCTATTTGGAGTGCGTTACTTGCACAAGGGATGCAGTCTTCCCCACGCCCGTGGGGGTGTTTCTAGCTGTCCTCGAACACCCTTGGAAGTAAGTTCGTCTTCCCCACGCCCGTGGGGGTGTTTCTCATTTTAAAAGACATATTTAGTCTATAGATATGTCTTCCCCACGCCCGTGGGGGTGTTTCTGCCTGGTTGCACCTGGTTATATCGCGCTTGTGGTCTTCCCCACGCCCGTGGGGGTGTTTCTCAATGTCCGCATCAATAGTGGTGGCGGTTCAGGTCTTCCCCACGCCCGTGGGGGTGTTTCCAAATCGGCCATTAATTGACCATTTACTATCTGGTCTTCCCCACGCCCGTGGGGGTGTTTCCAGAGGCTCCTTCGGGAGCCTCACTTATTCAGAGTCTTCCCCACGCCCGTGGGGGTGTTTCCGAAGTACAAGCGATGCTGAAGAATGGCGATAGGTCTTCCCCACGCCCGTGGGGGTGTTTCTGTTATTTATAATATACGGGCCGTGAGATATAGGTCTTCCCCACGCCCGTGGGGGTGTTTCTCTTGTTACTGCTTACGTTGACAAAATGGGTATGTCTTCCCCACGCCCGTGGGGGTGTTTCCTCAGAAGTCTGGCGAAGCCGTGCTAAACATTCGTCTTCCCCACGCCCGTGGGGGTGTTTCCAGTAATGCTTGAGCATCCACTTGGAATATTGAGTCTTCCCCACGCCCGTGGGGGTGTTTCCGGGTTGAACTACCTTACATCTTTGATGAGGAAGTCTTCCCCACGCCCGTGGGGGTGTTTCCTTCGAAAAAGGCGTTTTTTAGGGTTGGTTGGGGTCTTCCCCACGCCCGTGGGGGTGTTTCTTCAGGATGATTCAGTTCAATTGTGCAAAGCTGGTCTTCCCCACGCCCGTGGGGGTGTTTCCATTGCAAGAGTGCCTGATAAGGAGACGGGCGAGTCTTCCCCACGCCCGTGGGGGTGTTTCTAGCTCTGGAAACAATCAGCATAAGAGGAATTCGTCTTCCCCACGCCCGTGGGGGTGTTTCCATACTCTTCGCTGACAATGGCTGGATTTGTGCGTCTTCCCCACGCCCGTGGGGGTGTTTCTGTCTGGCCAGTCTGTCAAGTGCTGCCGAGCTGGTCTTCCCCACGCCCGTGGGGGTGTTTCTTGCAAAGACGGACGGTTTGACTACCATTCTTGGTCTTCCCCACGCCCGTGGGGGTGTTTCTACAGGCCAGTGCCAGTTTAGAATTGTTCGGCCGTCTTCCCCACGCCCGTGGGGGTGTTTCCAACGGCAACACAAAACCGTGGTGCCAACAGCTGTCTTCCCCACGCCCGTGGGGGTGTTTCTCGTCCGAGTAGGTTCTACCGGCGACGGTAGGAGTCTTCCCCACGCCCGTGGGGGTGTTTCTTGCTTATCCATGATTCCGACCCCTTACGCGTTGTCTTCCCCACGCCCGTGGGGGTGTTTCCAAACTATTCAGGCATTGCAAGATAAACGCACAGTCTTCCCCACGCCCGTGGGGGTGTTTCACGTGTGGATTTGCACTTGTTGTCTGTGCCAGAGTCTTCCCCACGCCCGTGGGGGTGTTTCTGAGATGCGTTTTCAGGTTCGCTCAGGTTCGCTGTCTTCCCCACGCCCGTGGGGGTGTTTCTAAGCGGTGTTGCCAGACAGGTACCATCCCGGCGTCTTCCCCACGCCCGTGGGGGTGTTTCCCGGGCTATTGGCCGGATAGTTAACGTAGTGCAGTCTTCCCCACGCCCGTGGGGGTGTTTCTGATTTATATCTCCAGTCCCTGAAGTCGGAGCCGTCTTCCCCACGCCCGTGGGGGTGTTTCTGATTTATATCTCCAGTCCCTGAAGTCGGAGCCGTCTTCCCCACGCCCGTGGGGGTGTTTCCGGGTTCCGGTAGATAAAGCTGTGTTTATCGCGGTCTTCCCCACGCCCGTGGGGGTGTTTCTGGTGTTCATGGGTACGGCCTTCTATTAATGCCGTCTTCCCCACGCCCGTGGGGGTGTTTCTGACGAGCGAATACCAGGAAGGACACGAAATAAGTCTTCCCCACGCCCGTGGGGGTGTTTCTCTTGATAACTACCCTGCTGGTTCGGTTTTTTTGTCTTCCCCACGCCCGTGGGGGTGTTTCTGATCACCAGCGAGGTTTTATGCTCACTAAATGGTCTTCCCCACGCCCGTGGGGGTGTTTCTACGACGATGGCAAACTGGGCAACAGCCCGGAAGTCTTCCCCACGCCCGTGGGGGTGTTTCCGGAAAAAGTTTGAGCAACTATATTTTGCCCGGGTCTTCCCCACGCCCGTGGGGGTGTTTCTATTTCATGCGATATTGTGTATCAGATTTATTAGTCTTCCCCACGCCCGTGGGGGTGTTTCTTAAAGTCGCAAGGTGTCGTTTATCAGGATGGTGTCTTCCCCACGCCCGTGGGGGTGTTTCTCAGGCGAACTGCTGGAAATATCGGGTAATCCCGTCTTCCCCACGCCCGTGGGGGTGTTTCTTGATCACTCCATGTTTGACACAGAGACGCCGAGTCTTCCCCACGCCCGTGGGGGTGTTTCTAAACCCTGCGCCTGCGCTGGCTCCCAGATACCGTCTTCCCCACGCCCGTGGGGGTGTTTCCACCGGATGGACATACCTTTGATAAAAGTGGCAGTCTTCCCCACGCCCGTGGGGGTGTTTCTCCGACTCGGCCTGACGGTTGGTTTGCTGATGAGTCTTCCCCACGCCCGTGGGGGTGTTTCTTTCGGGCGGCGGTCGCCTATTGCGGAACCTTCGTCTTCCCCACGCCCGTGGGGGTGTTTCTCCCAGTTTTTAGACTTGATGAAGCTGGCAGCGGTCTTCCCCACGCCCGTGGGGGTGTTTCTCAGCCATCCGATGTTTCTGAAAATTTTGTACGGTCTTCCCCACGCCCGTGGGGGTGTTTCCAAAGGCTGGTTGCAGTACATGCGTGACAACCAGTCTTCCCCACGCCCGTGGGGGTGTTTCCGCGACATCAGCAGGCATTGCCATGAACGAACAGTCTTCCCCACGCCCGTGGGGGTGTTTCTGCGATGGTCTTCTTCCGCCAGCAGCTCTATCTGTCTTCCCCACGCCCGTGGGGGTGTTTCTGCGATGGTCTTCTTCCGCCAGCAGCT
>JAKROC010000204.1 GCA_024509075.1 Endozoicomonas sp.
AAACCAAAGCTCCACTGATCATCAACTGGCATCACAAAATAGCCAAAAGGCACGAAGGAGGTTTTCTGGAAACCGTCGGTCGACGTTGGTGCATCAGGAGTCAGGGTGTGCTTGCCATTGGTGAACTCGCCACCTTCAAGAATAACATCAGCACCCGCAGAAACCTGACGACCATCAACAAAACTAATACCCGCCGGGTTGGTAGAAGCAATAGAAGCATTAATGGCATTAGAGGCTCGGCCCGCAAAGCCGGTTGCCAGGTAGCCAGCAGACTGCTCATTAATACCGTAACCGGCTGCCTGAACAAAAGAGACGTGGGATGCCAATGCAATGGCGGAGGCAAGAATAACTTTGCGGCTAAGCGTAAAATGCATAATGTCCTCAAAACACACAGCAAGGGCCCATTAAGGGCCCAATGAAATTATGGTGGTGATAATACAGTCTGCCCAAGAGCAATTCTGTTACTTTTTTGTTTCAATGGTTTAAAACTTGTCCCAAAAACTGCCGGGTTCGTTCTGAACGGGGATTATCAAAAAACTCAGCCGGCGGTGCCTGCTCAATAATCTGCCCCTCATCCATAAATATCACCCGATCCGCCACCGTCCGGGCAAAGCCCATCTCATGGGTGACGCAGAGCATGGTCATGCCTTCCCGGGCCAGCTCGATCATAACGTCAAGCACCTCTTTGATCATCTCCGGATCCAGTGCCGAGGTGGGTTCATCAAACAACATCACCTCCGGATTCATACACAGGCTCCGGGCTATGGCCACCCGTTGCTGCTGGCCGCCGGAAAGCTGGCCGGGGTATTTATGAGCCTGATCGGGAATCTGCACCCGTTCAAGATACTCCATAGCCACCTTTTCAGCCTCTTTTTTTGCCTGCTTGCGCACCCAGATGGGGGCCAGAGTGCAATTTTCCAGAATGGTCAGGTGGGGAAACAGGTTGAACTGCTGGAACACCATCCCCACTTCCCGGCGGATGGTCTCTATATTGTCCAGATCATTGGTCAGGCGCGTGCCATCCACCACAATGCTGCCCTGCTGGTGCTCTTCCAGACAGTTAATACAGCGGATCAAGGTCGATTTACCGGAACCGGAAGGGCCGCAAATCACTACCTTCTCACCTTTGTGTATCTGCAAGTCAATATCCCGCAACACATGGAACTGACCGTACCATTTATTCAGACCGCGGATATCGATCAAACTGCTGGCCTTCTGCTCAAGCGTCTGGCTCAACGGTTTTTGCAAGCATGGTTCGTCAAGATAATCAATCATAGCCTCAGCGCCCCTGATGTAATTGTTGTTCCAGCCGCTGGCTGTACTTTGACATCCCGTAGCAGAATGCCCAGAAAACAAACCCGGCAAACAGGTAGCCTTCGACGGCAAAACCGAGCCAGGCCGGATCGTTCAGGCCGGCCTGTACAATGGCCAGCAAATCAAACAGCCCGATCACCAGCACCAGGCTGGTATCTTTAAACAGGGCAATAAACGTGTTCACAACCCCGGGAATCACCAGCTTCATGGCCTGGGGCAGGATAATCAGCACCATACCCTGCCAGTAGCTCAGCCCCAGACTGCCAAAGGCTTCAAACTGCCCCTTGGGAATCGCCTGCAAACCACCGCGCACCACTTCGGCCATGTAGGCCGCCTGGAACATCACAATCCCGATCAGTGCCCGCAGCAGTTTATCGAAAACCACCTGTTCCGGGACAAACAGCGGCAGCATCACTGAGGCCATAAACAGCACTGTAATCAGCGGAACCCCGCGCCACATCTCAATGTAGGCGGTAGACAACGCCCGAATCACCGGCATATTGGAGCGTCGGCCAAGGGCCAGCAGTATGCCAAAGGGCAACGAGGCGACCATCCCACACAGGGCCAGCAACAGGGTGAGCATCAGCCCACCCCACTGATGGGTTGCCACGATCTTCAGCCCCAGCCCACCATAAAGCAGCCACCAGGACACCAGCGGCATCAGCAGCAAGGCGTAGCCCAGCACCCACTTTTTACCCGGGGTTGCCTTAATGGTCAGCCAGCCAATCAACAGTACCAGCTGGAAAAAAAACACATTGGCCCGCCACTGGTGATCTTGTGGATAAAACCCATAGATAAACTGATCCAGTCGTGCAGTGACAAAAGCCCAGCAGGCACCCTCGGTAGTACAGGCAGTGCCGTCGCTGCCCCACCAGGTGGCATCCAGCAGCCCCCACTGCACCACCGGCGGCAGCAACAGGTAGAGCCCGTAGACAATCAACACAGTGGCGACGGTGCTGGGCAGGCTGGCAAACAGGTTGTTTTTACTCCATACCAGCAAACCAACGGATTGTTTTGGTGGCTTGCGGGCAGGAATCATCTGATCACTCATGGGTTGCTCCCTATCGCTCAATCAGCGCCACACGACGGTTGTAAATATTCATCAACAGCGACACGCTCAGGCTGATGGTGAGATACACGGCCATGGTCATGGCAATCACCTCCACCGCCTGCCCGGTCTGGTTCAGGGTGGTACCGGCAAAAACGCTGACCAGATCCGGATAGCCGATGGCGGTGGCCAGCGAGGAGTTTTTGGCCAGGTTGAGATACTGGTTGGTCAGTGGCGGAATGATCACTTTCATTGCCTGGGGGATAACCACCAGCGTCATCACTTTGCCAGGCTTCAGCCCCAGTGCCGCTGCCGCCTCTTTTTGCCCTTTGGGCACCGACTCAATCCCCGCCCGCACCACTTCAGCAATAAATGCAGCAGTGTAAATGGTCAAAGCGAGCAACAGCGCCCCCAGCTCCGGGATAATGGTGATGCCCCCACGGAAGTTAAAGCCCCGCAACTGCGGCAATTCAACACTCAGCGTGGCACCAGAAAAGTGCCAGACCAGCGCCGGCATCCCCACCAGGACTCCCAGCAGCAACCAGGGCATAGCGATGGTGCCTTGACCAGTTCGCAGCCGATGCTGGCGGATTGTTGCCCGCACCACCAATGCGGTGACAATGGCCACCACAACGCTGGCCAGAACCGGCATAAGCCCCTGCTCGATAACGGGTTGGGGCAGGTACAGACCACGCAGGTTGAGAAAGATCATGTCACCAAAGGCCAGGCTCCGGCGCGGATGGGGCAGTGCCGCCAGCACGGCGAAATACCAGAAAAAGATTTGCAGCAACAGAGGGATATTGCGAAATGTCTCGATAAACACCGAAGCCGCTCGGGCCAACAGCCAGTTGGCAGAGAGCCGGGCAATGCCGACCAGAAAGCCGAGGACAGTGGCAAAGGCAATACCCAAACTGGAAACCAGCAGCGTATTGAGCACACCGACGGTAAAAGTGCGCCCATAACTGTGGGATTCGTCATACTCCACCAGCGTTTGAATAATCCCGAATCCGGCCTCTTGTGAGAGAAAGTCAAACCCGGTACTGATACCCCGGTGCTCGAGGTTATTCATGGTGTTGTTGATCACCCAAACCACCAGCAGCAGGACCACCAGCACCACCAGCGCCTGCATCAACAGGGGGCGTGAGTCACCATTGCGCCACAGTCGGGACAATCGTTTATAAAAAGTAGTGCGGGATACGCGCTCACTCATGGCCAGACTCCCTTTAATAGGCCTAAGAGAAAGGGGCAAAAAAGAGATTCCACCAAACTCCGTTCACCCTGAGAGATACTGCCACCTCAAAACTCAGAACTCACAACTCAGAACAAACAAGAGCATAAATCCGTTTTCCGCCTTCCTGACAGGAAGCCGGGCCATAACAGCCCGGCGCTCAGCTATTAACGCAAGGGAGGCGCGTAGAGGATACCGCCATCATTCCAAAGGGCGTTGAGACCGCGCTCTATCTTCAGGGGAGAACCAGTGCCCACATTGCGCTGAAAAACTTCTTCATAATTCCCCACCTGCTCAAGGATGCGCCGTGACCAGTCATCATCCAGGCCCAGGCCATTCCCTTTAGGGCCTTCAAGGCCCAACAGACGGCGAACATTGGGATCTTTAGAGTTCAGGCTGGCTCTGATATTGGCCGAAGTCACGCCCAGCTCCTCACCATTGACCATGGTGAACAGGCTCCATTTGACGATATTGAACCACTGGTCATCGCCCTGACGCACCACCGGCCCGAGGGGTTCTTTGGAGATCACCTCCGGCAGTACCATCGCAGAGTCCGGCTTGGCCAGGCGGATGCGCACGGCATAAAGCTGGGACTGGTCAGAGGTCAGCACATCGCAGCGGCCAGAGTCGAAGCCTTTGGTGGTGGCATCGGTGGTATCAAACACGACCGGCTCAAACTTCATGTTTTTGGTACGGAAATAGTCCGCCAGATTCAGCTCACTGGTGGTGCCGGACTGGATGCACACGGCAGCACCATCAAGCTCCAGAGCACTGTTGACGCCCAGATTTTTTTTCACCATAAAGCCCTGGCCATCGTAGTAGGAAACACCGGCAAAGTTCAGACCCAGCGAGGCGTCACGGGTCAGCGTCCAGGTAGTATTTCTCGACAGCAGATCTATTTCGCCGGATTGCAGAGCGGTAAAACGCTCCTTGGCGGTCAGGGGAACAAACTTGACCTTGCTGGCATCCTTCAGGGTAGCGGCAGCCACGGCCCGGCAGACATCCACATCCATACCGCTCCAACGCCCCCGGTCGTCCGGGCTGCTAAAGCCGGGCAGGCCTGTATTGACGCCACAGGAGAGATAGCCCCGCCCAAGAACAGACTCCAGGGTGGAAGCCAGGGAAGAGGTGGATGACAGCGCGACAAGAGCGCCGAGCACAACGGCCCGTTTGAACAGACGGTTCGGCATGAGATCAATCCTTACTTGTAATTATTATTCCCACCGGCAAGGCAAATTTGACGCAGATACCAAGGCCAGGCTGCAACACATCTCGACCACTGCACCGCCTAACCGGTCGCCGCCAGCGGCGATTCCAAAGTAGATGAAGATCTTTCGCAATGCAACGAAAAGATAGATTGACAAGAACACCTCTCGCTACCCGCTTTCCACTACCGGAGAACCAGAACCACTTGTGCTTTTGCGGGCAGCGGGCGGCGGGCAGCGGGAAGCGTTCTGAAAAGCTGTATTCCCCGACGCTTGTGTTAAAC
>JAKROC010000205.1 GCA_024509075.1 Endozoicomonas sp.
CATCGATGCCGGTGTCCGGGCACCGATCCAGACCGTGCTGCTCCAGCGCATTGATGTCAGACTCTACGGCTGAATGTTTCCTTTTTGCCCTAGCAAACTCTGGATGTTGTTCACGCTGCCGGTCCTGTTCTGACCATTTGCCCTTTTTCGGGAGTACTGCCCGGTCGAGAAGCCCTTCCAGTGTTTCAAGGTTCTCTTTTGACCAGAAACCTCGGTCATAACTGACCTGTGATACTTGAGGAAATCGCTGTTTAGCACCCTGGGCGATGGGTACTGTTATCTCGTCGTCTGTTTGCTTTTCCATGACCATATGATGCAGGGTAAAGCCAAACTGATCCTGTATGACACACACCCTGAGGCCAAGTTCTACCGGAACGCCTGCCTTGCCTTTACTGATCCATTCAGTATGGCGCTCGAACAAAGAAAAATCTTCTCATGGTGAGGAATGGTCTCATGAATAAATACACGACGAATGATCAAATGGCATTAGTAGTCTGCACATCTTATCCATCTTTCCAGCTCTTTGACTCGTCCGTCATTAGGCATCCGCATTTTCAAGAGTTTTAAAGTTATTTCCGCCTGGCAGATGAGCTGCTGGCTGTAGGCGACATAGTCCGCATGGGCAGCTTCGATGCCGGATTGTCGAGCCTCCCGAAGTGCATCGTTGGTCGAGGTTGACCGTTTCAGATTACGTGTCTTATGGAAGCGCTTCCTGTGCTGTTCCAGCAAATAGTTGCTTTGTCGCCAGAGGCTTTCCTGTTGCTCCGCAGAGAGGGTGCTGGCCCACCCTACCATCTTGCGGACGGCATCACTGAGCAAGCTGATATCTGTCGGGAAGTGGACATTGGTTTTTACGACAAACGAGTCAGCGCGGGCGCATATTGGCTCTTCTTTTTTTTTACCAGAAGGTGGCCGGCATTGACGACGATCTGGTTGACCTGATCGAGTATTTCCGGGGTGAACAAGACAATATTATCCTGTAAGGTTTGCAGTTTGTACTGGTGCTCACAATAAGGCCCGTGGCCAAGCATTTTTCGCAGTGTCCCATGCTCATTAGCCAATTCGAGAAGACGGTCGTAGTCACAGTTGGTGACGAGTCGCACAGTGCCAACGACCAGGATGCGCCAGAGGTTCATTCCAGGGCGGCCATTATTCTGGTCGGCAGAAATCATGCCTTCCAATACCTTGAGAACCTGGTTCCTCAGGTCAATGTTTGTCCATATGTATTGCAGAGCCAGGAGCAAGCGGGGGATGTCATCTCTGGACTTGAGGTTGAAAGTGATGGCGGAGATATCAACCTCCCCCAACTGCATTTGTGGATTGATGGACTGGCGCATAAAAAACCTGGCGTAGAAATCTTCGCAGCTTATACTGAGCTACAAGCCAACATTTTCAAGGGGTTTGGGTTTTCGGACAGGCACTAAGTAGGTCAGGAAGTCAAATTTTGTGTTTTATGGATGATCGTACGTCCAATTCTGTCGCCCTGATATCCCCACGCCTGCGGCAACAGTTTTGCGAGGCCCGGACGGAGGCTGGAGCTCTGGTGGTGGCTGCGACTGACGAACTGTGCCACCCTGCCATTTCTTGATCCCTATCGTTTGCGTACAATAATCAACGAAACTGACAGGCTGGGGGTAACAACGTGATCAGCAGGCTGGATCAGCAAAAAACCGATGACGCTTACTTCCTTTTTGCCCAAGAGCTGGCCGCCGCCGGTTTCTCTGGCGATATTGAATTGGGTTACGCCAACAGGACGGTGCTGGCCACAGACAACTCCATCTACCAAGTTCTGCCTGAAGGTGTGCTTTACCCCCACTCAACGGAGGACATCAGCAAAATACTGGCACTAGCCTACAGGCCGGGTTTTCGTCAGGTGGTTATATCTCCCCGAGGTGGTGGTACAGGCACCAATGGTCAGTCGTTGACATCAGGCTTTGTGGTGGACACCAGTCGCCACATGGCTTGCATTCTGGAAATTAATGCCCGGGAGCGCTGGGCGCGGGTGCAGCCGGGCGTGGTGAAAGACTGCCTTAACGACCTGGCTGCCGTGGACGGACTGTTTTTTGCCCCAGAGTTATCCACCAGCAACCGAGCCACCATCGGCGGCATGGTCAATACTGATGCCAGTGGCCAGGGTTCAGTGATCTACGGTAAAACCCGCCATCACGTCCTTGAACTGACCGCTGTCCTGACTGACGGCACAATATTGAATTCTGCGCCCGTAAACGATCAGCAACTGGCTCAGCTTTGTCAGCGTCAGGATCGGGTGGGCAAGATTTACCAGACGCTGAAAAACACCCACCGGCAATATAAACAACGGATATCGGAAGTTTTCCCAAAGCTCAACCGTAATCTGACCGGCTACGATCTGGCCAATATCGTTAACAAAGATCACCAGTACGACCTCAATGCCCTGCTCTGCGGCTCTGAAGGTACGCTGGCCATTATCAGCGAAATCAAAATTAACCTGCTGCCCATACCCCGGGAATCAGCGCTGGTGCTGGTTTTCTACCCCGGTTTTCAGGATTCACTGCAAGATGCCCGGGCGTTAATGGCAGCCCAGCCTGACTCCATAGAGACCATTGATTCCCGAGTCCTTGAGCTGGCACGCCATGACAATGTTTGGGAAAGTGTCAAAGCGTTTTTCCCACCGGAACCCGGTCAAAAAAACAACATTGACGGAATAAATTTTGTTGAGTTTACCGGTGCTGATGAGGCTGAAATTCAGCAAGGCATAGCCCGACTGCAAGCCGAGCTGAGCAAACCCAGCCACATCGCCCGTTTGGGTCACCATGTAGTTACCGGCCATGCCAGGGTGAAAAAAATCTGGCACATGCGTAAACAAGCCGTCGGCCTGCTGGGCAATATGTCCGGTGAAGCGCGCCCTATTCCCTTTGTCGAGGATGTGGCCGTACCGCCGGAGAACCTGGCCGATTTTATTCGTGAATTTCGTGCGCTGCTGGATAGTTATCAATTGTCGTATGGAATGTACGGCCATGTGGACGCTGGTGTACTTCATGTCCGTCCGGCCATTGACATGAAAAACCCGATGCAGGAAAAAATGGTACGACTGATCAGCGATCAGGTGGCTAGCCTGGCCAGCCGCCACGGCGGTGTGCTCTGGGGCGAACATGGCAAAGGGTTCCGCTCCGAATACGCCCCGGGGTTTTTTGCCGATCTTTACCCGGTACTGCAAGAAATCAAAGGTGTTTTTGACCCATATAATCAGTTGAATCCAGGCAAAATCGCCACACCCGCAAACGAATCAGCACAGCTGCTGAAAATTGATGAAGTCCCCACTCGTGGCCAGTACGACCGGGAAATTGGCCAAAGTGCATTTGCCGCCTTTACCCGTGGCCTTTACTGCAACGGCAATGGTGCCTGCTTTAACTACCAGCCTGACAGCGCCATGTGCCCCACCTGGAAAGCTACCGCTCAGCGCATTCAATCCCCCAAGGGGCGCTCTGCCCTGGTGCGGGAATGGCTGCGCCTGCAAGCCGCTGCGGGTGTCGATATCGCTGGGCAAAGCGCCATCATTGGCCAGGCCGGGGCGCTGCACAACAGCGGCCAGAAACTGATCAACCTGATCAATAAATGGCGCGGTGAAGAGGATTTCAGCCACCAGGTCTACGCCGCACTGGATAGCTGTATGAGCTGCAAATCCTGCGCCGGCCAGTGTCCTGTACAGGTGAACGTGCCGGATCTGCGCTCACGCTTTTTTGAGCTATACCACAGCCGCTACCCCCGGCCGGTGAAACACCACGCAGCGGCAATGCTGGAACCCATGCTGCCACTACTGGCACGATTGAAGGCTGTTTATAACCGGGTGACGGGCTGGGGCATCAGCAATCGGATAATGAGCAAAACTCTGGGCTTGCAGGATATTCCAGCCATCACCAGCGCATCACCTTCTAACGACTGTTGTCGCATTGGTGGCGCCATTGCCAACACAGCCCTGCTTAATGCCATACCCGATAGTGAACGGCACAAAACCGTCATCATTGTACAGGATGCCTTTACCAGCTTCTTTGATACTGCGCTACTGACTGATTTGGTGGAACTGCTGATCCGCCTGGGCTATCGACCGCTGGTCGCGCCGTATCGCCCCAACGGGAAAGTACTGCATGTCTACGGATTCCGGCAACGATTCATCAAAGTGGCCAGTGTCAACAGCCGGGCGTTACAGCAATTAGCCGACAGTGGTTTAGTACTGGTGGGTCTGGATGCGGCAGTGACGCTGACCTACCGCGACGAATATCGGGAATTGCCAGAGGCAAAGACTCCCAACGTACTGCTGCTGTCAGAGTGGTTTGCCAGCCAGTCCGGAGCGTTACGTCGCCTGTCGGTTAATCTGGGCAGCCAGCAGGAGCAACCTTTTATCTTGCTGGGTCATTGTACGGAAGTCACCAACGCACCTGCCGCCCCGGCACAGTGGCAACAGCTGTTCGAAGACCTGGGCCTGACGCTCAATTACCACCCCACTGGCTGTTGCGGTATGGCCGGTATCTATGGCCACGAGACACAAAACCAGCTCACTGCCCGGACGCTTTACGACCTGAGCTGGAAAGCGGTGATACAAAACCCGGCC
Organism: Endozoicomonas sp.; assembly: GCA_024509075.1. Classification (GTDB taxonomy): domain Bacteria; phylum Pseudomonadota; class Gammaproteobacteria; order Pseudomonadales; family Endozoicomonadaceae; genus Endozoicomonas. The sequence continues at coordinate 4,589 of JAKROC010000205.1, forward strand.
AAACAGGGCCGAGTGGTGGCTACCGGCTACTCCTGCCGCAGCCAGGTGAAACGTTATGGCGATGGCGTAATCTTGCACCCCGTGCAGGCAATTTTGCACGTTCTGAAAAAACAGCAGGGCAGTCTGTCACCATTGACTTGAGGTTTTATACCCGTCGCCTTTCAAGTTGCTACTCTGAAAGGTCGCTTTGCTTCCAATCAGGCTGTGGGTGGAGTATTCCGCGAGATTTGATAAAACAGGGTTCCCAGCACTCTGGCTGGGCAGTACGGCGACAGCAGACAATGTGGCATTTCCTGCAGAGAAAAGTTGGTAATTGTATGCCATGCAATGTAGTGATCAACCGCTCTTTTACGAATATACCCGTCGCCTTTCAGGTTGCTACTTTGTTGGCTGCACTTGTGCCCTTTAGG
>JAKROC010000206.1 GCA_024509075.1 Endozoicomonas sp.
ACACGCGGCCACCACTGGTTACGGTTATGCCATCTTCCGTGTGAGTGCCGGCCTGTTGACCCGCGCAAGGTGGGGGTTTTTGTTGATGCGGTTCATGAACTGTCGGCGCTGTGATCACCAGTGGTGATCACGGTAATTGTGGTTATTTTTCCCGATCAACGGCCCGATAACCAATGTCGGTGCGGTAGTAGGCGTCCTGCCAGTTGATTGCCTTAACCTCGGCGTAGACTTGTTTCTGGGCTTCTCTGACGGTACTGCCCAGGGCGGTAACGCACAACACGCGGCCACCACTGGTTACGGTTATGCCATCTTCCGTGTGAGTGCCGGCCTGGAAGACTTTAGCACCTTTGACCTGTTCAATGCCGGTGATTTTATCACCCTTGCGGTAGGCTTCCGGATAGCCGCCAGCAGCCATTACTACCCCGAGCGCCGGTCGACTGTCCCACTGGGCCTGAGTATTATCAAGCTCACTCTGGGTCGCTGCCAGGCAAAGCTCAATCAGACTCGATCGCAGTCGCATCAACACCGGCTGGGTTTCCGGGTCACCAAGGCGGCAGTTGAACTCCAGCACCTTGGCTGTGCCTTCGGCGTCAATCATCAAGCCAGCGTAGAGGAAGCCTGTGTAGGGTGTGCCTTCACTGATCATGCCCTGTACGGTGGGAATAATCACCTGCTGCATTACGCGCTCATGAATCTCAGTGGTAACGACTGGTGCTGGAGAGTAGGCACCCATGCCGCCAGTGTTGGGGCCTTTATCGCCGTTGTCGCGAGCTTTGTGATCCTGGCTGGTGGCCAGGGGCAGAATGTTCTGGCCATCGACCATCACAATGAAACTGGCTTCTTCGCCACAGAGGAACTCTTCAATTACCACACAATGACCGGCCTCACCGAAAGCGTTGCCAGCGAGCATATCGTCAATGGCGGCAAAGGCTTCGTCTTCGCTTTGGGCCAGTATCACGCCTTTGCCGGCGGCCAGACCGTCAGCCTTCACCACAATGGGCGTCCCCTGTCGCCGCACATAGTTTTTGGCTAGCGCAATGTCGGTAAAGTTCTGGTAGCGGGCGGTGGGGATGTTGTGCCGGGCCAGAAAATCTTTGCTGAACGCTTTGGAGCCTTCGAGCTGGGCTGCCGCCCGGGATGGGCCAAATATTGTCAGGCCGGCAGCTTGAAATTGGTCAACCACGCCAGCGACCAGAGGTGCTTCGGGGCCGACGATGGTCAGGCCAATGTTTTCCTGGCTGGCAAAGGCAACCAGTTCGGGAATGGCCAGTACGTCGATGTTGACGTTGCTGACTTTGTCTTCGCTGGCGGTTCCGGCATTGCCCGGGGCAACATAAACATGGGTAACCTTGGTATCCTGAGCGACTTTCCAGGCCAGGGCGTGTTCCCGTCCACCATTACCAATAATCAACACTTTCATAACGAGATCCCGTCAGTGACGACTTTTTGATGGCAGCTGTTAATGACGAAAATGACGAATGCCGGTAAACACCATGGCAATACTGGCCTGGTTGGCGGCGTCAATGACTTCCTGGTCGCGCATGGAGCCGCCGGGTTGAATCACAGCAGTGATACCCGCGCTTGCCGCGGCATCTATGCCGTCGCGAAATGGGAAGAAGGCGTCTGAAGCCATCACGGAACCACGTACTTCAAGCCCTTCGTCAGCCGCCTTAATGCCGGCTATGCGGGCGCTGTACACACGGCTCATCTGGCCAGCGCCAATCCCAACAGTCTGAGCGTTTCGGGCGTAGACGATGGCATTCGATTTGACGAATTTGGTTACTTTCCAGGCAAACAGTAGGTCAGCCATCTCCTGCTCTGAGGGCGAACGGTCAGTGACCACTTGCAACTCAATCAGATCCACCGACTGAATATCAGCATCTTGCACCAACAGACCGCCATTGACACGTTTGTAATCGAGAAATGGTGCCGGGGTCATTGGCAGCAAGCCTGCACTGAGCACACGGATATTTTGCTTGTTTTGCAGTATGGCTGCCGCTTCGGCATCAACGTCTGGCGCAATGATGACTTCCACAAACTGTCGTTCAATGATGGTCTGTGCGGTGTTTGCATCGAGTTTGCGGTTAAAGGCGATAATACCCCCAAAGGCTGAGGTCGGGTCAGTTTCGTAAGCCCGGTTATAGGCTTCAATTACGTCGGCACCGGTGGCTACACCGCACGGATTGGCGTGCTTGACAATAACACAGGCGGGCAGGTCGAAACTTTTTACACACTCCAGTGCGGCATCGGTGTCAGCAATGTTGTTGTAGGACATCGCTTTGCCTTGCAATTGGCAAGCGCTGGCCACAGTACCAGAAGGAGGGCTCTGCTCAGTGTAAAACGCGGCTCTCTGGTGCGGGTTTTCACCGTAGCGCAGTTCTCCTGCTTTACTGAACTGACTATTGATGGTGCGCGGGAAGGTCGCAAGTTCACCCTCTTCGTTTATCGGGATGAGTGTGCCAAGATAGTTGGCAATGGCGTCATCATAACGGGCGGTGTGCTCAAAGGCTCTGACGGCCAGGTCAAAACGGGTGGCCAGGTCAATGGCACCATTGTTTTCCGCCATCACTTGCAGTACCCGTTGATAATCACTGTTGTTGACCACAACGGACGTGTCGTGATAGTTCTTGGCCGCGGCACGCACCATGGTGGGGCCGCCGATATCGATATTTTCTATGGCGCTGGCCAGGTCACAGTCGGGACGGGCAACAGTTCGCTCAAAGGGGTAAAGATTGACGACCACCAAGTCAATAGGTTCGATGCCGTGCCTGGTCATTTCCGCCTCATCCCGGCCGCGGCGGGCAAGGATGCCACCATGAACTTTCGGGTGCAGAGTTTTTACGCGCCCATCCATCATTTCTGGAAAACCGGTGTAATCAGAAATCTCTATGGCAGGAATGTCATTCGTTTCCAGCAGTGCGTAGGTTCCTCCGGTGGAGAGAATCTCAACCGAATGCTTGCGCAGAGCCCGGGCGAATTCGACAACTCCCGTTTTGTCGGAAACGCTGATCATGGCTCGGCGAATCGGGCGTGTCATGGCTGCCATCGTTAGTCACTCACCGTTGTTGAAATCAGTAGCTGTACCAAAATTGGCCAGATTCTAGCTGGAAACGATCACTTTTGGCAGTGGGAAGGAATGAGTGTGAGTGGTTTTTGCTAAAAAGTTTATTCTGCAATAATTTCTGTCGATTTTTGACTCAAGACAACGTTTTCCGGTGAACTACTCACCCCTCACGATAGTTTGGGGTGAACCGAAACCGGTAAATTATTTAAAGGAGGACTCTTGGCATAACAGCAGGGTCAAGCCAGTGTCGGTTACTCAATCAGAGTAAACCGTACTGCTTGAGCTTTTTGCGCAGAGTGCCACGGTTAAGACCGAGCAAGGCAGCGGCGCGAGTCTGGTTATTCCTGACGTAGGCCATTACAGTTTCCAGCAGTGGACCCTCAACCTCGGAGAGCACCATCTGATAAACATCAGTGACGTCCTGTCCATCGAGGTGAGAAAAGTAGTTGTTCATAGACTTTTCCACGCTGTCACGCAGAGTCTGGGACTCTGTGGTCTGCTCGACAGTGGCAAGGATTCCCCCGTTGACCGGACGACTATCGTAGATTACTTCATCAACAGTTGGTGCTGTCGTCATACTGCTATCCTCTTATCCTCTTCATTACCCTGTGGTTTTAACTCGTGTTAAGTTCAGACAATCTAACTGGCACCTGAATCATCAGATACTGATTTGCTGAAAGTACTCCTGTATGCAGTCCTGCTGTTCCTGTGCCGTTTCCAGCTGATTAAACTGCCGACGGAACTCATGGTTCTGCGGCTGATCCCTCATATACCAGCCAACGTGTTTTCTGGCGATACGAACACCTGGTAGCTCTCCATAAAACCGTTGCAGAGCTTGCAGGTGGCCAAGCAAGATTGCTTCAACTTCTGCATGCTCTGGTGCTGGCAAACACTCTTCATATTGCAGGAAGTGGTTGATTTCTCTGAAAATCCAGGGGCGTCCCTGGGCTGCTCGACCAATCATCAGAGCACAGGCCCCGGTGTGCTCGAGCACTTTCTGTGCCTTCTGTGGTGAGGTGATGTCGCCATTGGCAATCACCGGAATACTGATCGCCTCCACAATGTGGGCAATGGTGTCGTATTCTGCCTCACCCTGGTACATACAGGCGCGGGTGCGCCCGTGCACCGCCAGAGCAGCAATGCCGCACTGCTCGGCCAACCTGGCCACAGCAACGCCGTTGCGTTGGCTTGGGTTCCAGCCGGTGCGAATCTTAAGTGTGACCGGAATGTCCACTGCCGCTGTTACTGCTTTAAGGATGGACTCGACCAGCTTCAAGTCACGCAGCAGTGCCGAACCGGCTGCCTTGTTGCAAACTTTTTTAGCCGGGCAACCCATGTTGATGTCGATAATCTGAGCACCGAGCTGTTGATTCAATCTCGCCGCATCAGCCAGCTGCTGTGGGTCGTGGCCCGCAATCTGCACGGAGCGAGGTTCAAACTCGTTACTGTGAACCATGCGTAGCCGTGATTTGTGGGTGTGCCACAGTTTTGGGTTACTGGTTACCATCTCCGAAACTGCCATGCCTGCCCCCATACTAAGGCAAAGTTGGCGAAACGGTGTATCAGTTATACCCGCCATAGGCGCCAACACGACCGGGCTGCTCACTGAGTACGAGCCTATCGTCAGCTTTGCTGACCTTGCTTGAACTGACAAGAAGTTGAGCCTCAATCAGGTAGGTGATTTAACAAGCTGGCAATCATACTCGCTCCAAATTTCCTGATAAAGCAAAACTGATCATTAATTGTTAAGTTTTGCCAGGGGAGGCGCTGCACAAATAGACCTTTTCCGTCCCTATAAGTGCTCCTTTCGGAGTCATGATAGATGCCAGGGATTTGTCCTGAAATAACTTCCCGGCTTCCGTTCATCCCGGGCCGAGTCAAAGA
>JAKROC010000207.1 GCA_024509075.1 Endozoicomonas sp.
GGTAAAATTCAGGACGGCTGATACTCCGTTAATCCATCTTCCCAATGGTTCAGGCCCGAAGTGCCTGCCTTTTGATAAAGCGATCCAGCTCCGGTTCACCGCAAGCAAAAGATTCCCGGTCATGAATTGGCCTGGCCAGCTCAACAAATGTTTTGCCCCAGTTCATTGCACTCCCTGCTCTTTGGTGAATTGCAGGGCGCTCTGAAGCTTTTTATTCGGCTTCTGAGCTTTTTCACAGGCGCTTATGAAACGATCAAAAATGTCGTCTTCCAGAACCATGCTTTCATGTTCAGCAATGACCCGTGAGGCATCCTTATCCATCAGGTGCACCACGTACTCGGTCAAGCTCTTTAAACCCAACAGAGCCGATGCCTTTTCTGCTTTTGCTTTTATTTCTTCATTTAACCTGAGATCCAGTCTGGCTGTGGTCATGGCATCCTCCTTTTAGTTAAAAACATACGGACTGTATCCGTACAAAAGATTTTAGCATCAGCAGGTTGTTCGTCAATATGTACGGAAATATTCCGGTAAAATTCAGGACGGCTGATACTCCGTTAATCCATCTTCCCAATGGTTCAGGCCACTCAAATCCTCAGCCAGCAACTCCAGCAATTGATCTTACTCCGCCATGACCTGTTGACGGTTTTTCAGGTCCTTACCAAGCTGTTCAACTTCGTTATTAAGGTCGTGGGGCAAGGCTGGGATAAAGGTTTCTCCCTCTGCTTTCATGGTGGCAAGCATTGATGATCTGTTGCGGTCAATTTCGGCACTCATCTGATCCACCAGAATGGCGACCACACGGGCCTGTTCCTGGCGGAGTCTGGCGATGTTGTCATTTTCCACCGTGGCGGAAGTGAACTGCCGGCGCACTTCATTAATGTGTTGATCCATATCCATGGTGATAGCAGGCACAGTCAGACGTGAAAGGGCATTTTCCAACGGCAGCATTACCGCATTAGGGTCAAAACCATCAGCAGAAAAGTCGAACATTTCACGGATCAGTTGTTTAATCTCCTGCCGCAGACGCTTGATGTCCACAGCCTGGCCAAGGGCTGAGATCCGCTGCTTCTCGGTTTCCAGGGCAAAGGTTTCCAGTTTGTTCCCATCCAAATACAGCAACGATGAGAGACCCAGCCCGTTCGTTCCAAGTTTGAAATCCTGCTGATTCGCTTGCATTGTGCATAAATCAGGCCTTATTCACGAACATTCTTGCGTTTATGGGGAGATGTATCGTTGGCTGGTCGTCAAGATGCCTCCAGTCCTGCTGGTGACAGATTTCAGGATGCGCTTGATAAACCGTTATTACGCGGAACGCAGGCCAAATCCAGTCTACACTGCGGGCTGCGTTTTTTGCGCATTTTGAAGCCCTCTGTTTTGACTTTTCCCGTTTTTTCTTGGCCATGGGAAATATAGTCGTTAGGAACAGCAGGGCTTCAAATTTTTCAATCCGCGAATTCTGCGGCCTGCGGAACGATTTTGTTTTTGGACGGGAACTAGTTGACTTCCCAGTGGCGTTTCCAATTGGTGTATACCCGTTTCGGGTACCAGGTTTTGCCAAGGCTGCCGTTGTAGCGGGCCAGGGCCCGGGTCAGGTTGCCATTCTCCTTATCCAGGTAGTGGTTCAGGATGGTCACGCCGTAGCGGATATTGGTGTGCAGGTTCATCAGGTCATCTTGTTTGTCGCCGATGATGAACTTCCAAAAAGGCATAATCTGCATCAAGCCCAGAGCGCCGGCGGAGGAGATGGCTCCGGGGTCGAACGTCGATTCGGTGTGAATAACAGCCAAAACCAGCTCTGGCGGCAGGTTCACTTTCTGTGCTTCGTAGCGGACTCTGGCTACCATCTCAAGGCGCAACACGGGGTCGTCGATGTATCTTTCCAGCCGGTAGGACATGTCCATCAGCCAGACCTGAGTATCAAAATCTTTAGCGGCGGGGTTGAGAGATTGCTGGCTGGGTTGGCTCCAGCCCGGTGCACTGATCAGGATTAGGCAGAGTCCCAAAGCACAACCAAGTGCTTTGGAATGCCAGCGGTGCAGGACGTTACCTTTTGATGCGTGCTTTGAGCAGGTCGATGATTTCACCAAGCTGAATATCTTCCTTGTCGTTGGCAGTGCGGTGTTTGTACTCTACCACGCCATTGCTTAGCCCGCGGTCACTGAGCACCACGCGGTGGGGAATACCGATAAGCTCCATATCGGCAAACTTCACCCCTGGACTAGCTTTTCTGTCGTCCAGTAGTACTTCAAAACCGGCCGCTGTCAGCTCATGGTAGAGTCTCTCGGCGGCTGCACGAACCTCGGGTGATTTCTCTATTTTCAGTGGCACCAGGGCAATCTGGAAGGGGGCAATGGCTTCTGGCCAGATAATACCTCGGTCGTCGTAATTCTGCTCAATGGCGGCGGCAACGACTCTGGATACGCCAAGACCATAGCAACCCATGGCCAATGGGATACTCTTGCCATTTTCACTCAGTACGGTGGCATTCATGGCCTCGCTGTACTTAGTGCCAAGCTGGAAAATATGGCCAACTTCAATGCCACGCTTGATAAACAGCTGACCTTTGCCACAAGGGCTGGGGTCACCTTCACGAATATTGCGCAGATCTTCGATGCGGGAGAAGGTACAGTCGCGCTCCCAGTTGATGCCAAAGTGGTGCTTGCCATCGATATTGGCACCAGCAGCAAAATCAGCCATTTTTGCCACGGTGCGATCAACAATAACCGGAATAGGGCAGTTGACCGGGCCGAGCGAGCCAGCTCTTGCGCCCATTATGGCTTTGATGTCGCTGTCATCGGCGAAGCGCAACGGTGAGGCTACATCGGCCAGGTTTTCAGCTTTGATTTCGTTCAGTTCGTGATCGCCACGGATCAGCAGGGCGACAAACTCGTAGTCAGCCTCTTCGGTCGCAGCGACGATCAGGGTTTTGATGGTTTTTTCTACCGGTAAGTTAAACTGTTCCACCAACTGGTCAATGGTTCTGGCCTCTGGCGTATCTACCAGAGTCAGCCCGGCCGAGGGTGCAGGGCGTTCACCGGCAGGAGCCAGAGCTTCGGCTTTTTCAATGTTAGCGGCATAATCGCTCTGGTCGCTGAAGACGATGGCATCTTCGCCTGACTCAGCCAAAACATGAAACTCCTGGGAACCACTGCCCCCGATGGCACCGCTATCAGCCTGAACTGCGCGGTACTCAAGCCCGAGGCGATCAAAGATACGGCAGTATGTGTCGTGCATATTCCGGTATTCGGCTTTCAAACACGCTTCACTGGCGTGGAATGAGTAGGCATCCTTCATCAGGAATTCACGACAGCGCATAAGGCCAAACCGTGGACGACGCTCGTCGCGGAATTTGGTTTGAATCTGATAGAGGTTGATGGGCAGTTGCTTGTAGCTGTTCAGCTCATTGCGCGCGATATCGGTAATAACTTCTTCATGCGTTGGGCCAATGACAAAGTCGCGGCTGTGGCGATCCTGAAACCGCAGCAGTTCGACACCAAACTGATTCCAGCGGCCGGTCTCCTGCCACAGTTCGGCCGGTTGTACTGCTGGCATAAGGGTTTCCAGGGCTCCGGCGCGGTTCATCTCTTGGCGCACGATATTTTCAACGTTTTGCAGCACTCTCAACCCTAGCGGCAACCAAGTATAGAGGCCGGAGGCCAGTTTGCGGATCATGCCGGCGCGCAGCATCAGCTGGTGGCTGATGACCACCGCATCAGCTGGTGTTTCCTTGAGGGTTGGAATCAGGTACTGACTGGTTCTCATGTGTTTGTTTACCAAGCTAAGACAGGGAATTATGCCCGTCGCCTTTCAAGTTGCTATTTTGTTGGCTGCACTTGTGCCCTTTAGGGTATTCGCTCACCCCGGTCACGTAGTATTTCCACGCTCCCAGGGCTTCGCTCAATTGCCGCCGTGGGGCAACATGAAATCCATTGGGTATAAATAAAGCGTCATTTTAAGAGCAATCGTTTATTATTCCAATCGCTGTGGCATAAAGCCGCCATTACTTTTTTATTGGATGATCTTGATAGTGAGTAGTTTTCAACTGGATTCCCGGCTGATCCATGACTGTCTCGAGGTTGGCGATTTCCCCCTGTGCCGTCTTTTGTTGATGAATGACAGTCATTATCCGTGGTTTGTCCTTGTGCCCAGAATTGCCGATGTGCAGGAGATTTATCAGCTAGACAACGCCGATCAGCAGCAGTTGCTGATTGAATCGTCCTTCCTGGCACACACGCTACAAGTGCTGTTTTCAGCGGATAAGATCAATATTGCCGCACTGGGTAATGTGGTTTCTCAACTGCATATTCACCATATAGCCCGTTATCAAACTGATGCCGCATGGCCTGCACCGGTTTGGGGTAGGCTTGTCGCACGGCCATACCAGCCGCAAGAGCTTGCCGAGGTAATCGAAAAGCTGGCGCAGAGTTTAGGGGGCATAGAGTCATTTACCTGGCTATTTGCTCGCTAGTAACCAGTGCGGGTCAATTTTTTATGCCGGTTGGCCGATGGTTTGCCGGCGTCGGTGCAGAACTTTGTTGCAGGTGCCGGTATTGGTCACCTGAAGGGGGGCTGATCATGCAAGAAGAGCTGTTTGAGCTGCAAATGCAGCTAAGTTACCAGGAGGATACCATCGCTCAGTTGAACGATGTGGTTACTCGACACCAGCAGGATATCCAGCATTTGACGGAGGCATTCGCCCGGCTGAAAAAACAGTTTGAGAAAATGGCGGCCGGACAGCAGGAAGGCCACGATTCGCCGCCACCTCATTACTGAGAGGCATTGTTGCCAGCCAGCTGCCCAGAGTTTGTCGGCGAAATTTGAGGTAAATCTCTCATGAGTCAGTTGGTGCTGTGCTCAAAATGAGTGCTTCTATACCTGTCGCCTTTCAAGTTGCTACTTTGTTGGCTGCACTTGTGCCCTTTAG
>JAKROC010000208.1 GCA_024509075.1 Endozoicomonas sp.
AACAGACCGGTAATGAAGGCAAAAAACAGGCCAAAACGCTCCGGCAGAGCCAGCAGAGGGTAACCATATCGCCATTGGCAACGTGCCCAATCTCATGGCCTATTACTGCTCTGGCCTCATTGGGGCTGAAACGCTCCAGTAGCCCCTCGCTGACTGCCACCAGTGCGGCGTTTTTATTCCAGCCTGTGGCAAAGGCATTGGCCTCATGGGCGGGAAAAACACCCACCTCTGGCATCTGGATACCGGCTTTTTCTGACAGTTCCCGAACCGTTTCCACCAGCCATTGCTCCCGGGCAGACTGAGGCTGTTCAATGATTTGTGTTCCCGTACCCATTTTTGCCATGGTTTTTGACAGGGCGAGGGAGACCAGAGAGCCGGCAAAACCAAACACTGCACAGAAGACCAGCAGAGAGCTCAGGTTCAGCCCCTGGTGGCTTAGGAAATTGCCAACGCCGAGAATATTCAGTGTGACACTGGCAAGCAGCACTACCGCCATATTGGTGGCCAGGAACAATAGTATTCTCTTCATCGGGTTGCCTTTTCCTCAGATTCTGTGCCAGGCGTTAACACTGGCAGCATAGAGTAGTGTGTGATCCCATGATTTATAAAGGGGAAGACACATCTTTTCAAGCAGGGTGGGTCGGAGTATTACCATGTGCTGACATTGCGCGATATTACTCGGCACAGAGTCTTTGCCAGGGAACCAATCAAGGAATGATCTGTCCAATGCCCTTAAGGATGTGTGTGCTTAAAATGATTGCTGCGACTTGGTTCGGCTATTGGTACACACATTTTGCACTGACTGAGTTAAGGTTTATTTGGGCAAGGTACTGCTGCCCCAAAATCTGGCCTTTTCTTGGCGTGCGTGGTTTTCTCAGGTGGTAACCACAGCGGTTACTTTTCTTCCTCAAGCAATGAGTATGGTTAATCAATGGACTCGGATACTACACCAGAAGAAGACAAAAAAGCACAGCTGGAGATGGTAGAGCTTGCCAATAAGTTTATTGCCATGGCCAATCAAATGGGGCAGAAGGAGAAGCGGGCCTCCTGGATTATCGGCTCCGCATTGCGTTACGCTGCGGCGCGTTACAGTGCTTATGAGTCGTCTATGGGCAGTGAGGACTTCCTCAAGGATCGTGATCAGCTGGAAAACTGGTTTGGTTCTCAGTTCAAAACGATGCTCATTGCCAACATGCAGCAGGAAGTTGAGGCGCTCAAGAGCAAGCAGTGAGACAGTCCTATGGACGGCCTGTTTCTTTGGGTAGCTTTAGCAAAAACGCCCTAAACCCTCGCCTTTATGCCCTTCGGGTGCTATGGGGCGAGGAGTGTTATCCTTTTCGACGTTTTATTGTCGGTACCGGCTGAGAAATTTCTCTAGTTTGGTCATAACGGTTTCCAGGTCCTCGGTGCGCGGCAGGGAGATGATCCTGAGGTGGTCTGGTTCTGGCCAGTTAAATGCGCTCCCCTGGACCAGAAGCACTTTTTCCTGCAGCAGGAAGTCCAGCACCAGTTTTTCATCGTCGTGAATGGGGTAGCGTTTGGGGTCAAGCCTTGGGAACAGGTACAGTGCACCCTTGGGTTTAACACAGCTCACGCCCGGTATCTGATCCAACATTTCCCACGCCTTGTTGCGCTGTTCCAGCAGCCTGCCGCCGGGTACAATCAGGTCATTAATGCTCTGGTAGCCGCCCAGAGCCGTCTGGATGGCGTGCTGGGCAGGAACATTGGCACAAAGGCGCATGGAGGCCAGTATTTCCAATCCCTCAAGGTAGCCACGGGCATTGTGCTTTGGGCCGGAAACCACTAGCCAGCCAGCACGAAAGCCGGCCACACGGTAAGATTTTGACAGCCCGTTAAAGCTGATGCATAAAACATCATCTGCCAGTGATGCCAGGGCGGTGTGCTCAACCCCGTCGTATAGGATTTTGTCGTATATTTCGTCGGCAAAGATGATCAGGTTGTGCTCTCTGGCCAGCTGAACAATCTCTTTAAGTATCTCATCTGAATAAACGGCACCAGTCGGATTATTTGGGTTGATGATGACAATACCACGGGTTTTTGCTGTTATTTTACTGTAGATATCGGCAATGACCGGGCACCAGTCAGATTGCTCATCTTTGCGGTAGTGAACGGCCCTGCCACCGCAGAGATGTACGGCAGCTGTCCATAATGGGTAGTCGGGAGCCGGAATCAGCATCTCGTCGCCGTTGTTCAGCAGTGCCTGCATGGTCATTACTACCAGTTCGCTGACGCCGTTGCCAATAATAATGTCCTCTATGCTGACCGGCGGAAAGTTCTTCTGCTGGCAGTACTGCATGATAGCTTTGCGGGCAGAGAACAGGCCTTTGGAATCACAATAGCCCTGAGACTGTGGCAGGTTGCGAATAACGTCCCGGGTGATTTCATCAGGAGCGTCAAAATCAAAGGTAGCCGGATTGCCAGTGTTCAGTTTGAATACGCTATGCCCTTCTTCCTCCAGCCGCTTGGCTTCGCGCAAAACCGGACCGCGGATGTCGTAACAGACGTTGTCGAGTTTGGTGGATTTAGCAATATCCTTCATGGATGTTTCTCACTGGTTCTTGCTGTTTCAGGATGGCATTATGGGTTGTTCTGTTCACGGTTGCACCAGAGAATGAATGTTTGTCGCACGACAACAGGAAATGTGGATCTTATAGCCGTGGTTATTCGCCCGGGCAAAGTCATAACACGATGGCGTTAAATTGATCAGAGAACGATGTGAGATAAAAGTAACACAGTCAGAAAATCAGCGGTAACAAGCGATGAGCAACACCGCGACTGTCGGGAGGAGGGAATCGAGCACTCATTTGGCAGTGAGCATGGGTTGTTTAGCCCGCATCGTGTGTTTTCGCACAATATGATGCAGGCTATGCCGCGGAATCTTAATGGGTTCGTGATGCCAGTGGATATTCCGGATCGGGTTCGTGGGTGATTCGGTTGCGCAGATCGCGGCGAATAATTTCAATTAACCAGAACCAAACCAGATGGCCAATAATTGTCGATACGCTTTCGTACCACGGCAGGGCGAACAGTGATGGCGTCAACCCCAGAAGCGGGAAAGCAATAAAATGAACAAATGTTTGTGCCAGTGCTCCGGCGAACAGGCCTTGCCACAATTTAACGAAACCTGCGTAATTATCCACGGTTGGGGTATGTTCCTGACGACACTGGACTACAAGTGCCGATGGAATGGCAAGAACCTTATTCGGATCGGAAGGTTTCAGCCAGGCTCCAGACTGTGTAACTGCTGTGGCTACAAGATGGATTCCATGCCGTTATCCATCCGCGAGTGGGAATGCCCTGAATGCAATGCCCATCATGACAGAGATGGGAACGCCGCCCGGAATATAAGAGATATTGGTTTAGCTGATTCGCTGGGACACAGCGGTTGCGTAAGGAGTCCCCCTGTAGATTGCCCTGTCAGTGCAGGTTCTACAGCGAAAAGTGTTGAGTATCATCGGTACGGGTCGCAAGAAGCCCCCACTATACCAGCCTGGCGGCTTAGTGGTGGGAGTATGTCACTGACTGAATAATTTTTGAAATCACGTATCGGCGACGCATGGATGATCGTAATTTTATACGACACAGGTTTTTTTAATCTGTCATTCTATATTCTATTTATGATGAAAAAAGATACGTATCAATACGACGATATATAGGTAACAGTTGATGGGTGATGGGTAGCAGCTTCAAATCGATTAAGCCGGAGACTGGACTTGGTTCGGTGGAAACCTGACTGACAATTGGCATGCATAACGTTAACTGGTAAGAGGACGGCGTGAGATGAAAGTGACAAAATCTGAAAAGCAGTGGCGACAAGAGCTCAGCGATGAGCAATACCGCGTCTGCCGGGACAAAGGAACCGAGCTTCCGTTCAGCGGTGAGTATAATTTTTTCGAGCGCGACGGCGTGTTTCACTGCACCTGCTGTCAGCAGCCACTGTTTGACTCATCGGTAAAGTTTGATGCCGGCTGTGGCTGGCCGAGCTTTTACCAGGTGATCGACAGCGACGCCGTTACCATGGCCGAAGATCAGAGCATGGGCATGGTCCGTACCGAAGTTCTTTGTGCCCGTTGCGGTGCCCATCTCGGTCATGTGTTTCCCGATGGCCCTGAGCCTACCGGTTTGCGCTACTGCATCAATTCCGTGGCTATGGCCTTTAAAGACCGAGAATAGCTATACCGGAGCAGCAGCGCTGACGCCTTTATTCGTGTCGTCAATCCATTTACACTAGCCGTTTTTTGCACATCAGCTTGTTGAGGAAGCCAATGCCTTACGCCCGAGAACTGAAAAAAGGCCAGATTGTCGATATTGACGGCCAGTACTACCAGGTTCGTCAGGTTGAGGCCAAAAGCCCGTCTGCCCGGGGTGCGCAAACACTGTACAAGGTTCGTTTTAACTCTGTGCCCGGTGGCCAGAAACTTGAGCAGACATTAACCGGCGATATTATGCTGGCCGACGTTAACCTGAAAAGACGGGCCGTTACCCTGTTGTACCGTGAAGGCAACGAATGCACGTTCATGGACTCGGAGGATTACGCACAATACCTGGTCAATGCCAACACCATTGAAGATCAGCTGTTGTATATCGTTGAGAACGTTGAAGGCCCGACCGCCTTGCTGGTGGATGGCCAACTACTGGCCATTGAGTTGCCGGCATCTGTGGCACTGGAGATTGTTGATACCGCACCGGGCATCAAGGGCGCTTCAGCCGCCGCCCGCACCAAGCCGGCACGATTGAGCACCGGCCTGGAAGTCCAGGTGCCGGAGTACCTGAGCAACGGTGAAATTATCAAGATCAATATCGAAACCGGGAAATTTATGTCTCGAGCCTGAGGTTTTTTAGCAAGTTCCCATCCAAAAACAGCAACGATGAGAGACCCAGCCCGTTCGTTCCAAGTTTG
>JAKROC010000209.1 GCA_024509075.1 Endozoicomonas sp.
GGGGGTGTTTCTGACTAACATGACTAACTCAAATGACGAACTCGGTCTTCCCCACGCTTGTGGGGGTGTTTCGAAAAAGTCCCGTTGAACAAAGTCCCTGCTTTTGCGGGGATTTTTTTTGGGCAAGCTATTCTTTCGGTACAATATCTAGGGAATCGAAAGATTCCCTCTAGCCCGCTTGATCCGGGCGTTTGGGCTAAGAAGGGTATTAATTTTTTCGTCGTTTGTGGGTAAAATCGAAGAAACAGCGAAAGAAAAGGGTGACACTTCCGCCTCCACGTCAAGTGTTGCCAAGATAGAATCGCCGTGGAATAATAACAGTGTTGCCTCCCTGAGTCGCAATGTGTGGCCAATCAGACCACCAAAAACAAACTGATCATGAGAAGAACCGCGAACACCATTGCCACCTGGCAACTGGATCAATCACCCAAGACTGAAGATGTGTTGCAGTACAGGACGCATTAGAGGCTTGCGGCAAAACATCACCTAGAAGCGCAATTATCTCCGAGCCAACCACCGACGCCATTCACCAGCGTCGAACACACCATTTCACCGGTGTGTACTTGTGGCCATGCAGAGAATAATTCCGCGACAGCTTCAATGCGGAAGCATTGATTCTTTTTTGCGAAGCAACTGCCGCAGGCAGGTCTTTTGCTCTTGTGAAATTGGAAATTTCACCGCCGCAAGGCGTTCTTAAAAAGCTCTGTGGTACACAGAGACCGAATTTAGCTTCAAATGGAGTAAGTTGCCGGAATTCCTAGGAATTCTTGCTGAAAAAAAAAACCTGTAATCCACTGGAAAAGGAGAAAAATTGAGGTAATGCGGAACCATTGTCTGAGGCCATCAAAGGCGCATCCAACCACCAGACTTAGATGAAGGGTAAAACGAAGGAGTCACAAAAGCCTCTTTCTAAGCGTTGTTAAAATCGTGCGCGAGCACACTTATTTATTAATCGACAACTGACGCGCCCATATAGATAAAGAAAAAAAATTGTTTTTCAGAGTGTCTCGCTTCATCGGGCATTCGAGAAAATGCTTCACTGAACAAAACGGGGGGCTATGAGGACGACAAGAGAGTTGCAAAATAAAAATTTCGGCCTGACAGAGATGTCGGGGCGCCCCTGTTCGTCCATAGACTCTGCTGTCAAATCGCTTGGTCGCGAGCTGGTATCACTTAAAGCTGTTTCTTATGGCACTGTCGAAAGATGGGTGCAGTCGTCAATCGCCTATGCAAAGTGGGCCGGTGAAAACGGTGTACCCAAAAATAATTTGCGATCAATCACCATTGACCACCTGAAGCAGTTCGGTGCATTTCTCAGGTCAGAGGTTGCGGCGGGTCGAATGGCCACAAAAACAGCCCACAATATCCTGTCCAACATGAACCAGATTCTCAGGCAAGGCTCACGCTCGGATCGGTCTCCAAGCTGTACAGGGAGAATGGCGGGATTACCGCCAAAGACTGGCGTTGCCAAGTATGACAAGGCAGTGAGTCAGCAAGGTCACGACAAGGCAGTTGCAGCAATGAGGCCGATTCCGGCGGCGATGGCTGGCACCATGCGCCAACTGGGGCTGAGGTTCAGGGAAGCCGCAAAAACAGACTTTAAGGCGCTCGCGAGGGCTGTTGATAAAGGCGCGGGCGTCGTGACCATCACCCACGGCACCAAGGGCGGCCTGACTCGGTCTGTGCCGTTGTCCAGCAACCCGCAAACCCGCGCTAATCAGGTGGCTGCCATCCGTGCCGCCGCAGCGTTACAGGGTAACGCAAAGTCGTTGGTGGGCATTAGCAAGCAGGATTACAAATCCTTCCGCGATAGCTGCTACAGCGGCAAGCCTGATGGCTATAGGTTCCACGGGGAACGCCATGCCTTTGCACAGAGAGCCTTCCTCGAAAAACTCGGAGTGGATGCTCCTGCTGTCGGCGTTCAGAAGGGTCAAAGAGTCCCGTCGAAGGCTGAATTCAGGCGTGACATGTCACAAAAACTAGGAATTTCATACAAAGAAGCGCAAAAGATGGATATTCAGGCCAGAAAGGAAATCGCGTTAGCGATGGGTCACTTCCGGCACGATGTTGTCAGTGCGTACTTAGGCTGAGGGGGGGCGAGTTATGGACAAATATGAACGCATGAACCGGGAGCGCCAAGAGTTATTCTGGTACAAAGCGAAACTCCACACCAGAAAGGGAAGCAAGGCCAGCAGAGCCGAGCAGTACAGAATCCTTGTGCGACTTGATGCCTTTTCAAAGGCGTTCAAGCTGGGTATGGACATAACCACGATCAGCAAGGCTTGCGTGTTGGCGTTCTATCAGAGCATAGGGCAGTCGCAGGCCAGCCAGACAAGGGCATATTACGCTGTCTGCCATGTGTGGCGGCTGCTGGGGCGTGATCAGGGTGGGAAGAAGAAGCCGCCAAAACCCCGGGTATTGCGCGAAACGGGAGGCAAACCCCAGTGATTCTCATTTGGAGGCAAAGAAAAACCGAGCAGTGTTAGTAGCACTCTCGGCACGATCAAAACTAGATAGGAGTTTCGATATGTCAAGTATACCACGATCCACCATGGCAGCAATCGACAGCCTGAGCTTATACCTGCCCCTCCATGAAATCGAGGTTCTGGACAAGCGGCTGACTGCCAGAACTGCCACAATTGACTTGGAGACTGGAGACCTGAGCAACCCCAGAAAAGGGAGCAATATCCAGGTTTATATGACTGGGTACTCAGTACACTTCAAACGGGTAAGAACCAGCATCGAGGGATTCAACCAAGCAGCCGACTATGTTGCAGTGTCTGTATCATCCAAGCTACTGGAAGGCAACTACTTTGCAGGCATCACCCTAGAGACCATCAGCCAGGTAATGAGCCTGATAGACAGTTTTGGTGTGATCAAAGTCAGCCCTGATGTTTTCCTAGCTGCCCGAGTCCGCGATGTTGATATCCGGCTTGATTGTGATCCACAGCACTTCGGCTGTCAGGACTTCCAGCAGGTAATCGGGTTCCACAAAAAGGCACTGGCCACCAGATACGAGGCTATTGGCAGGGCATACCAAGCCAAGAGCAATCAGGGATTCGAGGTAAGTAGCCGGAAAGGGGCGACTCAGCGCCATCCATACATCAAAATTTATAACAAGGCGGTTGAACTAGAGCATAATTCAGCCACCTTCTTTGACAGTCATCTGGCTGGTAAGAAGCCGAGCAGTATAGTCAGGATCGAGGCTACCCTGAAAAACACCGGAATGATGAGACACTTCGGCCTGCTTCAGAGGGGTGAGCAACCGACGCTAGCCACACTGTTAACCAAGACTGAGGATGAGCTTATGAAAGTTATCAACAATGTCCATGGCCACTACTTCAACCCTGAGTTCTCTGTGCCAGTGCTGAGAGACTCCATTAAAGAGGCTGAGAAGAAGGTTCAGAAGCTTACTAGCAGAATGTTTGCACTGATAGATGTCTTCTTTAAAGCCTACCCTGATGGCGATATCCTTGACTATCAGGAGCTGGTCGAGAGCGTTTTTCAGCCGACCAAGAATGAGAGAGTCTTACACAAAAAGCTTGCTGAAGTGGTCTTTATTGAGTACACAGACGAGCAGGAAAAGAGGGCTCAAAGCCAGACCCTAGACCCTAACCCTGACACACCAAGCATGGCTCTGTTTTGGCGCAATGTGCACCTTGAGATCAAAGCTTCAGAAGATGCTAGGGCGACCAAGGTTCAGAGGCAGAAGTATCTTGAGCATCTAATGAAGCAGAAACCCCAAGGTGATCACACTGATGCCATATCTTGATAGCCTCCCAGTAGCCGGCAGATCAGCAGTAGCCGGCTCCCTTTCTCAGCCCAAACGCCCTCTTACTGATTAACTGGAGCGAAGCGACTTCTTGCGGCTGAGAGTCCCCCCAAGCATTTCCCTGCCCCCTGCCTGATACGGCAAACTCCCATAGAAAAAACCTACCAAGATACCTTGCCTCATAGAAACAATTGGTTTGCGTATATACCGGATACATACTTAAACTATGCTTAAGAGTCCCGGGAAGCAAGAGGGAAAGAAATCGAGCCCCCCTTCCCACTGGCAGCCTCCGAGAATGACCGCGCGAGACCGACTGCCAGAGAAGACACAAACTACAGGAGATAGAGATCATGAAAGAGAGAGCCGAGCAAGCACAGTTCGTCATCAAGGTACCCAAGGAGCTGAAAGATGTCTTCTTTGATATCTGCCATGCCAATGACAGGCATGCTTCACAGGTACTGCGAGACCTCATGAGAGAGTACACAGCCAAGCATGCACAGGGCAGGCTGAAGCTGAAGTAAGCCCCTGTTGAGGGTATGGAGGAAGGTAAAATGAGAGCCCCTTACTACTACCGGCGGGCAATGGGGAGCAGATTCCCTGCTGACTGGCCAGTCGAGTCTTTTGACTTCTGGGTCAACTTCTATTGGAAGAACGGTAAACCCCCTTCCTTGGGTGACTGGCAGGCACTAAAAAGAGCATCCAAATCCGAGAGGCAAAAATGGAGTGTATGATACTCCATGTTTCATTCCTGAATTCAGGAATCTCGTGAGAGTGATTCTCATTTAGCTGATCAAAAAATAACCAGTACAAAAATAACTAATTTGTCTTAGTTGGGGGCTTATATTATGAAAAAGCTAACAGGACTTTCAGCACGAGCTGAGGCCAAATGGGCAAGAAAGTTGGCCGCACTTCTAAATTTGTATCTTAAGAGAGACAAAGGGGTTGATGAGCGGGGTTTTGTTGAACTGGCAGTATGGATATATTCCCCTAGCAAGAACTACGTGTCAGCCGTTAGATTAATAGCTAGCGAGGTGTATCAGGAGTCTATGAAGAGTCTTTCCCACACCTGTGGGGGTGTTTCTGACTAACATGACTAACTCAAATGACGAACTCGGTCTTCCCCAC
>JAKROC010000021.1 GCA_024509075.1 Endozoicomonas sp.
CCCGGGGCTTCGCTCAATTGCCG
Organism: Endozoicomonas sp.; assembly: GCA_024509075.1. Taxonomy (GTDB): domain Bacteria; phylum Pseudomonadota; class Gammaproteobacteria; order Pseudomonadales; family Endozoicomonadaceae; genus Endozoicomonas. Next base: position 24 of record JAKROC010000021.1, read on the forward strand.
CCGCGTAGCAACATGAAATCCATTGGGTATATCCGGTGGGAGCAATTGGGAGGGGTTGATTTGGCAAGAAGGGGAATCTGCTGGCTGAGCCGGAAAACTTGGCCAGCAGGGAAGCGTGGCTTCAGAGGGATATGCGCCCCAGCGGCTGAACTGTGATCTCTTCAGTTAACTCCTGATGCGAAAGCACGGCCAGATCGTAGACTTCCAGCTCCAGCAGTTTGCGCACGTAGCGGCGGATATCCATGGAAGTGATCAGCACTGGCTTGTGCTCAAGGTGACCAATCTTGCCCACGGAGTGCTTGACGTTTTCCACAAACTGTGCCGAGGTGGACGGATCCAGAGCCAGGTAGCTACCGGCCGACGTCTGACGGATGCCTGAACGAATGGTGTCTTCCACGTCTTGATCCAGTAAGTAGACCGGCAGCATATTTTTGCCATTGGAGTACTTATAGCTGATGTAACGCTTCAGTGATGAACGTACGTATTCAGTCAGCTGAACCACCTCTTTCTCCTTGTGTCCCCAGACCACCAATGACTGCAAAATGGAGCGCAGGTTACGGATGGAGATGTCTTCTGATACCAAACGCTGGAATATCTCGGTAATTTTGTTCACCGGTAGCAGTCGTTGCACTTCCTTGATCAACTCACCAAAACTACTCTCCATTTTCTCCAGCAGGTAGCGTGTTTCCTGAATGCCGATAAAATCCTCGGCGTATTTTTTCAGGACATGGGCTAAGTGGTAGGTGAGGATTTTCGGCGAGTCCATATAGTGAACGTTGTTGCGCTCCAGCTTGTCCTTCTGGCTCTCATCAGTCCAGAGTGAGTCAAGGCTGGGCAGAAAGGTTTCGCCAACTTCGTAGGGGATTTTCAGCATATCAAGATGTTCGTTGCTCTCCCGGATGAACAGTGAGCCGGGCTTGAAATATCCCGAAGCAACGGGAACCTCTTGAAGCAAAATGCTGTAGGTGTTTTCATCCATGGCATCGTTAAAACGCAGATGAATGCCAGGGAAGGGGACGCCTAAATCCATATACAACGACTTGCGTACCTTGAGCAACTCTTCGTTCAGGGAGCTGGTATTCAGTGTTTTTTGCACTGAGGTGGGCACATCGATAATCAGCGGCAGAGTCTGGGTAAACTCTTCTTGTTGATCCAGTCGGGTTTTTGCTTCGCCCGGGGTTTCGGTGGCAGCGGCCATGGCCGGAATGCCTCCTTCTTCCTGGGCTGTTCGTGCTCTTTCCACCTTCTTCATCAGGTAGTAACCACCACCGCCGAGGGCGGCGGCCAGGCTCATAAACGTCAGGGTCGGAAAGCCGGGAATCAGAGCGAAGCCAAGCAACAGAGCACCACCGACCATCAGGGCCTTGGGTTTGTCAGTGAGCTGGGTACCAATTTCATTACCGAGGTCCTTAGCGTCTTCGTTGGATACTCGGGTTACGATGATGCCGGCAGTGATGGAGATCAAGAGCGCTGGAATCTGGGAGATCAAGCCATCACCGATGGTCAAAATGGCATACAGCTGCAACGCTTCACTACCAGACATCCCGGCGCTGGTACCGATGGCAATACCGGCGGTGATATTGACAAAGATGATGATCAAGCCAGCGATGGCATCACCCTTGACGAACTTCATGGCACCGTCCATGGAGCCGAACAACTGGCTCTCTTTGGTTACCAGCTCACGGCGGCGTTGTGCCTCTTCCATTTCGATGGCACCGGCACGCAGGTCGGCGTCAATACTCATTTGTTTGCCGGGCATGCCATCAAGTGAGAAGCGGGCGCTGACCTCGGCGACCCGTTCGGAGCCTTTGGTGATGACCAAAAATTGAACGATGGTAATAATCAAGAAGATAACCACACCCACCGCCAGACTGCCGCCAACCACGAAGTTACCGAAGGTATAGACAATTTCACCGGCGTCGGCTTGCAACAGAATCAGACGGGTGGTGGTAATAGACAGAGCCAGTCGGAACAGGGTAGTGATCAGAAGCACGCCGGGAAAGGAGGAGAATTCCAGTGGTGACTTCAGGTAAATGGATGTCATCAACAGCAGGGTGGATATGCCCATATTCACCGCAATGAGAAAATCCACCAGGGGAGTGGGCATGGGCAGAATGATGAGACCGATGATGGAGACTAGAAGGCCCGCCAACACCAGGTCATTTTTCCCCCCGAAATTCATCCCGGGTAACAATTGTGCCATGAGTGTCCTGCCACCATTGTGGGGGCAGGCCAGCGTCGTGAAGATCAGCGGCCCATGGCTGCTTTTTTCTTCTTGAGCAGGGCTCGCCCCTTAATCCATTTGATAGCCCGTACGTCACTGCCGGGCTGCGCATATTTTAGGAAATTATCGGCGGCGCGAATGGATTCTTCAGGCCGCTCAGCCTGCAGGTAGGCGTAGCTCAGCATGCGATAGATATCAGGGTTTTCCCTGTCTACCGTCCGGACCGCGTTGAGCAGAGCGATGGTTTTTTCCGGCTGCAAGTATTCCAGATAATAGGAGGCCTGGCACAACATCCAGGTTTTTAGTGACTTTTCCATGCTTTTCTTCCCTTAGCTGGCAATCAGAACATTGCGGCACATCATCAGATAGTCGTTGTCTGACTTGGCTTTCTCGATGACGGCGAGAGCCTCTTTCATAATTTTGGCATTAACACTATCGCCTGGTTGCTGCTGGACAAAAGAAGAGAGAAAATTTTTTGCCTCCTCGGTCAAGCGCTGGTGTTCTTCTGGACTGGAAAAGATGTTCTGGTCGCTGATATCGGTGGCAAAGCGCAGTTCACGGTTCTGGAAGTTGCGGCTCATATCAAGAGCCTTCCATGTGTAGTCGACAACCTTATCACCGGATGGTTTGAAATTGGATTTCGATTTGGGATAGTCCGAGTGTTCCTGGGTAGTGGAGATTCTGGATATACCGGAAATGCCATTACCAAAAGAGACTGATTCTGCCATTGAAGAAGCCTGTCTGTTTGATCGGGAGTGTGTAACTGAGATATCGGCGGCAAAATCACTTGAGTAAAGGTTTTATATACCCAAAGGATCTCAGGTTGCTTCGAGGCGGCAAATGAGTTAAGCCCCGGGAGCATTGAAGTTCTATGTGACCGGGGTGAGCGAATGTAGCCAACAAAGTAGCAGCTTGAAAGGCGACGGGTATAGCTCTCTGCGCCAGAACAGTTGCTGGGCGAATCCCGCCATAAAGGCAGGAGCTTGAAACGTGATGGGTTTTCGGTCGTCAATTATTTTTACGGCGATGCACTGATGAATGTCGTGGGTATTCCGATACAGTGAGAAGCAATGGATTTTATTGGCATTTGTGAATCTAAAGCATTTTTGAATCTAAAGAAGGCATCTATTCATCAATCACTGTTGAATAAGCTGGAGCAGACATGAGCACGGAGGCACGCGTCTGATGGGCTTTATAAGAAACTCTCTGATCATTCCGTCATTTTTGCTGGTGCTCGGCTTTCCGGTGCTGGCAAACTGGTCGTCAGAGGAGCCACAAACCCGCAAACATATAGTGCGCCCGAATGAAACTCTGCAAGTCATCGCTGACAGTTATGGGTTTGAGACCAATGAGCTGGCTCTGTACAACCAGCTTGATACTGCCCAGATGCTTCGGGTTGGGCAGGTGATCTATTTTCCTGCTGACATCAACCAGCCCGAGCTTGTTTCCGCCAGCCAGGAACAGCCACTCGATGCCAGAAGCTTTCCAAACAGTGTCGATGAATATGTTTACAAGCGTCCAAAGTTGGTAAAGGGCAGTGAACCTCTTTCGGGCAAAGAGTCAGATATCTCACCTTACGATAACACGGTACAGTTTGCGGCAAACTCTGAGTTTGATTACAACTTTGCCCGCAAAACGCCGCCGCAAGAAGTGATGTCAGATGCTGGTATTAATTCTTACATGGCAGGAGCAGTACCTGATACGGTTATTTCGGCAGAAGATGCCATCAAGGATGCGCTGGATGATTTTATCGGCGGAGCCATTGGTGATGATGAGTCACCAGCGCTGGCCGCATTTGGTGAGCGACCGTATGCCTATTTTGGCAATGGGGACAGCTTGCCGGACGTATTACAAAACTTTGCCGCCAGTTACTACATGCCAATTAATATTTCCCCAGCTGTTCAAGGTTTGGTGAACGGCAAGATCGGGCCATTGACGCCGGTGGATTTTCTTGATCATCTGGCAAATATTTACGGATTTATCTGGTATTTTGATGGGCACACCTTGTTTGTTTATGACGGTGGTGCATCAAGCCAGCAGATCATTAGCCTGAGTTATCTGTCCGTCAGCCAATTCAAGGAAACATTGAAGAAGATCGGTATTTGGGATGGTCGCTTTTTCTGGAAAGAGCAGCCCAACGAAGGGCTGGTCTTTATCTCTGGTCCGCCCCGCTATACCGAACTGATCTCCCAGACAGCCGAGCTGCTTGATGCCAAAGAGGGCGAGCGTCAGAAGAGCAAGCTGACCGTACACACCTTCCCACTGAAGTATGCCTGGGCAACGGACAAATCATTCACCTTTCGGGGCCAGCAGTTGACCGTACCGGGGGTTGCAACCATCCTGACTCGCATTATCAAAGGCGGCGGTGTGGCTCAGGTAACGAGACAGGGGAAACCAAATCCATCAGTGGCCCCTATGGAAAGTGTCACCACCTCCGGTGATATGCAACCGGTGCAAGACACTGGCCCAGAACCACTGAATGCCGGTGCCGTGGCCGATGAGATTTATATCAACGCAGACCCAAGATTAAATGCGATTATTGTTCACGATCTTGAGTCAAAGATGCCCATGTACGCAGAGCTGATCGCCTCGCTCGACAAACCAACCTCACAAATAGAGATCAGTGTTTCGATTATCGATATCAATACTCAAGATCTGCGCGAACTGGGGGTTCAATGGGACAACAATGGTGGTGGTACGGGAGACACCAACTTTTCTTTCGATCCTACGACTGGATATACAACCATTGTTTCCAGTGCTCTGGGTTCATTCAATGCCCAGCTGAAGCTTCTGGCTGACGAGGGCCGGGTAAAAATTGTCTCCAGGCCATCGATCCTGACTCTCGACAACATAGAGGCCATTCTGGACAACAGCAGTACGTTTTACGTAAAGGTGGAGAGCAATGAGGACGCTGAGCTGTTTCCTGTGACATCAGGTACTGTTGTACAGGTAACACCGCGAATTGTCCGTGAAGACACTGGCCGACGCATACATATGAGCGTTAATATTCAGGACGGGACGGGCAGCCAGGGATCGGATGAAGAAAGCCAGAGACTGCCGGAAATCACCAACAGCTCAATCAATACTCAGGCAATTATCAGTGAGCAGGAAAGCCTCTTGATTGGCGGTTTTTACAAAGAACAGGATGAAGAGAAATCCTCAAAGATACCTGTGCTCGGCGATATTCCGGTGCTTGGTCATATTTTCAGGTCTCAGTCGACGTCGAAAATCAAGCAGGTGCGGCTGTTTCTGATCACTCCAAGGATTGTCGGCTCAACAAGTACCTGATGTCGTCAGAGGGTGATGGCAGTGGTGACAGACTACGATCTACTGGTAATCGGTGGTGGGATAAACGGGGTTGGCATTGCCTATGATGCTGCCGGGCGCGGTTTGACCGTTGGCGTATATGAGATGGGTGACTTGGCCGGTGCCACTTCATCTGCAAGCAGTAAACTGATTCATGGGGGGCTTCGATACCTGGAGCAGTTCGAGTTCCGTCTGGTCAGAGAGGCGCTTGGTGAGCGGGAAGTGCTTCTTAATATGGCTCCGCACATTGCCTGGCCGTTACAGTTTCATCTTCCCCATCAGTCACAGCTGCGCCCTGCATGGATGATTCGGCTGGGGCTGTTTCTTTATGACCATCTGAGCAAGCGCAATACTCTCAAAAGTAGCCGTCGTATTTCTGTGACCGCTGACAGTCCATTACAAGACCATTTAAAAACAGTATTTGAATACTCCGATGCCTGGGTCGATGACGCACGACTGGTGTTGTTAAATGCCCAAGGCGTGCGCGAACACGGTGGTACTGTTCGCACGCGCATCAAGGTATTGGCGGCTTCCCGGGACCAAGGTGTATGGCGCGTTCAGCTTGAAGATCAGTTGACCGGCAAAGCAACGCAGGTTTCAGCAAAGGCGCTGGTCAATGCTGCGGGGCCGTGGGTTACGCAGACGCTTGCCAGCTTGCCCGGCAACATGAATAAATCAATGCGGCTGGTGAAGGGTAGTCATATTGTTGTGTCGCAGGTGTACCCTGGCAAGCAGGCGTATATTTTGCAGAATCCGGATCAACGAGTGGTGTTTGTTATACCTTATCTGGACCGTTTCTCACTGATTGGCACCACAGAGGTTGAGTACTCCGGCGATCCATCCCAGACCACTTGCACGGATGATGAGCGTGAATACCTCTGTCAGGTAGTGAATGACCATTTCAAACGGACAATTTCTGTTTCTGACATCGTCTGGGACTTCTCCGGTGTACGTCCTTTGCTGGAAGACGATGCCAGCGATGCCCGGACTGTGACCAGGGATTACTCCTTCGATCTGGAAGATGACAACGGGCAAGCGCCACTGTTATCCATTTTTGGTGGCAAGTTGACTACCTATCGACGTCTGGCAGAACACGCCATGAATCGGCTGGCTCACTACTTTCCTGGTGTTCCTGGCAGCTGGACTGAAACCAGTCAGCTGCCAGGTGCTCAACCGGCGGATCACTGTCTGGCCGATGTGCAGCAGCGCTATCCGTGGTTGCCGCAGGCGGTCGCGGTACGCTACGTGCATAGCTACGGTGGCCTGACGCACAGACTGCTGGCTGGCAAAACCTGTATTGCTGACCTGGGGGCCGATTTTGGTGCCGGCCTGTATCAGCATGAGGTTGACTATCTGATCCAGAATGAGTGGGTCCTACAGGCTGACGATCTACTTTGGCGGCGCAGTAAGCTAGGTTTGTTTCTCGGTAGCGAAGAATCAGCCTGTCTGGCCGATTATATTGCAAACAATATTTAGATATTTTTTTGTGCATCTCATGGTAAAACACAGAGGGAATGTGAGTGCCATATTTCGTGAGCTTACTGGAGGTGCCGTTATGTACTCGGTAAAGGCGCTTTACCAGTGTCGTCGGATTGTTGCCATTGGTGGTGGGCATGGCCTTGGCCGGGTGATGGCCAGCCTGGGATTTCTGCAGGAGCGTTTGTCAGGTATTGTCGCTACTACCGACGATGGTGGTTCGACGGGACGATTGCGGGAGGGTAATGACTGCATTGCTTGGGGTGATCTTAGAAATTGCCTTAATCAGCTCTGTTCAGACAGCCCGAACCTGGCCCGCATTTTGTTTGAGTATCGCTTTAAAAACAGTGGTGATATCAGTGGCCACAACCTGGGCAACCTGATTTTACTGGCCATGGACCAGATGTGCGTTCGACCACTTGATGCTGTTAACCTGATTCGCCAGATGTTGCAGGTAAGTGCTGAGCTGATTCCCATGTCTGAACAACCGGCACGTCTTGGGGCCATCGTTAATGGCAAGGAGGTGGTGGGCGAAACCGCCATTGACGGGCTGCAAACGCGCCCGGAGAAGTTAATGATACTTCCAGCTATTCAGCCCACGGATGAAGCGGTGGCTAAAATTTACGAGTCTGACATGATTATCATTGGGCCCGGCAGCTTTATGACCAGTATTCTGCCAGCTTTATTGATCCCGGAAATCGCAGATAGTATTCGCCAAAGTGGCGCGCTGACAGTCTTTGTGGGCAACATTAATCAGGAGTTATCTGTTGTCGGCAATATGTCTGTGGGGGAGAAGCTGTCGTGGATGCAGGAAATGACCGGAGTCTACCCGGATGTGGTGTTATGGCCAGCAGAAAGTGACCTGCCAGTGGATGTGCAGTGCGCTGTTCACGTACAACAATTGGCGGACGCTTTTCAGGAAGGTGCCCATAGCCGCGAGGCTCTCAGGCAAGCCCTTGATGAGATTGCCGTAAATCGGCTCTGTTAAAACTTTCATTACTGCCCTTTGCCCGTCACCATCACGTAAAGTGTTTTAAATATTACGTAGAAATCCATTTTTAACCATCCCCATGGGGTGGTTAATGCCAGCGCATAAGCGTGGTCGTAGGCCACTTTGTTTTTCACGTCATTGAGCGTCTGATCGTATCCCATATTGACTTGTGCCAGACCAGTAATACCCGGGACAACATCAAAAGTGCGCTCACTGTAAAAAGGAATGTTGTGCTCGAGTTTTTGGTACATTCCGGGGCGTTCAGGCCGTGGACCAACAATGGACATATCACCCACCAGCACATTCCACAGCTGGGGGAGTTCATCGAGGCGGGTTTTGCGTAAAAAGTTGCCAACCCGAGTGATTCTCGGGTCATTTTTCTGTGCCCAGACCGGGCCGGTGGCAGCTTCGGCATTATTACGCATGGTTCTGAATTTTTTCATCATAAAAAGACGAATGTAGTTATTCATCTGATAGCCAATGCGAATCTGCTGATAAACCACCGGGCCCGGACTATCCAGGCGAATGGCAAGGGCAATAATAGGAAACAGTGGCAAAGTAATTGTCAGTCCGACCAGGGCAATAACAATATCAATGGATCGCTTGCCGGTGGCGGCAAGGGGATGAACAAAGGTCGACTCTTTCATGAGTATACTCCGAAGGTACGTTACTGGTTCTCGTGAATTTGTTGATTGACTCGTTTCCATTGCCCTTTATGCTGGCCGCAAAGGTATTTGCATAGGCCAATGCCCATGGCAATGTGACCAGACACCAGATAGAACAGTACCCTGAGATGTCTGTGCTCTGGTTGTGATCGACGTAGCAAATAAAACAAGGTGATGGCATAAATGCCCAGCTGCCCGACAAGAGTGAGCTGAAAAAAAGTATATTGTGTGGCTAGCCAGGCGGATGAGAGCAGTGCCATTAACAGAAATAGCGGCATAAACGGGCGGAGAAACTTGCCGGAAAAAAAGTTAAACGCTATTTTGCCGTAGCGTGGATGCAATAAACCCAAGTGCCTCGTCGCCTGCTGGACATTGCCGGCAGCGATGCGTTTTCGCCGCTGGAAATCCATCTCGTTGCCAGCCTGTTCCAGCTCTAAGGCAATAATCCTGGAGTCGTAAAGGCATTGATAACCGTTCATAACGATTTGCACAGGCAGGGTAAAATCGTCATTGATGGTGTCAGGTGGAATTAGTTTAAATAAGTTACGGCGAAAGGCGTAAAACGCACCGTGCACCCCAAGAGTAGAACCAAGTGCGCTCTCTTTGGCTTTAATGGTGCGTTGATACTGCCAGTAAGCTTGCTCCCCTGCGCTTAGGGAGTGATAAAAGTGGTAGCTGCCACAAACGACACCTGTCTGTTCATGACTTAGCTGGGCGGCCACCACTAACAGGCTGTCAACGGATAACAGCGAAGAGACATCAGACAAGGCAATCACGCTGGACTGGCTTTGGCTGATGGCCTCGTTCAAGATAGCCACTTTGCCGCTGTTTTGAGTCTTTTCAATAATGCTTAGCTGTAAATGACAGCATTGTTCCTCGTTGTGTGTCTCTCTGGCTATTTGCGCCGTGGCATCAGTGCAGCCGTCGCAGACCAGGGTAACTTTCAGCTTGTAGGCTGGGTAATCAAGGGTAGCAAGGTTGCGAATCTTGTCAGCAATAGCGTCCGCTTCGTTGTGTGCTGGCATGACCAGATTTATGCTCGGCAACATATGATCAAGGGGGGTAATTTTATAGTGGCGGTGATAAAAGTCTGGCAAGGTGTTTGCCAATTCCCGGCTCATGATTCTGAGCATTAATGGATAACCGATGTGGTGATAGATAATCACCAGTATGGCCAGGCAAAAGAGTGTCAGGGCGAGCCAGTCCATCAGATCGGCCTCCCGAGATACAGTTGCTGATATTGGCAGATCATCCGTTCAAGATTGCCGTGCCTGACCACAAAGTCTCGGGCCGAGGTTTTCTTTTCTGGCGTAATCCCGGTGGACAGTTGTTTTTGCAAGGCACTGCAAAGGGCTGTGGTGCTGCCAGCCTCAATGAGAACACCGCTGTCTGGGTCCACTGCCTCATAACATCCGCCCACATCGGTCACCACCACCACACTTTTGCATGCCTGAGCTTCTAGCGGAGACAGGGGGAGACCTTCTTTTTTAGAGGCCAGGCAAAACACGTCAATGGCTTGGTAAAACGTTGGCATATCATCCATGACACCCAGAAAATGTACGCGCTGGCCAACTCCGAGCTTTTTGGCAAGATTTTTCAGGGCTGGCTCCAGCTCTCCGCCACCGGCAAGGGCAAGATGGGTGCTTTCAGGCAGTTGAGCAAAAGCATTGATTAACAGGTCATGGCACTTGACCTCGGTAAAACGGGCAGCACAGCCAATAATCGGGGCGTCAGGGGGCAGGTTCAGTATTTGTCGTGCCGCAGTCCGATCACCGGGCCTGAAGTTGTCAGTATCAATGCCATTGACAATAACAGTCGGGGTAACCAAAGGGATACGCTGCTGGATATTATCGGCCACCAGTTGAGCATCGGCGACAACCGCTGGTCTTAGCAGGTGAAAACAAGCGGAAACCAGCCTGCGTCGTTTTTGCTCACTGAGATGCCAGGCGTCGTGTTCAGTATGGATATGACGGCAACCGGCCAGCTTTCCGGCAATACCACCGTAAAGCAGTGGCCCCACATGATGGCTATGGATAACATCGGTATTGAGTTTTTTCAGCAGCCGGTATAACCCAGTAACAGTGCCAATACTAAGCCCAGGCTGTTTATCGAGAAAGTGAACGCGCTCCAGATGTTCAATTCTTGGCCACTGTGTAACCGCCTCAGTGTAATTACCTTCAAGACTGATAATGTGGACATTTTCAGGATTATCTGACTTGCGCTGTAAATCCAGTACCATTGTCTCAATACCCCCGGGTGCCATGTGCTGCACTATCTGGGCCACGATAGGTGATGAATTCATGCTGGTGCCTCCCCGTCATCAAACCAGTCTTTGTCGGGGTCGTAGACCAGTATTGGTGCTTTGGGCATGGAAGGTATCCGTGCCAACACAGGGACACCAGCAATGCGCTCAACAACATCCTGAAGGCGTAAGGTGGTGTCAGTTATCTCGGCGATGGCGGCCAGGCCGGTGCCTATGCCAATGCCGGCAAATACACCGGCAACAATAAACAAGGCGGCTGGCAGCTGGACAGGGCTGCTGGGCGTGAAGGGCTTGTCGATGATTTTGACGCGCTCAGATTCTTCATAAGCACTAAGATTTTCTGTGACTTTAGCCATAACGTAACGGTTGAGAAAATCATCATAGAGCCGCTGTTTGATACTGAAATCCCGCTGTAATTCGATCAGAGTGCGTTCCACTTCGGCAAACCGCTGGACGTTATTTTGCAGTTTGCTGGACTGTTCAGTGATGTTTGCCACCTCGTTTTCCAGGCTGTTGACTTTTGCCTTGGCTTCCTGAACAGCTTGCAGCTGTGAGGCGAGGATGGTGGTTTGGCTCTGGTTGCTACTGTCTGCTGAAAAAGTCGGGGTAGAGGCGGCAAGGTTCCACAATCGTTGAATGTCTTCACTTTTCAGCTGGCTACTTTCGGTAATCATTCGTTGTCGTTCGGTTTTCAATCTGTCCAACTCACGGATGGCAGCTTGCACTTTGCTGTGTTTTTCGGTGTATCGGGAGCGCAGCATGCTAAGCGTGGTGCGTGTTTTAATAATGTTCTCTTCCAGTTTGCCGATCACTGGGTTGGTTTGCGCGAGGTTGCCGTTGAACTCCTCCATAGCTGCGCGTGCACCGGCCAGCTCGGTTTCTTTTTCCATAAGCAGTTGGCGAAGCTCTGCAAGACGGGTGATGTTGGCTTTATGTAGCTCAGGCAGTTCGAGGGCAAACTCGGCTTTGTATTGTGACAACTTCAGCTCAGCTGCCGTTAGCTCTTTGTGCTGGCTATCCACTTGGTCTTTAAGAAACTTGGTTGAGGTTTTCTGCCACGATTTTTGCGGTGCCTGTATCAGGCTGAGAAAATGCTTGGTCACAGTCTTGAGCAGAAACTCAATATCCCGTTTGTTTTGACTGCGGTAATAAATTTTGACCAGCTCTCCACCAAAAGAAACAGACAGTGACTGAGATAGCTCGGTAATAGCTTCATCGACATCTCCCTGGGTGGATTCATCGTTGATGAATTTGGCGTCCCTGGCAACGGCTTCCAATACTTTGCGACTTTTGAGCAGGATTTTAAGTGCCAGCTGTCGTTCATCCAGATTCGTGGAAATGGCAAAGTCTTCCAGAATGGGGTTCAATGCGGAAGTATCTTGCAGCAGGATGGTGGTATGGGCCTCGTAAAATTTTGGCGCCATAAAGCTGGCAACAAAGCCAACCACAGGCATGATGACAATGGGAATGCAGATCGTATAGCGCCGCCGCCATGCCGCACTGATCAGGCGAAAGAGGTTCCTCAGGATTTCACTGGACACCTGTTCCCCCTAAATCACTACCTCCTCGGTTTTTCATTCAAACATCCCTGTTTGGTATTCTGATCCTGCCGATTTATTGCGGGCAAGCCAGTGTCAATCTACAGATTCACCCAATCTGGAAAGAGTTACCCTGTTAGCAATCTATTAAGTTGGCTCGCATGATTTCATGGATAATAATTACCGCTGTTAACAGTGCGTCTTAATTTAGTGTAGCTTTTGTATCTGCAGATGATTCTGGGCCGTAATACTCAATTCTGGCGGAGCTTGTTTTGCTGTGTGTAATGCGTGTCCCTATTGGGTGCTCTCTCGGAATGATAATGAAAATCCTTGATTATCAAGGTTTGTAGACAATAGCCATCTGGTTTCATGAGTAAATCAAAAAATATACGACCATTTCTTAAGCATAAATCCAGTCAAGAAGAGAAACCTATGGGTAAAAAGCTGGACAAATCATTGCTGCAACACAGCAAAAAGTGTTGTTTAAGCTAATTTAGAGGCTTTTGGATTTTTTTCCTCCCTTATGCTGTTGAAAAATGTTCATCTCTGCAACTTAAATTCAGTGCCCATTATGAAGAGCTTACTGGTAATTGGCTTGTGGCAATTTTAGCTTACGCCCATTTCAATTATTCCGAGAGAGCACCCTCCCTATTTGCTACACATCGGGATTCTGGCAGCTTTTTCAGGGTTATGGCTACCGATTGACAAATTCGAGGCGGCAAGCCTCGCCTCTATACCCAAAGGATTTCAAGTTGCTACTTTGTTGGCTGCAACAGGCTATGCGTATTGAATTGATTCGTAGGGTGGTGGTGGTCCAACGCTATCCTCGTATGATGGAGGAGCGCCCTCGGGTAAGAAGGTCGGGTGGTTATCAGTGAGTGCAGTATCCGGGTTACGGCCTGGTTCTGGGCGTACACTGCTACGAAATGAATCCGATCCGTCATTCATCTCAGAGTGCTTGGCAGTTGGTTGGGACATCACAACAACACATTCGTTGCCTTGAGCACCAGTGCCTGGAGCTGATGCTATCAATGTCATTGTGCTGGCAGGTGCAGTGTCATCTTCCACTTCGATGGAATGGCTTTCACAATTATCTGACCCATCTTCGTCTGAGTTCGAACATATTTCTTTGGTACACCAACAGCACCCGATGGCTCCAATACCTGCAGCGCCACCAGCTACAAACATACCCAGACTTATACCTGAGCACATCAGGGATGAGCAGAGGGCAGTGCAACAATAATTATTCCATAGCATTTGAGAGGAGCAGGCTGTGTCACAAAAAACTTTGCATGCGGCAGGGCAGGCAGTGACTTTCAATCCCAGGTAAATGCCATATCCGAGACCACCACAGGCTACAGTGTCAGCAAAGCAGGCTGCACCTATCAGGGATTTGTTGAATTCAGTAGTGCTTCGATCTATTTGTTGATGTTCGGGTGCAGATGTCATAAGAGCCTCGACGATTCAGTTACAGTTCGAGCTGACTGATGGCGGTTTAATGAGTCGTGATGAAGGTTAACCAGTAGCCGGTCTGGAAGAACAAGCACTGAGCATTGAATTGACTGGTAGCCTCAGGGAGGCCTGAAAACCTCTTGGAAAGAAGGAGGGGCACAGGAGAACCAAAAAGCGTTAACCTCATCAAGGTCACGATGGTCACTGACGGATGCAGTATTCGTGTCAAGGCTCGGTTCAGGGTTTGCATTATTGTTGCAATATTGCTCAAATCCGTCAGCCACTTCAGAGAGTCTGGTAGCCGATGGGGAAGGTACAACAACAGACTCGTTGCCGGTCGGTGGCCTTGCTGCCATGGTATCGTTGTTCAATTCAATGGTATGGCTGTCACAATTTTCTGAGGTATCTTTCCTCAAGTGCAAACATCTGGCCATAGACTTCGCACAATATCCCAAAACAAATGTTACAGCTCCTGCTGATAGTTCACCGACCAGTGCTACACTTGGACCTATGCTTGAGCACAGCAGGAATTTGAGGGTGATCCCGCAGCATTTTCCGAAGCATAACGAAGGGAGGTATACACATGAGTCGAAACCAGCTTTGCACGCGTCAGGGCAGGCCGTGACTTTCATTTTCAGATGAATGCCACAGCCAAGACCAGCAGAGGCTCCTAAACCGCAGCCGATGCCCGTGGCCGATCCGCCCCTCTCGTTAAAGACACCCCGGCTCATTTGTTGTGATTTTGGATGGGTCATCATGAAAGCTGCAATTGTTTAGGGAGAACTTGTAACGTCCGGGAGATTAGTACATTTACCCCTATATAAAGTTCCCCAACCTGCTTTGCGGACAGCTTTTATTAAAAATGAGGCTCACCACAGACCAAGTCAAGGGCAGGCTATCCGACATGACTTCAGGGGGGCAGTAAACTCAGCTCTATGATGATAAATGGTTAATTAAAGCCTCTAATTGAGCAGCCCTGTGTTGCCATGATTCGACTGCCACAGTTTCCTGACGCTGGGCTTTGGCGTTTTGCTGTGTATCTGCACGCAGGATGACCCTGGAAAATGGCTCTCTTGGGGCTTGGATGGCCAAAATGTTGGCGTATTCCCTGACGGCTGGAAACGACGTGGTGGCGATGGGGGTTCCCGATGCCAGATACTCCCTGAGTTTCAGTGGGTTGCAAGCCTCTATCTGCTTGTTGCTGCGAAAAGGCAGCATGGCCACATTCCAGTGTTGCACATAAGAAGGTAGCTGGTGATGAGGTTTTGGTTCGAGAAAGTGGACATTGGGCAGTGCCAGCAGTGAGCTGACGTCTGTTTTGATGGCACCAATGAAGACAAACTGCCAGCTGGGCAAGGCGATGGCGGACCGGGCAAGAAGTTCGATATCCAGCCACGGTGAAATACTGCCGTAAAAGCCGGCAATTGGGCCTTGGTCGGGAAGGTCGTCGGGACGCCCGGCAGGCGTGGAAAACAGCGGATAATCAACCCCGTGGGGCAGAATAATAGTGTTGGGATTGGTGAATTTCTGAGCCAGGGTTTTGCTGACCACCAGAATCAGATCCACTTTTTTTGCCAGTTCTTGCTCCAGGGGAGTGACCATAGCGTGGTCGACTCCATCAAGGCCAGCGAAGTCATCACCGCAATAGTAGATAGATGCCTGTTCATTCAAGCTGCCGACCATATCAACGGCAGTGGGTAGAGATAGCCACAGGATAGTGTTGTCAAATCCATGCCGGGCAATGACTGTATTGATATCTTTCAGCAACAGTCGTTTGTTTATTTGACGCACCATCTTGCATTGATGAAAAGGAAGCACTTTCGGATTGATGATGAAAGGTGATGGTTCTGTGGCGTTATCCAGTTGTGCTCGGCGGGAAAAACTGAGCATACCGCTTAGTTTCTGAAAAACCCTCTTGATATCGTGCCAGGAGGGACGAGGGGATCTCATGCCTATGGAGTTGATCCAGATAACGCGATGATTTTTCATCAAATGGCCAATCAGGTGTTGAGTGCTGGAGGGTAGTCCTCCCCAGTCCTCACCAAAGACAATAAGGTCAGCCATTGTTGTTCTCCGAAGGCAGTTCCAGTGGTTTTATTACTTTGGCAGGGACTCCGCCAGCCAGAACGCCGGGTGGCAGGTCTCGGGTCACTACACTGCCGGTGGCGACGATAGTACCAGTCCCGATGGTCACATCACCCATCACGGTAACTCCTGCTGCCAACCATACGTCATTTTCAATACGAATCGTGCCCACTTGGTCATCGCTGTCGGATTCCCCGCGGGCTCTGGCTACAGGATCAATCGGATGACCGGGATAACCCACCAATCTGACTTTGACTGCCAGGCGAACGTTATCGCCGATTTCTATTCGATCACCGACAAATATTTCATTCTGCCAGCTAATGCCAACGTTGTTGCCGATCACCAGCTCCGGCTTTTTTGCCCCTGATGCCCGTCCGCTGATAGTAGTTTGACCTGACAAACGACAACCATCGCCCATAGTCATTTTTAATGGGCCGAGTAGCAAAGGCATACCGCAATAGAGATAGAGCTTCCCGGGGGTATTGGCAAGTTGGGATTTGAACAGGGGTGTCCAGTAGAGAACACGAACCAAGGTGGCAATGGCACCGGTGAGCATTTTGTGCAGTAGATAGAAGAAGCCATGAATCGGTTTGTATACCGGAACTTCCAGGCCCCGGATGAATTTTAACAGGTAAAACAGCCTTCTGCCGGCAGCAGAGTCACTGTTTTTTAACCGGGTTTTCAGACTATCGAGCATAGGGCAAGTCCTTGGCGTGTTTTGTCTTTCCTGCTTTGTTAACTGTAGACGCTGGCTCACGGGGTTTTTCCGGCTGGTAGTTGGTATCCATGTAATTGGCAATGGCAATGCTGATGGACGTAATGATATAGACCGGCCAGAGAAAACCCTGGCTCAGGAACGTACCGGAGACACAAAAACCGGCCAGCCCAGCGTAAGTTCCAACGGCGATGGCTGTCATGTGCGGGTCGTATTCCGGTGAACCTTTGTTGCGGTCGAGTCTGGACAGCGAGCTGCGAATGGACATGAAAATGGTGAAAATCATAAAGCCAAACAGGCCGAGACCGACAAAGCCAGACTCGGCGAGTACCTGAAACCAGGTGCTGTGGGTTACGTGAGCTTTGCCTTCGGCCCGGCTGTGAGTGGCGTAATTCCAGTAGTTATCGAGAAACAACGACAGACCAACACCGGTCAACGGGTTTCTGACACCCATGTTAAAGGCTGCTTCCCAGGCATGAATACGACCCATGGCCGATTCATCCACGCCATCCTCGGCCGCACCACCGGATTTGCGGTCACTGATACCGGCGGCGGCGATCAGGATCAACAGGCCAAAACTGCCAATACTGATCAGCAATAATTTGGATTTGATGATGCGCAGCCCAAAAATCCCGAATACCGCCACTGTCGCCAACAGTCCACCCCGACTTTGCGTGGCAATGATAGAGGAAACAAAGACGACGATGCCCACCAGGCCAATGAGTGTGCGAAATTTGCCAGTTCCCTTGGTAGTGGCCAGAGCCACGGCGTAACTCATGGGAAAACTGAGCACCAGCGACAGGTCATTGGGGTCGCCAAGACTGGTGCCGGGAATGGTGACGCGGGTTTCTTCAACCATGCCAATGCCGTTGGCGTTGTTGTACAGTGTGACGCCACCTACCGCCAGACCAGAGCAGATAATCAGCAGATGAGCCAGTTTGAAGTGCCAGTGCTCGGTCATCAGCCAGGATATGGCCAGCACCATTATGCCGATTTTCACATAGACACTGGTAAAGCTGCCAAAGGCCACCGGTGGGTAGCTGGAAAAGGCGATGCCAATGACCACCCAGCCAAAAAAACGGGCAAAAATTGTATGCTCGTGGCGCCAATAAACCTGCACTTTCTTGGTCAGAATAATGTGCCAAGCCAGGACAAAATAAGAACCCAGGGCGGTCAATAGCGGAATTTTAATTGGGTCTAGCTGTGGGAATACTTCATGCAGCCGGAAGAATGAGAACATGATAAATGTCAGGCACACCACAAACGGTTTGCGCAGAATGAACATCAAACCCAGCGGAATGACCGCCAGCGGCAGCAAGGCAACAGGGTGCGGAAATATCAGACTGGGCAGGGCTGCCAGGGCACAATAGATTGTTACCGTTATCGTCTGATAACGATTAACAAACAGGCGCTCCAGGTTCAGTCGTCGCAATGGTTTATACCTGTCCTAGTGTCTTAAATAGCCCAGCGTAGTAAATAGCTGACGACGAAAGAGTAACAATTGGGTCGCTGAAAATAACACGACACCTGCCATAATCATCGCAATCAATAACAAAGCCTCATGCATCTCACCGGTCAGATGTTCGCGTAGCAGTTGCAGACCCGCCAGCATAATGATGGAGCCGGTCAGCGACGGTAACAGTGCTTTGAGGAATGTTGAGTGTCTCAATACGAATATCGGCAATATAAACTTCAGATGACAGACAAAACTGATCAGGTTAATTGCCAGCCAGGCCCAGCAGGCACCTTTCACCCCATACTGAATGCCAGCCAGTAACAGCGGCAGGGTGACAATGGTCAGCAACAATGCGCGGGTGTTTCTGGCAGGTTCACCCAGCGCGGTAATGCCGGTAGCCAACATTTCAGACAACATACGCAACGGGCTGGCCAGGCAAAGAATCTGAAAGGGGACAATGGCTACTGACCACTTATCCGACAGCACCAGGGGAATCAGCTCTGGTGCAACGGCACACATACCAAAATACATGGGAAACAACACCAGACCAGCCAGTTGTGCCGATTTGTGCAGATACTGACCGGCAGTCGCTGGCTCGTTTTGCAGCTTGGCAAATGACGATAACCCAAGGTGGTTAAGCAGCTCCCCGATTTTGTCGCTGGGTAAATTAGCCAAGTTTCGGGCGACAGAAAATACCCCAAGATCCACTTTGGTTAACAATCGCCCGATGCCGATGCTGGCAAAGATATTGACGAAATAGCGCAGCACATCATTCACCGTGGCGATACCGCTAAACCCCGCCATTCTTGCAAAGCCCTGAAAATTCAGTGCCGGCCAGACCCAGCAAGGTGCAATCAGGTTGTAGCCAATAGCCAATACCAGTCGCATAAACAGATGGCCAAGAATCAGCGCCCACACGCCAAGACCGGCAGCAGCCATGGCAATGGTGGCTACGCTGGTCAAAACGGCGGTGTAAAACTGCACTTTTTCCCGCTCTTTGAACAGCATCCGCCGGCTGGACAGGGCGAAGGGCAGGGTATGGAAGATCATGATCAGGTGCTGGCAGGCGACAGTTTGAATCAGGATGGTGATTTTTGGTTCATCAAAAAAGCTGGCAATGGCTGGGGCAACAGTCATAAACAGCGCAAAAAAGGTCAGGCAGGAGAGGATGTTAACGGTAAATGCCTGGCGCAACTGGGTGGTGGACAGCTCTTTTGCCTGGATGATGGCCTTGCCAATACCAAAATCGCCCATAAGGGCAAAGATGCCAATAAAAGCCATTGTCATGGCCATCAGGCCGTAATCGTCCGGTGTTAACAGACGTATCAGAAAAAGGGTGTTAAGCCAGGTGAATATTTGTGCCGCCAAGCGTAACAATGCACCAAGTTTTAACCCTTTTATGACGTTTTGACCAAGTTCCATGTCACTCTACTCAATTGGCTGGGACTGTTATCAGTAATGCGGCACTGCTCTGTTATTGATGGTTTTTGGCCAGGAAAACCCTTTCGCTCGCACTGCTTTTTCGTAGATGGCAAGAATTTGCGGCAAAATGGCCTGACTGGAATAACGATTTTTGACCGTGGCTACAGACGCCTCGTTAAGCTGCCATTTGATTGCTTCTGGCAGGGCAAACCAAAACTGCAACAGGCTGCCCATGGCTTTGAGGTCTCCTGCTGGTGAGATCCAGCCATTGAACCCTTGGGTAATCAGTTGGGGCAGGCCGCCAAGGGGGAAGCTCAGTACCGGCACACCATGAGCCATGGCCTCCAGCGCCACCATAGGCAGGCCTTCGAAGCGAGAGGTGATGCACAGCAGTCCGATTTCACTCCAGTAAGGTTCCATGGACGGCACTTGTCCCATGAACTGAACATTATCCGCAGGCTGTTTTTGCAGATATTCAGCCATAGGTCCACTGCCGTAAAGTCTGAAAGGAAGTAGTGGCTGGTGCCGGGCCAGTTGCAAAAACAAGTCAGGCCCTTTTTCGTAGCTTAATCGGCCGACAAAAGCGATTGCCTGACCTGCTGAGCGGGGATGGGCAGGTACCTGAACAAAGTTATTGATAGTCTGGGGCGCGTGAATGCGCCGCATGGCAATCTCATCACTGACGACAATGTTTTTTGAGACGATGCTGGTTAGTTGATCAAGAATTGTGTAAAGGCGCACCATGCCCTCGCCTGGATCACCATTATGAAAAGTGGACACCACCGGCGTTTTGTTCAGAACAGCGGCCAGCCGCCCGAATATTCCGGCTTTGTAGCCGTGGGTATGCAACAGCAACGGACGGGTTGTGCGAATTTTGGCAATCAGCTGGTGAACTTTGCCTCCAAGGTAGTGAACAGCAATTTTTGCCTGCTTGTTTTGCTGGCCAGAATCTTCGGTCAGCTTCTCTTCTTTTAGCTGCTCTTCAAGAGGATGTTTATCGTGATACCGCTGATAGAACCATATCTGCACGGGCCATTTATTGCTGCACAACGCCCTACTCAATTGATAAATATGGGTTTCAATTCCTCCAGCTTGACGAGAATCCAGCAAAAGCACAATGGGGTGTTCAGACATTAACTGTCTCCAGGGTTCGAATAATCCGGTTGGTTTGGTTGGTTGACCAGGTGAGCAATAAAAGCTGAAGAGGACAGTGGTTTGCCATAGTAATAACCTTGGCCTTCCTGACAGCCGGTGGAGGTCAGGAACGTTTCCTGTGCAATGGTTTCAACGCCCTCTGCCAGCACCTTCAGACCGAAGCTTTTACCAATTTGGACAATGGCTTCGACGATACCGACGTTGCTTTTATTCTCTGGCAACCCTTCGACAAACGATTTGTCAATTTTGATCTTGTCAAAGGGAAATTGTTTCAGGTAACCAAGTGATGAGTAGCCGGTTCCAAAGTCATCCAGAGCCAGGGTCACACCGGTATTTTTAATATTTTCCAGCTGAGCTTTTGATGCTTCAACGTCTTCGATAATGGCTGTTTCAGTTACTTCCAGTTCCAGGGCTCCGGGAGGAATCTGGTATTTGTCAAGCAGCATGGCTACACGCTCGACAATGCCCTGGTCCTGTAACTGGATAGCAGAAAGGTTGATGGCCATGCGCAGGCCCTGATGGCCATCAGTATGCCACTGATGCAGTTGCCGGCAGGCATTTTCCAGCACCCAGTCGCCAATGGGTATAATATCCAGGCTGTGCTCGGCCATGGGAATGAATGTGTCTGGTGAAATCAGGCCTTTTTCCGGATGTTTCCAGCGCAGCAGTGCCTCAGCACCAATCAGCCTGCCCTGTTGATAGTTGAATTGCGGCTGAAAAACCAGGCTCAGCTCGTTGTGGCTAAGTGCCTGATGCAGATCCATCTCCAGCTTTTTGCGCTGGCGGATCTCTGTGTCGATGGTGGCTACGTAAAACTGATACCGGTTGCGGCTTCTGGATTTGGCCATAATCATGGCAAATTCGGCCTGTTGCAGCAGGGTATCGACATCTGCACCATCACCGGGAAAGAGTGTTACGCCAACGGTTGCGGTTATGCTCAGTTGCTCATTGTTAATTTCAAAAGGTTGATCCAGCTGCCTGATCAGGGCCTGAGCCATTTCTGCCGCTTCGTAGGGTTGGTTAACTTGGGTCTGGATGACGGCGAACTGGTCCTCCCCAAGGCGTCCAAGGTAAGCTCTATTGCCAAGGTGATTTCTCAGCCGGTCAGAGATTTTTATCAGAATAAGCTCTGCCGCATTGAAATTGACTTGGGCATTTACAGATTTAAAGTCGTCTAACCCCAGACACAGCAGTGCGATATTTTCATTTCTTTGTGCGGCCTTTTTGATCAATTTGTTAATCCGGTTTTGAATGGTACGACGGTTGGGCAGCCGGGTCAGGTAGTCGTACTGAGACAGCCTCATGATGCGTGCTTCGGCTTTCTGGCGCAGGCTGTGGTGATGGTCAATGGCGGTCAACAGCTTATTGGCGGATTTTACCCAGAGCCCCAGTTCATTATTTTCATTACCTTTTGGCATGGGTAACTGCTGCTGGCCCGGCTCTTGTGGGTTAATGGATGAAAGGTGTCGTATCAAACGTTGAAGCGGTTTGGTAAGAAGCGCTGAGTAAATCAGGGAGAGTAGCAACGCCATGGCAATAGCTCTGGTGATGCCGGTAAAAAAGACAACCACAGAACGTTGGATAAGGGCTTTGCCTTCGTGCGCCGTGTCTATAGAAAGAATCAATTCCCCAAGGTACTTTTTACCCGGCTCCTGCTCAAACAACTCCTGACGATAGATGCGGATGGGATCAAATATGTAGTCAGAAAGGAGTCGGTAGCGGGAGGCAAAAACAGGCCTTTCAACCATTGCCAGTTCTGGTGTGCCGTCAAGGCGAATGGCAGCCACTTGAACTGATTTTATAGCCATCATTCCATTCAACACCTCTTGCCCCATGTCGACATCCCGGCGGGACACGGCCCGACTGGCAGGTTCCTTAATCATGGCCAGCATTTCTCTGGCTTTGCGGTCGATGGCTTGACTGGATCGGCGGGCATCCAGAATGATTTGCACCAGACTTAGTCCAATGCCCAGAACACAGGCACCAAACAACACTGCTTTAAGCAGTTTGACTGAAAGGTGTTCTCTGGAATGAATGCCCTTGTCTGTATCCATATATTGACTTCATATAATCGCCTTTTATTCAGTTATCTGGATACAGCGCCTTATCTGAATGCTGGCAAGTTAATTGTGCGAAGTTGATAATCCATTTCAAACTTAACTATAGAGTTAAATGTGGTGGCTGTTCAGAAAGATGGTAAAAATAGAAAAGTTATCACAATGCCTTATTGTTATAAAAAGTTGTCTACCATAAGTAGAAACCTTTTTTAATTTTTCTGCTTCACTTTGTTTGAGGTATAACAAAAAGTGTTGGAGTTTGGAGTGACATGTAATGGAATACGCGACTTATCAGGCCAGCAGTTGTGATGTTATCGAATTACAGACTAAGTTTGATGCAGAAACAGTTAATGACGTAAGAGGTCACTTTGATCATTTGATTAAAGATTGTGCGGGTGATGTACTTGTAGATATGAGTTCAGTTAGTGAACTCGACTCTTCTGGAATAGGTGCGTTGGTATTTCTTTATAAGCGGTTGAAGATTGAAAGTAGAGATCTCGGATTGCTTGGTGTTAATGGAAAACCTGACGAGTTATTGACAATGCTCAGGATTAACCAGACGATCAAGCAATATGACAGTATTGAAGAGTACCTTTCAAAAAAGTAATAACTTAATATTGCTTTTCTTCAAGTTGCCAAGTGTGCAGTCTGCTTGGCATTCATTTCTCAGTAAATTTCATTTGAATATTTTCTTTAATGATCATTTATTTTTGATTTATCCAGCTCGTAGTGAATCACTTTGGCAAAATCTTTTATGTGAAGAGCAGGTTCCGCAATGAAGAAAATTAATTTTTCTGGCGGTTTGATGGTGGTGAAAATTCTGATTTTCATCATGTTTCTGGCTCTGTTGTCTGGGCAGATTTTGGCCAGCACACAGGTTGTCAGACAAGGCGTTTTTTTTATCGTTCCGGCAAATAAAGATGTATCTCCTTTTACAATGGCAGTTGACGACTCTGTGGACATTTCGCTGCCAGGAGCGGCAAAGGTCAGTTTATTAGGAGTGGATAAAAATTCAGCCATTGAAAAAATACGCAAATCAACTTCTCAGTTGTCTGAAGCCGATGTTATCAGTTATTACGATCCTCAGAGTCTGGTGAATGTTTCAGTCCTTGGAGATATTGATAAACCAGGTAAGTACCAGGTTCCCGCTGAGCTTTCTCTGGCTGGACTGAATTATCTTCATGGCCTCTATGATGAGGCACAGTTTGAGGCACAGGTGACACTGATCAGAGGTGGTGAGCAGACTCCTGTACCGCCCGGGCAAAGGAGTGACTGGGTTTTGGCCGCTGATGATGCTGTCCTGATCTATTTACAAGAGAAACCTGCCGTTACAGTTCCGGCCGAGGTTGCTGAACAAAAACTCGATACTCCTGAAATCGAATCTTCCCCGGTAGAAAACTCACCACCAGCGCTTGCCGCCAAACCAGTGCCACCAGCTGAACCTGAAACAGCTGAACCTGACCCAGCTCAACCTGACCCACCTGAAGCTGATAATACCAGGCAATACATGCTGCAATCCGGTGACACACTGATTATTCGCTTTCCCGGTGAATCTGGTTTTGATGGAGAGTTTTTGATAAATCGCTCGGGAAACATTATTTTACCGGAAGTTGGTGAAATTAATATTGTTGGTCTTGAAATTGACCAGGCAAAAGAACAGATTATAAATGAGCTGTCGGTATACTTTCTGGGGCTGGATAATATTGATATTTACCTGCAAGAAAAGAAAATACTAGTGACGGTTCTTGGTTATGTGGAAAAACCTGGTGAAGTGGTGTTGCCAAGCACTGGTAATGTGCAGATGGCTATTAACAGTGCCGGTGGTTTTCGTGAAGGTGCTTTGCTGAACAAAATTAAATTGAAGCGAGAGTCAGGTGAACAGACAGTAGATTTCAGAAAATATCTGAATACTGGTGATGATCAATATCTACCTGCCATTCAGTCTCTCGATACGATTTTTGTACCTTCTTCACCAAAGCTTGGGAATGTTTATGGCAAGGGTGCAACAGAAGCGTCTATTGATCCGACTCAGGAGCCGGATGCAATCAAAGTGATTGGTGAGGTGATCAAACCCGGAAGTCTGGCCTATAAGGAAAATATGACTGCCGTTGATGCACTGCTGCTGGCCGGTGGCGTTACCCGTTTTGCAGATGATCAAAAAATTCGTGTTATTAATGATGGCCGTGCCAGCCTGTTCAGCCTGGCAGCATTTATGAAATTTGGTCAGACGAAAGAGAAAACTTATTTGTCTAAAGGGGCAACTATCTATGTGCCAATTAAAGATGAATCAGCTGTCCTTGCCGATGATCCGACAGAAAATCCTGATTCAATCAAGGTATTTGGTGAGGTGGCAAGACCCGGCGTGCACAAATACAAGAAAAATATTTCTCTGGTGGACATCCTGTTACTGTCCGGCGGGGTAACCCGCTATGCCAATGTTGAGCAGATTCGCCTGATTGCCAGGGGTGATCCAATCTTGTTTAACCTGAAATCATTTCTCGATAATGGTAAAGCATTACCTGTGATCGAACCAGGGTCAACCATTTTTGTGCCAAAACAAGTGGATGCCATCAGCTCTGGCGAAAGCGTCGTTTATATTATGGGGCAGGTATACAAGCCTGGTGCTTTTGAAACTGGTGATAATGTCAAATTTATGGATATTTTGGCCAATGCCGGGGGCCCAACTCGTTATGCAGATACCTCTTCAATCAGGGTATTAAGGAGAACCGGAGAGGTCATAAAATTCAATTTTGATGAATATTCCGAAGGGCGGTTAAAAGAACCTCCTCGGGTGTTTAAAGGCGATTCTATTCTTGTTCCGCAGAAAACGGGGGAAGATCAGGGATGGTTGAAATTCAAATCTGACCAGACGGTAAAAATTATTGGTGCCGTCAATAAGCCCGGTCGTTATCCATGGTCGAACAATATTGATTTTATGGACCTGTTTGCGTACGCTGGCGGTTCTACTGAGAATGCCGATGTTGCTCATATCAAGTTTATTTACCCTGATTCTGCGGGCCAGAACAAGGTGGAGAACTTTAACCTTCAAGGGTATATGGATAATGGTGGCCAGGACGGGTCATTACCTGCGCTGATGGGAGGTTTGACCATTGTTGTTCCTGAATTGCCAGTGAGCCCCACCGATAACAAGTCTAAGTGGGTGTTGTTGGCCAAGGAGCAGGCTATTTATATTCTTGGGGCAGTCAATCGCCCTGGTCGTTATGCGTTTACCATCAACATCACTGCGCTGACTCAGGGCATAGGCCAGGGTACTGGTTCCCTCTTCTGAGGAGGGTGCGGTCACTGCTACAGAGCGCATGCCCTTGCCAATGCTATCATTGTAGATCTCTTCAACTTCGAGATAATTGACCGGTAACTTAATCAAATCAGATGCCCCCCAAAATCAACATGATCAGTGGCAGCACAGAAGAAAAGTCTTTAATCCACTCCCGACCAACATTCAGCCAATCTTTATTATCATTACCAATATATAAAGTATCCCCCGGCATCAGCTCTGGCATTTCAACCGCCCCCGGATTATTCATATAACTTTCAAGATCAAACTCAAACTGTTCATCTCCACGCCGGATAATGACATTTTCAATATCCGCATCTTCCTTGGTACCACCAGCTTCTGAAATCAGATCAACAATATTAATTTCTGCACGATAAATGAAGCGTCCCGTTTTGTTGACATCACCAAGTACAGTAATGGTTTCATCCTTCCCCATCATACTGGCATCACGGGAGTTAAGGTAAATGCCATCACCTGGCTTGATTTTCGGCAGCAACGACTCATCTCCAGTAGCAAAGTATTTGACCAGATTCACGCTACTAAGGCGCTCCTTACCTTCATTACGATGGACGACGCGAATATTTGACAGGTCGGCATCAGGGGTTGGCCCATCAGCAGCAGTGAGTATATCCAGCAAATCAAGCCGCTCATTAAACGCATAACGACCAGGGCGATTGACTGCCCCAAGAATATAAATAGCCTGCTCCTTGGCC
>JAKROC010000210.1 GCA_024509075.1 Endozoicomonas sp.
CAAAGCGATGAGCAAGCTTGGCCATCCACTGCTGTTACTGGCCAGACGTATGGACCGGCTGGAAGCTCTGGGGCTTCCTGAAGCCATCTGCCGGAAGGTGGATGTAACAGATCGTCCGGCTCTGCAAGCAGCCATTGCTGAAGCTGAGGCGAGCTATGGGCCGACCGACTGCCTGGTCAATAATGCTGGCCTGATGCAACTGGGTCGCGTGGGCGAGCAAGACCCGGCCGAGTGGGACGCTATGGTGGATATCAACATCAAAGGCGTGCTCAATGGCATCTCTGCCGTTGCCGGTCAGATGAAAGCACGCAAGGGCGGTACCATTATTAACATCAGCTCTGTGGCTGGCATTAAAGGGTTCCCTGACCATATGGCTTACTGTGGCACTAAATTTGCTGTGCACGGCCTGACTGAAACGTTGCGCGAAGAGCTGGCTAACGACAGCGTTCGAGTAATTACCATTGCGCCTGGTGCCGTTGAAACCGAGTTGTTAAGTCACACGACTGCCGGTGATATTATCGACGGTTATGAGCAGTGGAAAGACGGCATGGGTGGTGTAATTGTCGCTGAAGACATTGCCAACTGCATTGCCTTTGTCTATCAGCAACCACAAAACGTCTGTATCCGCGAGTTGGTGGTGACTGCTACACGACAGACTGCGTGACACTACCCGCCCTATCGCACCCGAGGGCATATACCTGTCGCCTTTCAAGTTGCTACTTTGTTGGCTGCATTCGCTCACCCCGGTCACGTAGTATCTCCACGCTCCCGGGGCTTCGCTCATTTGCCGCCTCGAATCAACTTGAAATCCATTGGGTATAGTGTGACACCAGAGCAGGCCGGTCTGCTTGTAACCATAACGCGATGTTCGACTTAACAGTTTTGATTCTTGGATGGTGGTAAGTCCAATAAAAACACCGAAAGCCACACAAAAGCAGTATTTCGCTATTTTTAAGCAGCAGCTATCAGGTTTTCGAACTGAATCGGAGCATTACCTGCGCTGATATTGAGATATGACCCGATATTGTGGGCCAGCAGCTTTCTGGCTATTCGTGACGTCATATGCCACTGATCGCGACAGCGGCATTTTTCCATCCCAAATCGTTCTGCAAGCTGACCAATAACGGTTTCAATCTTTCGCCTCACTCGCATGATCAATCCTACAAACGACTTCGATCTTTTATCTTTCATGTTTTTGCGCAAAGGGGTCTGCAAGTCGATACCCAGTTCCTGGCAATCATTCTTGAACTCGGGTCGTATATATCCTTTGTCGCCCAGCAAGAGTCCTGCAATGATCTCCATCATGTCATAGGCAGCATCACGCTCATCAATGTTGGCAGCAGTCAGGGTAAAACCAACAAGAATGCCACGTGCCTCAACAAGTAGATGCCCTTGAAAACCATAGAAATGCTTTTTCTTGGATGCGCAGAAACCATAGCCTGCCTCACCTTTGAAGACTTTACTTCTAGGAGGCTCTCGTGCGTACAACAACGTCGATGGGAAAGCCATCAATCAAATGAATATCTGCGTTATCGGCATGCACTAGCTGAACAAGCCGAGTCTGAAGTTTTTGCTTAACTGCCCACAAGTTGGCTGCTTGCTTGATGAACGCTGAACGTGATAGAAGGTCTGGAAACAAGTGCTGCCAATGTCGCATAAAATATTCCCAGATATGCTTGTCAGCATGATGCCCCAACCATTCACCAGTGACTTCCACTTCCATGGTAATAACCTCGCTGTCAGACAGCTTGAGGGGAAGCCCACGACTGCCCAGGGGGAGCGGGAAGAGTTCTTTGAGCAAATCATCGACTATACAGAAGAGGGTAGTGATAAACTGTTCAACAGGCATGGCTGATCTCCTTCTTGTTTACGACTGCTTCTAATGGCAGAAAAGGAGGTCAGGCAATGAAAAAAGGGAAGTTATTTCCAGACAACTCCTCATCCACGCTCAAAACAACTGAACGACATATTTATTCTTTTTATCCAGCTACGCAGTCATCTCTTTGAATAGTTTTTTCATTTGCACAGACAAATCTCGTTGCTGCAGGCGTAATCGTGATTCAGCCAGAGAGTTATTTTCTGCATCAAAGGACAAGCCAGCATTGTCCATAGCGCTGGCCGGTGGAGACAAGGGGGACGCTTCAATCCGGGCAAAAGCGGCCACCATTTTTTTGTGATGAACTTTAAGATGTTCCTTTAGCTCTTTCGGCTGTCCAAAATTAATCCGACAGCACAAACAAAAGGTCTTGTGCAGGTACAGGCCACAGTCTGACTTATTGATGGGCAGCCTTGGTGCTTTAACATTAAACCCCAGCCTGCCTAAATGGTCCTGAAACATATCCAGATCGTGATAAACAACCTGGCATTGAATCTTTTTGAATGATTTTGGATGAAACTCTAACGACTCTTTGTCTACCAAATGTTTGATGCTCGAATATTTCTCCAACGACTCAACGGCTTTTTTCTTGCACGCCGGATGACCGGAAAACCATTTTGCGACATTCTTACTATTGATAACCCACCTAGGCACACCGACTGATTGATAAAAATGTCGGGCTGCACTTTCTCCATCCGCCTCTGCCTGCCAAAGTGCTTTGATATCACCACATTTCATTTCCATCTTTCTCACTACACGACAAACAATGTTTTGGCTTATACGTTGAACCATTAACACTGGACGGCACGAATGCGGCTTGCGGCACAACTCTCCATCACTGGCAAGGTGGGTATTCAAGGCAAAAGAGTCTCTGCCCCACCACCCTACCGAATCACTTGAATCGCTTGAATCACTGTCTTCTGCCACCACATCACTGAAACAATCCATAAACTCTTCAGAGACAACTTCTTCCTGCTCCTCAGAGATCTTTCTTTTCAAGTTGCCAGGCCTGACAGAGGCGACTGCATTACTACTGAATGATTCTGGTGGATCAGCCTGCTCTTTTGACTGACGCGGTATATAACGATCAAATGATTTTGTACAAAATTTTGCATCAACATACTCACGAACATGTTTCTCAACACTTTTAACCAGGCCCTGCCTCTTGTAAATACTATGTCTTGCGGATAGCTTTTTTCCAACACCGGTAGCACAGCGGCATAGATAAGCACCAACATTACAGATCGTACAGGTCAAACATTTGCAGATAATAAACTTTCGCTGCCTTTCCTGTAACTCCTGATAGCTGTTTGCCGGCTTACTCAGGGACAAATCCTGAACCAACTCAGGGAGCACGTTGCATTTGGCAAAATCACGACTCATCTGCCAGTAACGTGACTCCTCAAGGGGCAATTGATGGAAGCACTTCAGCACCTGATCGATCTGGGAGCGCGAAGCACGAAAGGGAATTGTCGTACCGATAACCGATTCCACGTCGAGTTTGTGCTGCTTGAGCGTGGCAAACGACTGCTTACGCAATAAATAATAGGATGCCGGATAGAAGATGCTTTGATCATCCGGGTCAATTTGTGGCTCGAAACCAGCCTGATAGAACTGCTCCTTAACCATCGTGCGCTGTTTGTTTTCTTGCTCTGCGATGTCAGCCATAATCTGACTGGCCAACCGGCTTAAGCGTCGCTCAATCACTCTTACTGCACGAACTTTTCGCAAGGTAGCATCAATAGTTATTCGGGCTGCAGCATTCTTTTTATCCCAATTACTCTGCCTTATTTTACCGATAACTTGCTGCCATTTTTTTCTATTCTGTAAACTCTGATATTCCGGAGTGCCCATAAATAAATGCTGGTAATCCGGTGTCGTAAACACCTTGTTCAAGACTGTAACGATGCGCTTAACCACGTCCCTGTCAGTGCCAGCAGGTGGAAGCATCGGGCAATTAATTTGCCAGGTTACATTATCAAAATAATTCCCATGAGAAATCTGCCTGACTTTCTTTTGTTTTTCATATTTCGAGCGATTCTTTTCTATGTATGCATTGATGGCATCGAGGTAATACATGGCCTTAGTGACCGCAAATAACTTTTGTGACTCCAATTTTTTAGCGATCTGCTCAATGACGTCTGCTTCCTTCTCTGTGCTAACACTCTGTACAGACGGGCTTTCAGCTATCCACTGACAGTAAAATTCGGCAAGCTCCTCTACTTCAGTCATTAACGCTCGATTGATCATCTCCTGAAACACGACTTCTTTTTTCAACTTCCACATCTGAGGATGCGTTACCAAAAAAAAGGCCAGGGCACCAATATCTTTTACTGCGGTTACACCAAACTCAAACTGATTACGAATGGCTGATTCATGACGCTTCTCTCTTGAACTGTCTTTATAAGCAAAGTAATTATCCGCGAGTTCCTTAATGATATGAATCAATAAATGAGTCACTCGATTCAAATGCCCACTGTGACCACAATTAATGGCATTAAACCAGATATCCTTGACCAGCTTAAAAAACGTCGGATAACTCAACACCTCATTATCAGGGTCATCACTGTAACAGTAAGAGCACAACTCACGAGTTGTCGAGGAGAAGTCAACATTAATATCACCATTAATGGTTAACTCAGGCCACATTCGTTTGATCTCAACGGCTTCTGACTTATACTGCTTTGGCCATTTGCCAACCAGCGATACAATAGTTGCCTTTGATGGCCACAAGCTGGCGTAATGATCATCCAGTTCACACCGAAGGACAGATCGCTCATGACTTCTCACTCGCTCCTCCAGCCAATGGAACAGTTCTGTTTTGCTCAAAATACCCGCTGACTGTCCAATGAGTTCTTCCACCTTTGTCCACAGGTCATTCTTGATTGACTGGCCGGTTTGTTCCAACTCTGCCAAAACCGTGTTGTGACTGATAGAAACTGTACGCTCTTGCAGTCTTTTTATTGCGTGATCTATTTCGAAATTCCTGAATCCTTTAATACGCAGG
>JAKROC010000211.1 GCA_024509075.1 Endozoicomonas sp.
CTGTCTTATCGGTCTGGAAAATATTATTTCTCATAGTCATTGACGATCTGCTTATATTCAGCAGAACAATCTCGCTTCATACTAGCCACAAATTCAAAGCAAAAATAGCGAATAGGATGATTGAGAGAAAGTTAATTGTCTGTTACTTGCCAACCTATTCTCCAGAGCTGAACCTGATTGAAATTTTGTGGAAAAAAGTGAAATATGAATGGCTCAATCTGCTGTCAATTATGAATTTTAAGGAGTTCGAGCAGGAGGAAAAACGAGTTTTTGATTAATTCGGTCAAGAATACCGAATTTTATTTGCATGAGTACTTAATTCATCAAAAGACAACGTTCTGGTAATTCTGTTGTTAAAGACCATGTCTGTCCATGGCAGCTGAACCATGCCGTTACGCTGACCAGCGGGTGTTGACTGCGCGCTGCGGCCCATTGTCGCCACCTTACTTTAACTCCGGCAGAGTTGGGGGGCTTATCTGCGCAGCTGGACCCACCAAAAGGAACGTGAACGTCACTGATGCACCTGTAGCGAGTGTGAATGGGACACTTCCGGCCACGAAACTGGCGGCATCAGCTCCGGGAGCTGCGCTGAATATCGGCGCAGTGATGGGTACCACCCTTGGGTTGCTCGGTGCTGCTGCCCTGCTGGGTTTTGGTGGCTACGCCATTTATCGCCACTACTTCCTCAGAGACAGGGGCGAACAGAATGCTGCTCACGACGGCATCCTCGATCTGTGAGTTGCTGTCACTCGATATACCCGTCGCCTTTCAAGGTGCTACTTTGTTGGCTGCATTCGCTCACACCGGTCACGTAAGTAGTCACATATTTGTATTTCGATAAAACTGTCTTATCGGTCTGGAAAATATTATTTCTCATAGTCATTGACGATCTGCTTATATTCAGCAGAACAATCTCGCTTCATACTAGCCACAAATTCAAAGCAAAAATAGCGAATAGGATGATTGAGAGAAAGTTAATTGTCTGTTACTTGCCAACCTATTCTCCAGAGCTGAACCTGATTGAAATTTTGTGGAAAAAAGTGAAATATGAATGGCTCAATCTGCTGTCAATTATGAATTTTAAGGAGTTCGAGCAGGAGGAAAAACGAGTTTTTGATTAATTCGGTCAAGAATACCGAATTTTATTTGCATGAGTACTTAATTCATCAAAAGACAACGTTCTGGTAATTCTGTTGTTGAAGGTTAAAACGGCTTTCTGCTGATTGCCTGAGTGTGGCTTTCAGGCTGAGAAAGGCAGCCGCCGTTGCTCAGTGGCTGCCGGAGTGGGGGCGTCGGGTATTACAAGTCCTTGGTGAAAGTCCGGGTAATGACATCGCGCTGCTGTTCCGGGGTCAGGGAGTTAAAGCGCACAGCGTAGCCAGAAACACGAATGGTCAGAGAAGGGTATTTCTCAGGGTTGGCTGCTGCGTCTTCAAGCATTTCACGGGAGAGAACGTTGACGTTCAGGTGCTGGCCACCTTCGCGGGCTTCCTGAACTTCCAGCTCCAG
Organism: Endozoicomonas sp.; assembly: GCA_024509075.1. Lineage (GTDB taxonomy): Bacteria > Pseudomonadota > Gammaproteobacteria > Pseudomonadales > Endozoicomonadaceae > Endozoicomonas. Next base: position 1,510 of record JAKROC010000211.1, read on the forward strand.
TTCACGGGATTCGAACTGGCCCAGTCGCTCCAGGGCCACCACTTCGTCTTGCACGAAGTCATCAGTTTTTGCGCAAATCAGGCGGGCTTCGCCGGCAGTCTCGTCAATCAGCCAAATGGAGTTGATCAGGGCGCTGTTGTCGCTGGAGGTTATCTGAATGCCTTTCATTGTATTGATTCCTTGGTAATCAATCTCAAACAAATATCCAGGGCTCATTAGAAGACAATGGGCCCTCTATCCAAAACCATAACATTGCAACTTCACGTAATTGGTAAATTATACTGGTAAAAATGGGAAAAGCATCTAGGTATTAGCCGAGGTCAAAGAAAATGGGTTTATGGTTATGTGCTGGGTGGTCAATTGATCCGGGTCACTAAACGTTTTTAATGGGTGTGGTAGTGATTTTTCTGAAGGGTGTTATACCTGTCGCCTTTCAAGTTGCTGCTCTGTTGGCTGCATTCGCTCACCCCGGCCACGTAGTATTTCTACGCTCCCGGGGCTTCTCTCGACTGCTGCTGCGTAGCAACATGAAATCCACTGGGTTTAAGTGCAAGGCAATCATGAAAATATTGGCAGGTTGAAGTATCCGGCATGCCCCGGTGGTTTTCCTTGTGAGTCAAAAGCAGAAGGTTCCTGAACCAGTCCGATCACCTTCTGCAAAGGATTAAGGCATCAGATGTACTCGAATACTTTAACGACCCTGGATACGCCGTTGGTATTAGCGGCAATAGTGGCGGCCTCTTCAGCCATTTCCGGGGTTACCAGGCCCATCAGGAAAACGGTGCCTTGCTCGGTGTTAATTTTGATTCTGTCAGCTGTAACTGCGTTGCTGGACATCATGGCGGTTTTTATTTTGCTAGTCAGCCAGCTGTCGTTGCTCTGCGTCAGTAGATCTGCATTGGGGCCGATTTCCAGTTCATTGTAGACTTGGCGGACTTTGGCCACGCTTTGTGCTGTTTCACTGGCCAGGTCTTTCAGGCGCTGGTCAGGTACTTGGCCGATCAGCAAGACAAGGCCGTTGAAGCTGACTATTTTGACCCGCGACGTTCGCAGCGCCGGATCAGCCTTGTTGATGTTTACGGTGGTGATAGTTTCTATGGTCTGGTCGTCCATCCATGAACCCCATGTACGCTTACTGTCGTCCATAACCACGGACTCCTGGTTAACTGAGTCAACCAGCGCGGCACAACCGTTGAGTAATGACAGCATTGTGAGCAACAGTGCGGTCGTAAATGCGTTGTGGATTATCTGCATGATCCCCCCTGGGATAATGGTTGTATTGATTTTCAATTGACCGCCTGTTTGTGGTTTATTCAGAAGCGAACAGGTATTCATCAATCAGATCACACAAGCAATGGATTAACAGCGTGTGCACTTCCTGAATGCGCTGTGGGCTTTGATCCGGCACCCGAATTTCTATTTCTTCGGGGTGCAGTAGCCGTGCCATATCACCACCGTCCTTGCCGGTCAGGACAATGACGTGAATGTTGCGGTCATGGGCGGCCTGAATGGCCTGAACCAGGCTGGGACAGTTGCCATGGGGTGAAATGGCCAGCAGGATATCACCTTCCTGGCCCAGCGCCCGAATCTGTTTGGAAAACACCTCGTTGAAGCTTGAATCGTTAGCAATGGAGCTTATGGTCAGGCTGTCAGAGCACAGTGACAAAGCCGGCAGGGCCGGGCGTTCGCGATCGAAACGGGTGAGTAGTTCGCAGACAAAGTGCTGGGCATCGCCAGCCGACCCACCATTGCCACAAGCCATTATTTTTCTTTCATTGAGCAGGGAGTAAACCATCAACTCAGCGGCATCAGCAATCAGCGGCGGCAGGATCTCGGCTGAGCGTATCTTGGCGTCGATGCTGTCGGAAAAGTGTTGCGTTATACGTTCGTGCATGTCTGAAAACCTGAAATGAAAACCGTCAGAGGTTTTCGTTATCTGCCTCCTGAATTGCTTTGCCAAAGGTGTTCTGGCTGTTAAATGGCGTGAGCATCAAAAAGCATTTTTTATCCATTCTAAGCTGTTTTGCCCGTTGGCGGCGTAATTGTCAATGGATATTGCATCGAAACGGCAAATCCTGTGGCGATGCTCACGGTAGCTTTGCAAATAAACGGCGGCTGACTTGCGAATTTTCTGCTGTTTAGTGCGATCAATGGTGCTGGCGGCATTGCCAAAGCGGGAGGCGCTGCGAAAGCGCACTTCGATAAAAACCAGTGTGGACTGGTCCAGCATGACCAGATCCACTTCGCCGGCTTTGCAGGCAAAATTAGCGTGCAGTAACCTCAGGCCCTGACGTTTGAGGAACTGCCGAGCCTTTTTTTCTGCCCAGGCTCCTTTAAGATTACTGAGTTTTAGCTTCCAGAACATTGCTTGTTGGTTCCGGCAGCGGCATCAACCGGCCTCTTTGGAATATCTGCCATGATAGATCACGGTGAACCTTGCCATCGGGAGTCATGCTCAGCGCTCCGGTTAATCCGGGGAGCAGACTGCCCTGAAGGGTAACCAGTTGCTGGAGTCTCGGGTAGAGCTGGCACGCATCAGCACCCAGGGCATAGAGAGTGCCCAGCTGGCCTTTGGATTGGGGCCACAGGTTTTCAATTTGCTGTTGCAATGGGTTCTCAGTGTTTGGCGCCAGCCAGGGCATAACCGGGACACGTATGTCATTCAAGTCCTGATCCAGTGAGGTGTTGGTGGTGCCGGAATAGGTGCTTGAGGTAGCGTAAACTGGCAGGCTGCCAGCGTACTGGTAGGCCAGGGCGGGTTTGATTTGCCTGGCTTCCTGGGGCGAGGCACCGATAAAGACCATATCGACATCATCACGGCGGCGTGCCTGAAAGCCCAGGTTGTCCTTCAGCAGTCGGTTAAGTTGTTGCGCCCTTGTCTCACTCTGGTCGATATGCAGTAACCAGCCGGCCATTTTACTGAACTGTGTGCTGCCAGAGAATTCGCTGGAGCCGACCACTTTGCCGCCAAGCTCCTCCCAGCGGACTTTGAACGACCCGTTGACTTTTTTGCCCCACTCGGTATTGGGTGTGATGATGATGGCAGTGCGGTGCCCATCAAGCCAGCCGCGTTCTGCGGCCATAATTGCTTCGTCTTCAGCAAATAGCCCGAACTGATAGAAGCCAGGACGCTGCTCTGGTTGCTCTTCGTCGTCAAATTCTGCGCTATTGAGCGCCAGAACTGGCACACGATGGGTTGTGTCGCTATTGAGTTCCTTAACCTGATTTTTGTCCAGGGGGCCAATAATCAGTTGGGCGCCGTCATTAATTGCCGTCGAGGCCAGCTCATTGATGTTGCTGCCTTCGGTATCGTAAGAAGGGTAACCAGTTGCTGGAGTCTCGGGTAGAGCTGGCACGCATCAGCACCCAG
>JAKROC010000212.1 GCA_024509075.1 Endozoicomonas sp.
AAAGGGCACAAGTGCAGCCAACAAAGTAGCAACTTGAAAGGCGACGGGTATATTTATCAGGGAATCTCGTGAACACTGAGATCTTCACCAGTACGCCCGTGGTAGCCACGCTTGCTTTTTTCATGATGTTGGTCAGTAAACCAGCCCTGGCAGAGCGCAGGATGGCCATTGAGATTGATGGTAACGCTGTCTGCTTTGCCATTGCCGACGTCAACCAGGACAACGATAAACTGCACCGTTATCTGGATTATGGCTGCATGGAGTCGGGCATTGATGATGACCTTGCCGGCAGTGAAAACCATGCCCTCAGCCGAGGGGTGATCAGCCGAACCCAGAGCTTGTTCCAGAAATTGCGGGTTCGTCAGGAGCATTTTCGGGCCAGCCGAGTCCGGGCAGTGGCCAGACCGTCATTGCAAATAGCGCATAACAGCGGTCAGCTAATACAAGTCATAAGACGTACAACAGGCATCGATGTTCATGTTCTCTCCCCGGAGGAAGAAGAACGCATGGATTTCTATTCAGCTTTGCGGGCCAGCAGTCGTTGCGAGACGCCTGTCGTATTAGATATTGGCAAGGCTCGATACCAGGTGATTCTGGCTGATGCAAAAAACGGTCCTCAGATTCACAAAGTTGAGTTTGGCTCTGTCAGCTTTGTGGCGTACTTGAAGGAGGTGGTGCAGGATAAACCGACAAAATCCACCGATACCATATCACCCATCTCCATCCGGGAAATGAACGCAGGTATAGCTTTTGCCCGGTATCTGGCGCGAAGAACGCCGTCAGTCATTCGGGATGAACTGAAAAAAGAGGGAGTGCCAGTTACCGGCATTGGTGCTTTTTTCCAGGAGCCATTTGCCCTTGCCAATGCTGACCGGTTAATGAATAAGGAAGGGTTGCGCCAACATTTGTACAAGCAACTGGCGACCAGTAAGGTGAGTGACTTGAGCGTAGCCAGCGCAATACTGGTGCTGGGGTTTATGGATGAGCTTGATATAGAAAAAATACGTGTCTCTGATCACAACAGCACAGTGGGGATGTTGGAGCTGCCTATTTTGTGGCACTGACTTTGCAGCCATGTTTACACCCGTCGCCTTTCAAGTTGCTACTTTGTTGGCTGCACTTGTGCCCTTTAGGGTATTCGCTCGGCAACTGCTCCATGCGTTGCTTTTATGCCCTTTAGGGTACTACCTCCTGCATCCATGCAGTCGTCACCCCGGTCACATAGTATTTCCATGCTCCCGGGGCTTCGCTCATTTGCCGCCTCGAATCAACTTGAAGTCCTTTGGGTATATCTGAATCGTCCGATTCAGAGCGTAAACAGTTCTCCGGGCTAGCGGCAAATGCCCAGCATCAACTCAATCTGGCGCTTTAGCATTGACCGGAGCTTATTGGTCTGTTCCTCTTCAAAGCCGGCGATCAGTCCCTGGTACTCGACATGCAAAATGATACTGCCGAACAATTCGGCATCGATAGCGGGCTGACCAGAGCCAATTCGCGCAAAAAAAGTTTCCAGGCTATCAAGAAAAAACCGCTGGTGGTTAAAAGCAATGGGCCTGAGATTTTCATTGCGCAAACACTCCTGCTGAAAGGCCCGTTCAGCAATAAGATAGTCTCGATGTTCGTGCAGCTGCACCAGTACGTACTCAATAGCCAGATCGGTAATCCGATCCGCAAATACTTGACGACTGTCAGCGTCGGCTGGCTCAAGGTTGCTCATGGCCACCTTCAACATGCTGTCAGAGTCTTCCCAGTAGGCCTTGAACTTGCGAGCACCCATCTCCACGAACAGCGTGAAGGTATCGGTGATCAGGTCGGATATATCTTTGAAATAGTAGGTGGTGGCAGACAGGGGAACGGAGGCTTCCTTGGCGACGGCTCGATGGCGAACGCCGCGCACCCCATCCCTAACGACGATCCGCAGGGCTGCCTCAAGAATTGTCCGCCGACGCTGTTCACTGTTAGTGCGACTGGTTTTACGTCCCTGGTATTTTAATTCCATATTGCCAGGTTGCTTGTTCTTGCTTTTTTCTGGAGGAGAGTTCGCTGTTGAAACCATATCTTGACTGCCTTACGGTTACCTGATTGTTTTTAAGCGTTCGTCCGGTACCATTACCCGAGGATGCATCATAGTACAGAAACTACTCAGCCGTTTTAAACCTGCCACACACCACTAGCCCGAGCACCACCGGCAAGGGCTACGAATCCAGTAAGTAGCAAGACGAGCCACCTCAAGCCTAACAAAGCGATTGATAACTACAGCATATCAACTCAAAACCAGTCGCCTCTCTTTAAATTGTCAGCGGAGAATCCAGAGGGTGGGCGTCATCACCCACAAAACCGGATCGCTCCACCTGCACTCTCCATTAATGAGGGCGCATATGCGGGAACAGGATAACATCCCGAATCGACGGTGCGTTGGTGAACAACATCACCAGACGGTCAATGCCAATACCTTCACCCGCTGTTGGCGGGAGCCCATACTCCAGGGCATTGATGTAATCAGCATCGTAATGCATGGCCTCATGATCCCCGGCATCCTTTTCAGCCACTTGCTGGCGGAAGCGCTCAGCCTGGTCCTCTGAATCGTTCAGCTCAGAGAAACCGTTAGCTATTTCCCGGCCGCCGACAAAGAACTCGAATCGCTCAGTGACAAAAGGATTGTCATCGTTCTTGCGGGACAGGGGAGAAACCTCCGTCGGGTAGTCAGTGATGAACGTTGGATTCAGCAGGTGATGCTCAACCGTTTGATCAAAGATTTCCAGTTGAACCTTGCCGAGTCCCCACATTGGTTTCACCTCGACACCCAGTCTGGTGGCAACCTGTGTTGCAGATTCAAGGTTGTCAACGTCTGAAGCATCAAGATCGGGGTTATAGTGCAAAATCGAATCAAAGACGGACATTCTTACAAATGGCTTGCCAAATTCAATCGCTTGTCCCTGGTACTCGAACTCTGTTTTACCCAGAACCTCCACGGCCAGCTTCTTAAACATGGCTTCGGTGTGATCCATCATGTCGGTGTAGTCCGCATATGCCTGATAGAACTCGATCATGGTGAATTCCGGGTTGTGCCTAGTAGACAGTCCCTCGTTGCGGAAGTTCCGGTTTATTTCAAATACCCGTTCAAAACCGCCTACGACCACGCGCTTGAGGTAGAGTTCAGGGGCAATACGCAGGTACATGTCGATGCCAAGCGCGCTGTGGTGCGTAATAAACGGTCTGGCCGAGGCACCACCGGGAATCACTTGCAACATGGGCGTTTCCACTTCAAGGAAGTCTTGGCTGAGGAAGTAGTCTCGAATGCTCTGAATGATTTTTGAACGCGTGCGGAACAGCTCCCGGGATGACTCATTAGTAATCAGATCCACGTAACGCTGGCGATAACGCTGTTCGGTATCGGTCAGGCCTTTGTGTTTTTCTGGCAATGGTCGCAGGGATTTGGTCAGCAGCTCGGCGCTTTGCATATCAACGTAGAGATCGCCCTTGCCTGAGCGCTGCAAGGTGCCAGTAACGCCGATAATGTCACCAAGGTCCCAGGTTTTGATGGCATCCTGTGTTTCCTGGGGCAGCTGCTGGCGGTTGACGTAGAGCTGGATGCGCCCGGACATGTCCTGAAGCTCTAGGAAAGCGCTGCGGTTAAGCATGATTCGCCCGGCTACTTTTACCGGGTGGCTTAATGCTTCAAGTGAGGCTCTATCGTTGTTACGAAACTGCTCCTGAAGGTCACCGGCCAGTGCATCGCGGCGAAATTTATTAGGGAAGGCGGGCCCTTTGGTGCGGATGGCTGCCAGTTTTTCCCGGCGCAGGCTGACCAGACGACTCTCTTCTCTGGCCTCGGCTGCATCTGCCGGTTGTGACAGTGGTTGTTCTTCAGACATAAAACCATTCTTCCAGTTGCGGATGACATCTGCGTTAAAAATTACAGACCCAGTTTCAGACTTGCTTCAATAAATTTGTTCAAGTCACCATCAAGCACGGACTGTGTGTTTCGGGTCTCAACTCCAGTCCGCAGGTCTTTGATACGGGCGTCGTCCAGTACGTAGGAACGAATCTGGCTGCCCCAGCCAATGTCCGACTTGGAGTCTTCCATCGCCTGTGACTGGGCCGTTCGTTTTTGCATCTCCATTTCGTACAGTTTGGCCTTTAATTGCTGCATGGCCTTATCTTTATTCTGATGCTGGGAACGTTGATTCTGACACTGCACCACAATACCGCTGGGCGCATGGGTAATGCGCACAGCAGAGTCGGTGGTATTAACGTGCTGACCACCGGCTCCGCTGGAACGGTAGGTGTCGATGCGCAGGTCAGCCGGGTTGATTTCTATGTAAATATTGTCGTCTATTTCGGGAGAGACAAAAACCGAGGCAAATGATGTGTGGCGCCGGTTACCAGAGTCAAAAGGTGATTTGCGCACCAGGCGGTGGACGCCGATTTCGGTTCTCAGCCAGCCAAAGGCGTAATCACCAGTAAATTGCACCGTGGCTGATTTGATGCCTGCTACTTCACCTGCTGAAACTTCAATGATGTCAGTCTTGAAGCCATTGGCCTCACCCCAGCGCAGGTACATTCTAAGAAGCATGTTAGCCCAGTCCTGGGCCTCAGTGCCTCCGGAACCCGCCTGAATGTCCAAAAAGGCACTGTTCGGATCCATCTCACCAGAGAACATGCGACGAAACTCAAGTGCTTCCAGTTTGTCGGTCAGCTCATCCAGTTCGCTGATGACACCCTGGACACCGTCTTCGTCCGCTTCTTCTACCGACATGTCCAACAGTTCATCCGCATCTGTCAGGCCACTGGCCAGTTCATCCAGCGTATTGACAATAGCACAAAAACCGAGGCAAATGATGTGTGGCGCCGGTTACCAGAGTCAAAAGGTGATT
>JAKROC010000213.1 GCA_024509075.1 Endozoicomonas sp.
CGATTGACCCGGTCATCAGGGGCAGGGTGATAATGGCAAACATTAGCTGATACATGAAGAACATCAGAAATGGAATGGTCAATCCATAACGGCTGTTAACCTCAAACACAATATCCCGAAAGCCAAAATACTGGAAAGGGTTGCCAATGATACCCAGGATATCGTTACCGAAGACCAGGCTGAAGCCACCAAAAATCCACAGGATAGTGACAACACCAATAGACAGGAAAATCTGCAGCATAATGGTCAGCGAGTGTTTTCGCTCAACCAGCCCGCCATAAAAAAATGCCAGGCCCGGCGTCATAAAAAAAACCAGAACCGTCGCAATCACCATAAATGCGACATTGCCATGAACGACACCTTCAAACATAGTTTCCACCCTGTTTAGCTGATTGACCTGGCAATGGGAACATCTCATTGGAGGAAGTGAAAAACCGGAACTACTGAAAAGATAGAATAAACGACAAATAATAATGTGTATTTTGTAGCAATAGGGGGCAATTGCAGGATTTTTATTGTGGTCTAACCTGACATAAATAAACGACATATGCATGATTCATTCAGCAGACACTGACGATCAAATGTTTGAGGTTATGTCCATGAGTAATAAGAAAGCGATTCGCGGCAGTATCCTTACCTTTATTGCCGATCCGTTTGTGGTTGAAGACTCTTACCTTTACTTTAAGGATGGCCTGATTATCCTCAATGGCGGTACCATCGAAAAGGTCGGTGCCTACCAGGACCTGTCAAGTCTGGTCAATAACAACCTTGAGTTACTGGACTATTCCGGCTCATTGCTGACGGCCGGTTGCATTGATACCCATGTACACTTCCCGCAAACCCCGATGATTGCCGCCTATGGCGAGCACCTGCTGGAATGGCTCAACGAATACACATTTCCCACTGAATTAAAGCTGAAAGATAAAGACTTTGCGTCGTCGGTTGCCAAAATGTTCCTCAAAACCACCTTAAAGGCAGGAACCACAACCAGTGTTGTTTATGGCACCGTTTTCAAAGACTCGGTGGATGCTTTCTTTGAAGAGAGCGAACGGCTCGGTACCCGTATGTTGTGCGGCAAGGTCTGGATGGATCGCAACGCGCCGGATGGGTTGCTGGACACTGCCCAGTCTGCCTACGACGAAAGCAAGGCGCTTATTGATCGCTGGCACAATAATGGTCGGCAGAAATACGTTATCACTCCACGTTTTGCCCCATCCTGTACCGGTGAACAACTGCAAAAGGCCGGTGAACTCTACAAGGAGTATCCTGACGTTTATATCCAGACGCACCTGTGTGAAAACACCGGTGAAATAGACTGGGTCAGGGAACTGTTCCCGGAGCGTAAATCCTATACGGATGTGTACGACCATTATGGGCTGATTGGTGAGCGCGCTGTGTTCGGCCACTGCGTCCATTTTAACGAAGATGACTTCAAAACGTTGTCTGAAAAGCGGGCTGCCATATCCCACTGCCCAACATCTAACCTGTTCCTTGGCTCTGGCCTGTTTGATATGGAGCAGGCCAAACGGGGCAAGTACCCCTGCCTGGTAGGCCTGGGTACCGATATCGGTGCAGGCACCAGCTTCTGTCACCTGCAAACGCTGAACGAATCCTACAAAATATCCGAACTGCTTAACCACAAACTCACCGCCGTCCAGGGCTACTACCTGGCCACGCTCGGTGGTGCTGAATCCATCTACCTTGATGACAAGATCGGTTCCATTGCCGAAGGTAAAGAGGCGGATATTGTCGTCTGGGACCTGCAATCTACAGAACTGATCCGCTACCGCATGTCATTCTCGAAATCCCTGGAAGAGGACCTGTTCACCCAACTGGTGATGGGTGATGACCGTTCAGTTCGTGCCACCATCGTCAATGGTGAGGTGGTATACGAGCGAGACAGCGGCTTTTATAAGGAGTGATTTGCCATGACTGCGAATACCGTTACCCTTGGCGGTGGCCGTGCATGGTTCTACTGGATCATCGCCACAACGTTTGTCCTGTTCCTGTTTAATTTGCAAACGGGTTACAACATTATCAACCCGGAACTGGAAAGCAGTCTGTCACTGTCCGTTGCCCAAATAGGTCTGGTGGCCAGTACCTATACGGTGGTCTTTGCCATTTGCCAGTTATTCTCAGGCCCGTTGCTGGATCGCTTCGGGATTCGCTGGATCACACCCTTCGCCATTACCGTGGTTGCTATTGGCGCTATGCTGCTGGCCAGGGCAGAGAACTTTGAAATGCTGCTGGTAGCCGAAATTGTCATGGCGCTGGGCTCTGTGTTCGGGTTTGTCGGTGCCGGTTTTGTCGGAGGAGAGTGGTTCGGCCCGGCAAAATTTGGCCTGATGTTTGGTTTTGTACAAACAGCGTCATGTATTGGTTCACTGTTTGGCGGCAATATCATTAATGAATGTCTGGCAGATTTCAGCTGGCGGGAAATCATCGAGACATTTTCCTACTTCGGTTTTTGCCTTGCCATTGTCGCTTTTATTTTCCTGCGCGACAGTCATCCCATGACCGGTGAATTCTCGGTTATGTCCGTGCTGTCAAAACTGGTGGATGCAGCCAAGGTCGGGCAGATCTGGATCATTATGCTAATGGGTGCTGCCCTGTTTGGCACCTTGCTGAGCATGGCCGTGGTATGGGCCAGCAAAATTATCCAGAGCCACGGTGTTGGCCTTACTGATGCCAATACCGCCTCCCTGCTGGTCTGGCTCGGGGCTGGGGTTGCCGCTGCGTTTATGGATAAATTTTCCCGCATGGCAAGGAGCAGGAAGAAAGTCGTGATCATCTGCCAGGTCATCTACATACTCAGCATTCTGGCGCTGCTTTACCTGCCCATGGATTTTTACGTGGCCTGTTGCATCATTTTGATCCTGGGTTTTGTCAGCTCCGCCCAGATGTTGACCTTCACCATGGCTTCTGAGGTGGTGCCGGTTGAGCTGGAGGGAACATCGGCGGCCTTCGTCAATAGCGGGATGTTTATTGCCGGAACCATTTTGATCTCACTGCCAGGTTACCTGCTCCCGGATACCCGGGCCCATGAGTTAACACTGGGCGATTTTCAGGAGGCCATGACCCCCATATGGATTATTAATATTGTTGTGCTGGTTATTGCCATTCTGTTTATGAAAGACACCTACAAACAGGGGTAGGGGATGTCAGAACCGGCCTCGGATAACCGCACACAATCCGGAGGTGCTAGAGCATGGTGGATGTGGATTATTGCCACCAGCTTCCTGCTGTTTTTATTTAACCTGCAGACCGGGTACAACATTATCAACCGTTCGCTGGCCCGGGACCTGTCCCTCACGGTACCCCAGGTCAGTGTCGTTGCCAGCGTCTATACTGCAGTATTTGGCCTCTGTCAGATATTTTCCGGCCCTGTCCTTGATCGCTTTGGCATTCGCTATGTGATTCCCTGTGCCATTTTAACCGTCACTCTGGGGGCTTTTGTCCTGGCCCATGCCCAGAGTTTTGTCATGGTGATTGTGGCCCAGATAATCATGGCTATCGGGGCTATTTTCGGTTTTGTCGGCGCAGGCTTTGTGGGCGGAGAGTGGTTTGGCAGTGTCAAGTTCGGTTTTATGTTTGGTCTGGTACAGTCTGTGGCGGCTTTCGGCTCATTTTTCGGCGGTAATTTGATCAATGAACTGCTGGAAAGTTATCATTGGCGTGACATTATCCAGGGCTTTACCTACGCTGGCTTGTTGCTTACGGCTATTGCCTTCCTGTTTCTGCGTGACAGGAATCACTTCTCTGACGTATCCCTTTCTTTCCGCACCGGTATTGTTAAAGAGCTGATAACGGTGCTTGGCGTACGTCAGATCTGGTTAGCCACCCTGATAGGCTCTGTGCTTTTCGGTGGCCTGCTCTCTCTGGCTGTGGTCTGGGCCAGCAAATTGATTCACAGTTACGGTATGGAGCCTGCCCGCGCTAACCGGGCATCGCTGGTTATCTGGCTTGGCTGTGGCTTTGGGGCCGGTGTGATGGACTTGGTCTCCCAATCCCTGAAAAGCCGTAAACTTGCGCTTCTGATTAACGCTGCCGTTTTCGCGCTGGCCTTTTTACTGCTGCTTTATTTCCCATGTAATTTTTATATTGCCAGCATATTGTCGTTTGTTATTGGCTTGTCCAGCGCCGCCCATATGCTGGCATTTACCATGGCTGCCGAGATGGTTCCCTGCTCACTGGAGGGAACTTCCGCAGCAATCACCAATAGTGGCCTTTACCTGGTCAGCGCCTTGATGATCACGTTACCAGGCTACCTGCTGCCCCATACCGGGCATTTGACACTGGCGGATTTTCAATGGGCCTTGATGCCAATCTGGGTTATGGCCGTTGCCAGTATCGGGCTGTGTTTGTTTTTTTTGCAAGATACTTTCAAAGATAACAGCAGTGAAAAACAACCATAACCATCAGCGATGACATCAATTTGAACAGTTCTTTACTCTATGAAGTATGAGATTTCACGACTATACACAATCGATTAAACGACACTTGTTATCAAACGGGTTTAATTCCGTTTATGTACTGTTTTTGTCATCTATTGTGGGTGTTATTGCAGGGTTGTTATCTACAGCCCTGGATCTTGCTGTTAACCTTATGATGACTGAACGGGCCCATTGGCTTGTGCAGGATGATCACACTGATGTCGGTATCTATTGGCTCATCGTTATCTCTAACTGTGTACTCACCGGGATCAGCTTTTTGCTGGTTGACCGGCTGGCACCGGAAACTCGCGGGTCAGGTATTCAGGAGATAGAAGGGGTACTGGGCGGGACTCGCTTTATGCGCTGGCGTCGTGTTATTCCCGTTAAATTTCTGGGCGGTATCTGCTCCATGGGTTCCGGTATGGTTCTGGGGCGCGAAGGGC
>JAKROC010000214.1 GCA_024509075.1 Endozoicomonas sp.
CCCCGGTCACATAGTATTTCTATGCTCCCGGCACCCGAGGGCATAAAGGCTTCGCGCACTTGCCGCCTCGAATCAACTTGAAATCCATTGGGTATAAGCTTCAAGGCAAAATGGCATAGGCCAGGGCATTAAGGAAAAGTACTGCCATTGTGACTGCGGCTCTCATGGTCAGATAGGGCTTCACGCGCCCGGTCAGAGGTCTGGTGTACAGACACTCTATGGCCAGCGCGCACAGAAAGCCCAGTGATAAAATGATCAGCATCTGTTGATCGTCCAGCGCGACCAGCAAAGCGGCGCAAACACACAGGGCGATGGCATTACTGGACAGTGCCTTGATAAGGCTGTGTGCTCGATTCTCGCCGTAGATGGCCTGTCCCCACAACGTTCCGGCCATAAAGCAGCAGATCACCACAGAATAAAAGATAAACACCCGTATGCCACTGTTGCCCAGCAAAGGTTGCTGCCAGGCAGCACTGGCCAGGGAAATTACAAAAGGCACGACGCCCAGCCAGGTTAGCCAGCCCATCAATCGTTGCACAAGATCCACCGTTTTGCCCTTTTGCTGGTAAGTTTACTGCCACTATACCCGTCGCCTTTCAATTTGCTACTTTGTTGGCTGCACTCGCTTGCTACCGCTGTGCTGAAATCCATTGGTTGCAGGCAGTATATGCTGCGTTGCGTTATGATGATCCCACTTCCCAGCCCAGAGTGTGGCAAATAAGGATGCTCAAACAGATACAAAAAAGGCTGCAAAGCTGTCAGCCAAGAACTCTGAACGCCCGTCTGCCCGAAGCGGCAGTGCTGATTCCTCTGACCGATGATGCAGAACCTGAGCTGATCTTTACCCGGCGTGCTGCCCACATGAATAGCCACAGCGGTGAGGTGGCATTTCCCGGTGGCAAGTGCGAGTCGTCGGATCAGAGCCTGGTACAAACTGCACTGCGGGAGTCGTATGAAGAGATGGCTCTGCCACTGGAAAGAGTCACCGTGATTGGCCGGGGCGGTGCCGTGGTGTCCCGCTTTGGCCTGAAAGTAACGCCTGTTGTCGGCGTTATTGCCGCAGATACCCCACTCACAGCCAACACCGCTGAACTGGATCGAATTTTCAGCGTGCCTCTGCGTTACTTTCTGGAGGAAAAAAACCTGACTTTTCACCGGGTGAACAGAGGTGGTCAGACGGTTCAGTTGCCCTCTTTTCACTATGGGGGTTACGTAATCTGGGGGCTGACGGCGGTGATTCTGGTGGAGTTTTTGAATATCACTCTGGATGCCGGAATTGAACTTCCCATGTCGTACATAAGCAAGTATTACTGGCAGAAGCCGGATTAGTCTTGCTTACTCATTTTTGAGCCAACGTGAAATCCATTGGGTGTAGAATGGGTGCGTACCTTGAGCACCCACGGGAGCACGGTCATGGATCAGCACATCGACATATCCAAATGCCTGCGGGCTTTTGCCTCAATTCTGGAAAAAGGCGAGAAGAGGGAGGATGGTTATCATCTGGAAGGCATTGTTGCCCAGTCTCTGGATGATGGCTACACGGTGGTGTTGCGTAATCGCCAATGTTGTCTGAGCATTTATTTTCACAACAAGTTTGGTGTTGAGTCGCCCAGTGACGGCGATACCGACGCATTTATCAAGCACCTGTACCGGATTGCCGAACAGTAGTGTGGGGCTGAATCCCCTTATTTGCTAATCTCCCTCACTGTGTTTTTCTAACGAGTCGACGCATCTCTCATCTTGCAGGAGACAGACTGTGCAAACATTCAAACTGGGGCGCAGCGAGCTGGAGGTAACGGGAATCTGCCTTGGTTCCATGACTTGGGGGCGGCAAAATACGCAGGCCGAGGCGTTTGAGCAAATTGACTGCGCCCTGGACCTGGGGGTGAATTTTATTGATACCGCAGAGATGTACCCGGTGCCGCCCAATGCGGAAACCGCCGGCGAAACGGAGCGCTGCATCGGTGCCTGGCTGAAGGCCAATCCGGGACGGCGCGATCAGCTGGTGTTGGCGACTAAAATCGCCGGGGGCGGTTTGTCCTGGATTCGTGAAGGCAGTCTGATCAGTGGCGAGACGGTCAAACAAGCTGTAGATGGCTCGCTCAAGCGGTTGCACACCGAGTACATCGACCTCTACCAGCTGCACTGGCCCAACCGGGTGTCGCCACATTTTGCCAGACACTGGCCAGGCATGGTGCCGATTACACAGGTGGATCGTGCTCGTCAGGAAGCGGAGATGGTGGATATTCTCCACGGGCTTGAGCAGTGCAGGGCTGCCGGCAAAATTCGCTACTTTGGTTTGTCGGATGATACGCCCTGGGGGATTGGTGAGTACATTCGTCTTAGTGAACAACATGATTTGCCCCGGCCGGTATCAATCCAGAATGAGTTCAGCCTGATTCACGCCAAGGATTCCCCCTACCTGCTGGAGTCCTGCGTGCTCAACAATGTGGCTTACCTGCCCTGGTCCCCCTTGGGCGGTGGGGTGTTGACTGGCAAGTACCGTCATGGTCAGGTTCCTCCCGGTTCCAGGTGGTCAATCAATCAGCGTAAGGGGCTGTTCCGGGATACGCCGAAAACCCACGAGGCCATTGAGGGCTATCTGGCGGTGGCTGAACGGCATGGTATATCTTTGGCGCAGCTGGCGCTTGGCTGGGTTTATCAGACGGAAGGTGTGACCTCTACCATCATCGGGGCTACCTCTTTGGCCCAGCTCAAAGAAGATATTGATGCCTATGGCTCGCCCCTCAGTGCTGAGGTTGTTGCGGATATCAACGCCGTTTTCCGGCAGTACCCGATGCCTTTTTAGGCAGCAAGGTGAGGATGCACGACTGGTCGGGCATGGGCTGGGCCACACTTGGTTGAAAGCTGTTAGGGGGATGCCTGTTTATTGAACGACTGTTTGTTTTTTCGTGGAACCAAAGCGTGTTTTTTTGATCAAAAAGCCAATATTAAAAAAATGATTTGTTCCGATGATTTCCAGTTTTTCTTCCGGCGCCATTGCATCGGTGTGGTCGGCCGCTAACAAGCAGGCCGAAAGCGTTAACAGGGGTAAGCGAGCTGATTCTGGTCAGCCGCCGGGCCAAGTGCTGTGGCATGAAACGGAACCATCCCGGGTTGGGTTCCGGACAAATCGTCCCTCCCGGCGGCCGTGCTCTGGCATGACTGAGTTTATTCATACCTATATACATCCTCCGGGCCGGCATGCAGATGGCACTTTGCTGTCAGATGATGAATTGCGAGCAGAAAAAGCGCTGGTCGCAGCAGTAGACGCAAACAGTGTAAGAAATAGTGACTTTAATAAGGCTATAGCCGTAAGAAATGTGTCATCTTTTCGGTTAAGTGGCATCAAGTCAATGATGGTTGGGCTTTTGTGCATGCTCTCTGGTGCAAGCGCATTTCCCGTTTTCAGGAGGTCGGTCAGCTGCGATCCGACTAACGATCTGGAGGATATTGACCATTGTCAGCAATTCAGGTTTGAGGGCAGGCAAGTGGTTAGCGCGCTTTATTCTCCCCTGGATTTCCTCCATCGCTTCCCGGGTTCATCATTTGCGGTTCGATCTTCCCACTCAGTCTGTAAGAGTGTTGCTGAGCAGGATGAGGTAAATCGTGAATCCCAAAGGCTCGATAAATGGTTTGTCAGTCAGTTGTCCAAAGAGGTAAGCCCGCGTACTCAGGAGAAGATAGTCTGGGATTATCGGTCAATCCGCTTTGACCATGGCCGGACAGACCGCTCAAGCGTCTCTCTGATTCTGTCTGGTGGAACCAGGGCCACAGCTCAGCTGACGAAAGAGAATCACTCCGCTTATGCCCGGTTTCGTGGTTTTAGCTATCGGTTTGTGTATCCATTTGAGTTTCGGGAGGAGCTGGGGGTCAAGCAGCTGTACTGGATGAAGATATTTGCGCTTAAAAATGCCCTGGAGTGTGAAAGTGTTCCGTCCGGTCAGTGGGTTGTCTGGCTTGATGACGATATTGTCATCGATGATTTTGTCAGTAAGCAGGGCATGCTTGACCAATATATCAGGCATTTTGGCTTTGCGGATATTATTGTTGCAGGTGATAACCAGTGGGCCTTGATGAATACAGGCATAATCCTGGTAAAAAAGACGGAGCATGCGCGTTCATTTTTTCACCTTTGGTCTTTGTTGAGCAATGATCATTGGATGGGCTACAAAACGCAAAAAGATACATTGCATGAACAGGAGGCACTGAAATTGCTACTTGATAATCCTTTCAGTTTGCCTGATGAAAATGGCAGGGATACAACTCTGCACTTTGACACAATTATTAACAGCATGAATCTGCTCAAGATCGTGCCTAACCGGGATCGCCATACCGGGCTCAACCTGAATACGTTCAAAAGGGAAGAATTTATCATACGGCAGCCGTGGTATGATCACAAAATGGACACATCGATGCCTGCTGAAGAGATGCAACAAGGCTATGAAGATGGGGATAGTTTTATCCACCACGGTGGGCCGCAGCGGTATCGGACACGCGCCATCGTTGAGTCGTTACAGCACGCAATGGGTAGTTACAGTCGTGCCCGGCCAAAAGATTGCCTGTGAATTTTCAGTAAAAACTACTTGTCAAATTTTTTGCACTCATTACAATGCCGAATGATGTTGGGGGAGTAGCCTGCCTTTAATCGAGGTGTGTGCATCAACACGCATTAGCTGTCCAGCTATGGTGTACGCGGTATTGCCGATGGGTAATATTTGGCCAGACCCGGATGATGGATGCCAATATGAGGGCTTGGCACTTGTCGTCTGGTTGTCCTGCCCCTCGGTGTATTCCTATAATGATTCCAATTCTGCAATTTATTCTGGCGA
>JAKROC010000215.1 GCA_024509075.1 Endozoicomonas sp.
CCTAAAGGGCACAAGTGCAGCCAACAAAGTGGCAGCTTGAAAGGCGACGGGTATAGCGGGCAGATAATTTCAGACAGGTGTTTAGGCGATTGAAACAGGTGCGCAGTACTAGCGGCAAGTACCGATTGGCAAGCGGTAAAGGATCTTCAGGATCAGGCCAGAAAAAAACAGTGGTTGCCAGTGTTGCGGCAAAAAGTGGAGCAGGTGGTGCTGAAGCGGTCGGGACAGGTGTCTTTTTTGTCACCATTGATGAAGATAGCGCCGGCCAGCGCATTGACAATTTTCTTCTGCGAATTCTCAAAGGCGTGCCCAAAGCCCGGGTCTATCGCATCGTGCGTAAGGGCGAGGTGCGGGTCAACAGGAAGCGGGTAAACGCCGATTATCGTCTTTTATTGAACGACATTGTTAGAATTCCACCGGTGGTTGTGGTGCCAAAAGATGCTCCTGTGCGCCCTTCTGACAGCGTGATCCAGCGGTTGGAGCGAGCAGTACTTTACGAAGATGACCAGCTATTAATTATCAACAAGCCCTCCGGGCTGGCGGTGCATGGAGGCAGTGGTCTCTCTTACGGTGTGATCGAAGCATTGCGTCAATTGCGCCCGGAAAATCGCACGCTGGAACTGGTGCATCGTCTCGATCGGGATACGTCGGGCTGCCTGATGATTGCCAAACGGCGCAGCATGTTGCGGCATCTGCACAGTCAGTTGCAGCAAAAAGGGCAGGTGGAAAAACTCTACCACGCCTTGGTGGTGGGTAAATGGCCGGCAAGGAAGCAGTTGGTAAACGCGCCTTTGCTTAAGAATGTGTTGCAATCGGGCGAGCGCATGGTGCGGGTTCATGTGGATGGCAAGCAGTCGCGCACCGCTTACCGCGTGCTGGAGCGTTTTGCCAACATGACTTTGGTGGAGGCGTACCCGATCACCGGGCGCACCCATCAGATCCGTGTTCACTGTTTGCACGCAGGTCACCCGATTGCCGGGGATGAAAAGTATGGCGTGGATGCGGCTAACCAGGAACAGAAACGGTTTGGCTTGAACCGGCTGTTTCTGCACGCTGCCAGTATTCAGTTTGCCTTGCCCAATGGGCGCTTGTTAAAAGTTGAGGCACCGCTGCCGGTGGAGTTGGCGGCAGTTCTTGAGGCGCTGAAAGAGTAGGGGCATCGGTCAAACCGGTTACCCGCCATGATGAATACGACAGATGTTTAAGGGCTGCCAGGGCTCGGCAGTGACGAAACAATAAAGAGGTTGATATGCAAGATAAATGGCAGGATTCCACGTCTGAGGGGCAGGAGAGTCTGAATGATCGCCGAGCGTGGGGGTTGGTGGAGTCACTGGCCAAAGGTGCTTTGCAAGAGCAGCGGCGCAGCAGGCGCTGGGGCATTTTTTTTAAGCTGTTGACTTTTTGCTGGTTGTTTTTTTCTGTGGCCATCATTTATAACGCCACTCAAATCAGTGATGTTTCTCTGAGCGAGAGTGCCGGTGAGCACACCGCGCTGGTGGATATCAATGGTCAGATCGGTGGTAACGATGTTAATGCTGACATCGTGGTGACCGGTTTGCGTGCTGCCTTTGAAGACACCAATACCCAGGCGGTTATCGTTCGTATCAACAGTCCCGGTGGCAGTCCGGTGCAGTCCGGCTACATCTACGATGAGATTCGTCGCTTGCGCACCATGCATCTGGATAAGCCGGTGTATGCTGTGATCAGCGACATTGGCGCTTCTGGTGGCTACTACATTGCTGCTGCGGCTGATGAAATTTATGCCGACAAGGCCAGTCTGGTAGGTTCTATTGGGGTTATCTCTTCTGGCTTTGGTTTTGTTGAAGCGATGGATCACCTGGGTATCAGCCGCAGAACCTACACCTCCGGAAAAAACAAGGCTTTCCTCGATCCATTCCAGCCGGTGGATAGTCAGGCCGCTGGCCAGTGGCAAGTGTCTCTGGATACCATCTACCAACAGTTTATCGATGCGGTAAAAGCGGGGCGGGGTGGCCGTTTGGCCGATAATCCGGATATCTTCTCAGGTATGGTGTGGTCCGGTCAGCAAGCCAGGGAGCTGGGCCTGGTGGATGGCTTGGGGAGTGCCAGCTACGTCGCACGGGAAGTGGTGGGCGCTGAAGATATCGTCGATTTTACCTTCCGGCTTTCTCCGCTGGAAAGATTTGCCCGCAATTTGGGCGCTGGTGTCAGTGCTACGCTGGTTGAAGCGTTGGGCAATGGCTTTCAGCTGATGTAGTGAGCTGGGGCCTCTTTCGGGCGAGCGTCGAACGCAGTGGTCACTGGCCGGATCGGTGGAAAGACCGATTATGGCTGGATTCGGGCAAGAAATCGTAAAACATGACGTGCCGTGTAAAATGCCGTTTGACAGAAAACGGCCATTGCCATAGGATTGCGCGCTTATGTTATCAGGGAAATTACCCAAAACTTTTGACCCGCGTAAACTGGCGCGTCAAGGTTTGCAGTTTGAAGGTACGCTGGCACTCAAACAGTTTGAACAGCTGGTGGCCTGTATCGCTGATGATCAGGGCGAGGTGAGTGTCTTCCTTCATTTTTACATGAGCGAAGATCATCGAGTCGTTCTTGAGGGGCGCGTTGAGGCCGATCTGAAAATGATCTGCCAGCGCTGTCTTGGTGTTACAGGTGTGCCGGTGAGCACTGAATTTAACCTGATGGGTGTCTGGACTGATGAACAGGCCAAGCTCCTGCCAGAGGGATTCGAACCCTTGATGCTCCAGGAGGAGCCGATGGAGTTGGTTCCCCTGTTGGAAGAAGAGCTGTTGTTGAGTCTTCCTATCGTCGCCTACCATCCCCCAGATGTCTGTCAGGTACAGCAGAGTTTTACCACGGACCCTGACGGGGCGGATGCCGCTGAAGAAGAGCGCACTAACCCGTTCCGTGTCCTGGCCAGCTTGAAAACTGATTCCAGATAAACCACTTTTGAATCGAGCCCCTGGCAAGTAGAGTATTAAGGCAATTTTTTAGGAGAGTTGACACATGGCTGTTCAGCAAAACCGTAAAACCCGTTCCAAGCGCGACATGCGCCGCTCTCACGACAGTCTGACTGCTGCTCAGCTGTCTGTTGATGCGACTTCCGGCGAAACCCATCGTCGTCATCACATGACCGCTGACGGTTTCTACCGTGGCCGTAAAGTGCTTGAAGGTAAACTGGGCGAGTGAGCCAGTTGCTGCCAGGACGGTCAGACGCTTCAGGGAGAAGCATCGCGCTTGACATCATGAGCGGGGATCAAGGTTCCCGTTCTTGCATCCGGGCTGCCACCAAAGCCCTGGAGACATTTCCCGATCTGCACCTCATTCTTGTGGGTGATCAGCAGCTGGTTGCTGACCATCTCAGGGATCACCCTCGCATCACCCTGGTGCACGCCGAAAAAACCATCGCTATGGATGACAAGCCTTCTGTTGCTCTGCGGGGCAGAGAGGGCAGCTCCATGTGGCTGGCGCTCGACCAGCTGGCGTGCGGCAAGGCTGCTGCCTGCGTCAGTGCCGGCAACACCGGCGCATTGATGGCTATGGGGCGTTTTGCCCTGAAAACGTTTCCCGGTATTGATCGCCCGGCCATTGTCGCTACGGTTCCCTGCCACGGCGGCAGCGTCCAACTGCTGGATGTGGGGGCCAATGTGGATTGCCCCGCTGAACATCTTTATCAGTTTGCCGTTATGGGCTCGCGACTGGTGGCGGCCATGACTGACATGCCCACGCCCAGGGTCGGTCTGTTAAACGTGGGCACAGAAGACATCAAGGGAAATGAACAAGTACGCCGGGCTGATGGCCTGTTAAAGTCGGACAAACGCCTCAACTACATCGGCTTTATTGAAGGCCATGATGTGTTCGCCGGCCGGGCGGATGTGATTGTCTGTGACGGTTTTGTCGGTAATATTGCCTTGAAAACCGGCGAAGGCGTTGCCAGCTTGATCCGCAGTCGCTTAGTGCAAGCCTTTGAGCAAAGCCTGTGGCGTCGCTTCCTCGCCCTGCTGATAGCACCAGTGTTGCGCAGTCTCTACCGGGACATCGACCCAGTATGTTACAACGGAGCCAGCTTTCTTGGTTTACAAGGTATTGTGGTAAAAAGCCACGGGCACAGCGATGAGGAAGGTTTTTTTCGGGCTATCTGTGAGGCAGTGCGCGAGGTCGATAATGATATCCCCGGACGACTGGCGCAAGATGTGGCGGCCATGCTGTCAGATGCCATTGAATAAAACGACAGCGCTTGTACACTAAAGCCTTTGCTGAAAACCTGTTCTACACTTGATCGCTTCTAATTAGTCAGACAGGTGAGCCTGCCGTGCATTCCATAGGATCCGCTGCCAAGAAGCCAATACAAACGCCACCCGGAGAAGCTGGTGGTTCAGTGGCACAAACCTCTGGTAAGAGGGAGGTCAGTTTGCCGCTTTATGATCGCCATGCCGCTTTGCATGGCCTGCGAGAGCCTGTGCCTCTCGAATCATTGCCGATGCCCATTTTCCAGCGAATAGTTGGTCTTCATCGCGCCAACCCCGATGTCCACTATTGTAATCATCAGATCGAGCTAAATGTCGACCGCAGCGTAGAGCTCGTGGATTTCAACGAGCAAGGCATCAATATTGAAGCTCGTGGTCAGTGGGCCTTGGGTAAAACCATCAATTCAGAAAAGTACATATTGAGCGTCGTTAATCCTGTGGACGTGCGCGAGCAGGGTGGGGAGGAATACCATAATTTCAAGGTTGCATTCGAAATCGTCAACGAAGAAAAAACCATACTCGCTCAACCGAAAGGCAGGCGAAGAAGAGGTGAGCCGATCGACACGTTAACCTTT
>JAKROC010000216.1 GCA_024509075.1 Endozoicomonas sp.
ACGCAATGTCCAGCCTGCTCGGCGCTGTTGACGACTTGTTTGACAAAGCAGATGAGAACCACATATACAGCCATAGGCAATATCAGGAAATCCTGGGCAAGGAGGTAACTTCAGCTGAGTATGGAAAGTATCGAAGCGAGGCCGGGTGGTTGCAAAGACAAAGTAGTACATCCAGAGGCAATAGCTCTGCCTCCGGAACAACTCATAGCGGTCAATATTCAGGATTTCGCTACTGACGGCTGACTCCGTTTTGACCACTGATTTACTCCGCAAAGCCAGTGTTTGTTGGAGAAATGTCGAGCTATTCCTTATTATTATCCCTCATGGAATGGGTATTCCGTGGTGCAGCCGCCAATCAAAGCGGCTTGCACTCCAGCACACAAACAAAGGTATTCAATGAGCGAGCCAGCACCGCCATTCTGGCAGGTAAAGTCCTTGACGGAGATGACGCAAGAAGAGTGGGAATCACTATGTGACGGCTGTGGCAAATGCTGTCTGAATAAACTGATAGATGCAGATACCGATGAGGTTTACACAACGAGTATCGCCTGTCGCCTTCTTGACCTGAGAACCGCTCGCTGCAAGAACTACCCAAAACGTCAGGAACTCGTGAGTGAGTGCATCAAGTTTGCACCGGATACCATGGATGAGTACGTCGATTGGATGCCCGATAGCTGTGCATACAGGTTGATCTATCAGGGCTTTGACCTGCCCGAATGGCATCCCCTGGTTACTGGCGATCCTGACTCTGCCCATCAGGCGGGATTTTCCATCAAAGGCAAGGCACTCCGCACGGAAGAGAAGGTCCCTGACCCAAATGACTGGTTTGACTACATCATTCGTGTTGGCTGAAAACCATTCCCGCACCATGCAACTCTGAAGATGGCTGGCAAACTTTACGGACTGGTTCTGGCCGGTGGACTTTCGTCCAGAATAGGGCAGAATAAGGCACGACTGAGCTGGCATGGCCAACCGCTCTACCGGCACATGATCTCGCTGTTGACTCAGGCCGACATTGATCATATTTTGCCCAGCGATTCAGGATTTATCAACGAACTCAACGGGCTGGCAGTAACCTGTCTTGACGATGTGTTCCCTGACCGTGATCCACTCGGCAGAATCCATGCTGCTGTCAAGCATTTAAACGACAGTGATTTTTTTTGGCCATCCCAGTGGATATGCCACTGATACCCGTCGAAGCAATCAAAATACTGGCCAGGCAAACCTGCTCTTTTAGTGGTTTTAACCTGCCACTCACGCTGCGCGTGACTAAAGAGTCACGGCAGGTGATTGAGCGACTGGTTAACAGTGATGACCGCCAGAATCAGACGCTTTGGCAGTTGCTGCAACAGCTTGGGAGCCGAACACTTCCAACGACAATGGCTGATTATTTTATCAATGCCAATAAGCCCGGGCAGTGGCATGAACTGACAAAGGCTTACTGCAGTAGATTTGATGGAGAAGTAAATGGCTCATAATCACGTTAATGAATTTATTCCGGTCAACATTGCCATATTAACGGTTCCCGACACGCGCACGGATGAGACCGATACGTCCGGTCACTTATTGGTGGATTATCTGCAAGCAGCAGGACACCAACTGGTCGAAAAAGCTATCGTTAAAGACAATAACTGGACAAAAACCAGAAGGGAGACCTGACCAACTACAAAGGTCGTCTGGCCATTGCCAATCCGACCACTGTCCCACATGGCTTTTGTACTAAACAAGTGCTGGAAAATCTTGGTGTGTGGCAATCGTTCCAACCACGGCTGGTCAAAGGTGCAAGCATAGCCCAGACTTGGCAGTTTGTTGCCAGCGGCAATGCCAGTGCGGGGCTGGTGGCCAAAGCACAGGTGATGGATCATCTGTACGACAAACGACGAATATTTCAACTTCCTGCCACAAGATGTACAAGCCAATCAAACAGGATTTGTTGATATTGAAACGCACCGCAGAGCCAGAAGTGGCCAGGGAGCTGGCTGAGTTCCTGCTATCGCCGGCCAGTCAGCAGATCGTGGAAAAACAGGGTTATATTCAGGCATCGAAAGCGGACCAGAAAACCGCCAACCAATAGTTTCAAGACACCGATTGGCTTTTCTTTGCCAAGTCTGGACTGGTATCCGGGCAGTGCCTATACCCAAAGGATTTCAAGTTGCTACTTTGTTGGCTGCGTTCGCTCACCCCGGTCACGTAGTATTTCTACGCTCCCGGGGCTTCGCTCAATTGCCACCGCGTAGCAACATGAAATCCATTGAGTATATTATGCGTCCAAGAATATCACATTTGCCGAGGGAGTAAGCCATGGCATTTCGTCTGGAAATGAAGGTGCGCGACTACGAGTGCGACGTACAGGGGATTGTCAACAACAGCGTGTACAGCAACTATCTGGAACACGCCCGCCATGAGTTTCTGCACGCCCATAACATCGACTTTGCTGGCCTGGCGGCAGAAAAAATCAATCTGGTCGTGCTAAGAAGCGAGATCGACTTTAAGGTCTCGCTGGTGCCGGGTGATCTGTTTTACATAGAGGTAGAGCCAGTCCGTCTATCCAGGCTGAAATTTGCCTTCCGGCAGAAAATTTTTCGCCAGAATGATAACAAATTGGCCATCGACGCCCTGGTGACGGGCGTTTCCCTCGATACCAACGGGCGCCCTTTTCTGCCAGCGGCCATCGACCGGTTGTTTCCCTCGACCGACAAACCATAAACGCTCTGTTTTTCCTCAAATCACGCCAAAGCGAAAGACCGTTTGCTCGTGGTAACGCTCGCCGGGGTTCAGCCGGGTTGAGGGAAACTCAGGCCGGTTGGGAGAATCCGGAAAGTGCTGAGTCTCCAGACAGAAGCCAGCACGCATACCGTACTCACCACCACCCCGAGCCACCTCACCCGCCAGATGGTTGCCCGTGTAAAACTGAACGCCCGGCTGGGTGGAAAATACCTCTAGCGTACGACCACTTTCGTGTTCTTCTACCCTCGCCACCAGCTTGAGTGGGTTTTCGTTATCTCTTTCAGTCCAAATGACCCAGTTGTGGTCGTAGCCCCCGGCCTGTTGCAGCTGTAGATCGTCCTGATCAATATCACGCCCAATGGGCTTCATGGTGGTAAAGTCCATCGGGGTATTGCTTACCGATGCAATCTCGCCCAGAGGAATGGCAGTGTCATCAGTGGGAGTGAAGCGGGAACTGTGTAGCTGTAACTGGTGGCTGTGGCAGTCGGCACTGCCATTGAGATTAAAGTAGGCGTGATTGGTCAGGTTGACGATGGTTGGCGCATCGGTGACAGCCTGATAGTCAATGCGCAGTTCGTTCTGATCGTTCAGGGTGTAAATAACTTGCACCTTGAGCGTACCAGGATAGCCCTCCTCACCCGCTGGCGAATCACAGCAAAGCACCAGTGTGGCAAGGTTATCTTGCACATGGTGTTCTGCCCGCCAAACCCGACGATCGAATCCAGACTTGCCTCCGTGGAGATGGTTCGGACCGTTATTGCAAGCTAGCTGGTAACTCTCACCATCAAGCTGAAACGCCCCCCTGGCAATACGGTTGGCGAAACGGCCAACTATAGCACCCGGATAGGCACCGCAGCGCTCGTAATCGCCGACGTTATCGCAACCTAAGGTAACCTCGCCAACATTGCCAGCCCGGTCCGGGACACGGATACTCTGGATAATGCCGCCAAGGGACAAAATGGTGACCTCCATGCCGCTCTGATTAGACAACCGGAAAGCATCCACGGTTTCACCGGAGCCGGTGGCTCCAAACACTTCCTGAAAAATCTTCATTGATTACGCCATTAATGAGACCGGCCTTGGTATCCGGCACTGAAACAAGTGGAGTGCGTTCGCCATTGTCAGGCATTTTATGCCGCCAATAACATTATTTAGAATGGATGTATCACTTTCGTTCAGGGCAGAGACAGTAGTCTTTCACAGTACATTTGGCAACCATCACGCATAAACACAAGCATTAGCTCATTTTGCCATTGCATCAAAAACCATTGTGCTCTATAAATGGGAACATCTGGGGGCGATTCGGATTCGACGACGGTATTGAACCCTTAGGTGCATGCCGAGGACGTAGTGATTCTCGTTAATCAAAACACTACAAACCATTAGTTGCCAATGATAGCAGCTACGGAGAAGAAGCACTCGTTGCTTAGTCGCACGTAACACTGCGACGCTCCCAGTCCAACCGGCTCGTCTGCTGGCTGGTACCCGGACTGTCATCGTAAGCGGACTCGCCACGTTCAGCAGGTCTCTGGCTGACGGGTTAAAACCTGTGAGGATCGCGTCCTGGAACCCCGACCACTGGGTCGCCTTGATGCTAAATCTAAAGGTGGATCTAAGCATGTAGAGCCGAAGGCTGAGAGCTGGCGGACGCGGGTTCAAATCCCGCCGCCTCCACCAACTTTTCACTTAAAAACAAAGAGTTATACATAAACGAAAGTACAAACTTTGTACTTAAATGACAGGTTTTTGGCTAGAATTGACAGCTTTTTTGACAGCATTTTTTAGCTTAAAACAGTGAAAGGCTGTATGGATAGTGACGTTTATACAGTCTTTTGTACATGTGCTGGAAAAGACCTTTATAAAGCCTTGCCTTTGATGGGCTTCTGAGAGTACTTAAGTACTAAATAACGTTTTCGGCATCCTCCTTCCCTTTCACGCCCCAGATCTGCCCCCTTCTTTGTCTACGTGACCGATTCTTTGTAATTCCTAACAAAATTGGAACATGGTCACCAATCTTGCCTCCATCAACCACTATACTTGTCTCTACCCCATTAAGGGCCGGCAAATGCCTATACATT
>JAKROC010000217.1 GCA_024509075.1 Endozoicomonas sp.
CAGGACTTAACTTAAATTTGTTGGTTTACTGTCTTGACAGTGGGGTCCACCATAGACTTGGCCCTAATTTTTTTAATAAACATTGGAAATCAGTAATCCTCGTGAATTTCTCTTGGGTTTCATGGCGTTGCCATGCAGAAAAAATTAGCCATCAGCACTCGATAGCTGCCTGAATTACTTGTCGGGTCCTGGTTTTAACGCCCCCCCCCCCGATACTCAGAGTAAGCTCTATCTGTTTCAAGTTAGTTACAAACAAGTTCCAATTCTATTTTTGTCAATTAAGCTGACAAATGACCAGCCTTTCAGGTCAGTCAATTTCACATCGAATGTTGATTCCAATTTTATTGTTTTTCATTACGCAAGGTGTGAATGCTCAATTTCTTTTCAAGCTATTCAGGTTGCGAAATACACTTTTGTTAGAGCTGAATAGTTGCTTTTTTTAAAATGAGGTTTTAATGAAAGTAAGTGTCTTTGGCTCAGGTGTCATGGGTAGTGGAATATCGTCTATTTTTTCCACCCTTGATGTAGTAAAAAAAATAAATGTTTTCGTTTTGGATGTTGAAACAATATCGGCATCTAGAGAAAAAATCCTGAAAGAGTTGAAGTTGTTTGTAAGAGCCAGTAAGTTACCAAAAGATAGGCTGGATGAGTACTTCTCAAAAGTTGATGTCTTAACTGACATTAAAGAGTGCGCCCTGAGTGATATAATCATTGAGGCTATTGCTGAGAATATTGACAAGAAGAAGTCATTGATTAAAGAAATTAGCGAATGGTCTTCAGAAAATGCGATAGTAGTTACAAATACATCATCTCTTTCAATAACAGATCTAGCTTCATGCTATCGCTATCCTCAAAATTTGTTAGGGTTTCATTTTTTTAATCCGATTCATACAATGCAGCTGATAGAAGTCGTGAAAGGTATGATGACTTCTGATGAGGCCGTCTCTAAGATGGTGGATATTGCAGGTTATCTTGGAAAAAAAGCAGTTATTGTTAATGAAACCCCAGGCTTTGTTGTTAATAGAATGATTATCCCTATGATTAATGAAGCTGTTTTTCTCCTATCAGAAGGTGTTGCCACAAAAGAAGATATTGATAAGGCGATGGTGTTTGGAGCAAATCACCCCTTGGGTCCATTGGCTTTGGCTGACTTGATTGGAATTGATGTGTGTGTGTCCATTCTCGACACGTTGTATGCCGATATCGGCGACCCAAAATATCGAGCACATCCATTAATGAGGAAATACTTGAAAGCAGGCATGCTGGGAAAGAAGTCTGGCCGTGGATTTTATCACTACAAGAAATTCCGGTAGTACAAGCAAGCTTTCACTAGTGGATATTCAGGGTTTAAGTTGAAAATGGCAGAAATAATAAAAGTTGGGTCTGGTGATCTCCAAATTGGTAGAAATGTAAATATTGGCAATAATGTTAAATGTATTTTCAGGAGTTTTAAAGTTATTTCCGCCTGGTGGATCAGGGAAAAATCATGAAAGCCATCGATTTTCTAGCACTCAATCGAGTAGTGTCTACTAACTTTCTGGAGCTAGTCAGCCAAGGGTAAAAATATCACTTTCTTTGAGGAGCCTGCGCTTACTGGAGTTGAGCGAATTTGCTTATTTTATAGTCCTTGAGCTCAAAGCCATAAATGGTGCTGCACTCCAGCTATAGCAAGGGCTTTCATGATTTTTCCCTAGCTCCCTTATCTTATCCTTTATCGTAGGAACCTCTTACGGTTTTTCCATCAATTGCAATAATTTCACCATTGCTAACTTTATGACATGCTTTCATCCACTCAATAAAGCAACGCTGAAACTGCTTTGGATTCACAACAGCAGCAACTCGGGAAATAGTATGATGAGAGGGAACTCCATTTTCAAATTCACCATAATTTTTTAACCAGTCAAGCCTTTCGTTTCCAAAGTCCTCAATTTCCTCCCAACCTTCACAGCCAGCAATGACAGCACAGATTATCAAAATCAAAACATCTGTGAGTTTGTGCCCTACTTTCCATGCTTGACGTGGATCATAAATTACGGAAAGGCTATTCATTAAATCTAATGCATTCATTGATTGGGCATCCAAAGTTTTTAATATATGACAATGAATGCATAAAATGTCCTATAAGTATTTACACCTGCAAGCCCTGAGACCACTAGTTTCGGGGTGTTTCATTATTTTTCCCTGGCGACATTCACTCTGCCATGATGCTTTTGATGGGTAAAACATTTTCTGCTAACTGACCCATTGCCGACTTAAGCCCTCCCGTACGTATCCTCAAACCGGACAATATCATCCTCACCCAGATACCCACCGCTCTGTACCTCGATCAGTTCAAGGTCAAATTTGCCAGGGTTTTCCAAACGATGCACCACACCTATGGGAATATAGGTGGACTGATTTTCGGTCAGCAGAATCTCCTGATCACCATTGGTGATCAGTGCTGTACCCTTCACCACAATCCAGTGTTCTGCACGATGGTAGTGCA
Source organism: Endozoicomonas sp. (assembly GCA_024509075.1). Taxonomy (GTDB): domain Bacteria; phylum Pseudomonadota; class Gammaproteobacteria; order Pseudomonadales; family Endozoicomonadaceae; genus Endozoicomonas. The sequence continues at coordinate 2,486 of JAKROC010000217.1, forward strand.
TCTGCAAGGAGAGTTTTGCTCCTGACTTAACGGTAATCCGCTTAACCTGAAATCGTTCGCCAAAATCGATGGAGTCATAGGCACCCCAGGGGCGATAGACTTTGCGGTGCAGTTTTACCTCGGTGCGGTTTTGTGCCTTCAGCCGGTCAACAATTTTTTTAACATCCTGCACCCGATCCTTATGGGCCACCAAAATGGCATCATCGCTTTCGGTGATGACCAGATCATCAACACCAACCGTGGCAATTAATTTCTGCTCACTGCGTACGTACGTATTACGGGTATCCTGCAACAGAACGTCACCCTGGACTGAGTTACCGGACTCATCCTTTTCACAGATATCTGCCAATGAGGTCCAGGAACCCACATCGGACCAGCCGGCATCGAGAGGCACCACCACCGCATCGGTGGTTTTTTCCATCACCGCATAATCGATTGATTCATCCGGGCAGGCGGTAAACGCTGCTTCATCCAGACGAACGAAATCAAGGTCGGTATTCTCTATGGCAATGGCCTTTTCACAGACTTCCAGAATATCAGGCCGGAGTTTGTTCAACTCTTGCAGATACCGGGAGGCCTTAAACAGAAACATACCAGAGTTCCAATAATAGTCCCCTGAAGCAAGATAACCCTGAGCCGTTTCCAGATCAGGCTTCTCTACAAACTCCTGAACAAATAAAACAGACGTCTTTTCTTCGTGCTCTTCATGCCCTTTGTGGTTCAAAGCTTTTATATAGCCGTACCCGGTTTCCGGATGGGTGGGCACAATCCCAAAAGTGACCAGCTTGCCATCACTAGCTGCTGGTAATGCCGCTTCAACCGCTTGGTGAAAAGCAGCAACATCCTTAATCACGTGATCTGCTGCCAGCACCAATAACAGTGGGTCGTTATCTTCAGAAAGGGCTTTAGCTTTTAATGCTGCCAGGGCAACGGCAGGTGCAGTATTTCTACCAACGGGTTCAAGGATAATGGCCAAAGCCTGCCGCCCCAGTTGCCGGAACTGCTCCGCCACCAAAAAGCGGTACTCTTCATTGGCAATCACCAGCGGAGCGGTAACTGAGTTCAGGCCATCCAAACGAGATACAGTGTTTTGCAACATGGTTTGCTCATTGACCAGCGGCAGGAACTGCTTAGGGTATAAGGAGCGGGACTGAGGCCAAAGACGACTGCCAGAGCCGCCGGACATTATTACGGGTATTAAGTTCATGGTTGTTAGTTATGAGTTGTGGGGTATCGCTTAGGCTTTTGTTCTGGGTGATCATCTGTAAAGCGGTTCATAACCAAGGTTTCTCGTTCATGGTTTCGAAGGCAACCGAATCATTTATAAATAGCAGCCATTAGATCAGTGCAACCTTCGCTTTTTCGCAATCATAACGACTGTTTAAACTTGCCGTAGCCGATCATTATTATTAGCCTTGACTCTTCTATTTTGAGATCCCCGCCGAGACAACTCCACTACTTCGCTCAGGCTTTCAGCACCCGCTGATTGTTATAAAACCGCTGTATCCAGCAAATACTGGCTTTCTTGACAGCCATGTTAACAGCCATCACTGCTCTCCCCTGGCAAAACAGCGCCATAGCGCAAGGCAAAATCCCGAGTATTGCGGTAGACCGTTAACAACTCGCTGGCCAGCGGCATGGCCCGGTTCAGCGTCTCGGCATTCAGTTCGCTGTTTTCCGGGTAGTCTTGGGCAAAAGCGTTGCGCATCTCACGAAATAAAGGCCATTGCGCTGCATTATCAATCGCCCCTATTTTTTCCAACCGGTTGAGCTTGTCGATAAGGGTATTCAACGCCCCCTGTTCTCCCACCAAATCCAGCACCTGAGGAAAGAGTGTTGCTCCCATGGCATCCTGTAATTTACTGAACCGGGTGGTAAATTGATCCATGTACGCCACTTCAGCCGGGGCAAGGTTCTCAAACACTTTGGCACTCAATGGAAACAGGCTTTTCACTTCGGCCATCACCCATTCAAGCCGCAAGGCATGACGGTCGCAGATCCAGAGGGTACGCCCGATAATGTCTGCAATTTGTCGTCCGCTACTCATTCCTTTGCCCTGCTCTGTTGCCACTCAGTTGAATCCCGGTATTTCTGGCTTCATGGTGAATCGCTTCCCGGGGTTTTCCGTGTCGATAAATGACCAAGTCAATTTTCTGGTCACCGATGGGCCGTTTGATGTCCACCAGGCTGTGGAGTTTGGCATCAATAACTGCTTCCGGGCTTTGCAGGTCGGTTTCTATATAGAGGTCAATATCTCCACCA
>JAKROC010000218.1 GCA_024509075.1 Endozoicomonas sp.
GATTGCCTGAGTGTGGCTTTCAGGCTGAGAAAGGCAGCCGCCGTTGCTCAGTGGCCGACGAACAGGCTGGTGTGGCTGCCTGTCAGGTCTCCGGAAAGTCAGCTCTCAGTCGTATTATCGTCCAGGAAAGTAATGTTACTACCAATAATGATAATGCGCCTGCCGGTTTTGCCGCTGGCGTAGCTGGTAATGAAACCGTAATCGACGGCTTTAATGTGCTGGGTCCTGCCACGATAAAAACCCGGCAAAAAGAATCCCCCGCAGGTCTTGTGGTGGGTGAGGCACACGGCATTATAAACAACACCAGGTCAGTTTATGGCAAGGTCATAACTCTCGAAAAGGGGGCGGAAGCAGGTTCTGTTGCTGGCACGACGGATGGGGTTATTAACAACACGGTGAACATTCTCGCCAGTGTCAGCACTCGTGGTGATAACGCCTATGCCGGTGGGGGGGCTGGCCATGCCCTCAAAGGGGCTGTTATCGATAAGACGGTGCTGGCGTCGTCCAAGCTAACCACTAAAGGAGAAGAATCCAGTGTCGGCGGAGGGGCAGGGTGGGTCGCAAGACCAGTTACTCTGAATCACCACTGAGGTGGTGCGACCGGCAATCAGGGCAGGCTCCGGCAGCGGCTGATCAAACGACACTCGGACGGGTATTCGCTGGGCCAGACGAATCCAGGGGAAGGTCTGGTCCACATTGGCCAACAGCTGGCTGCTGGTGTTCTGGTTACTGTCAGCAATGCCCCGGCCCACACTGGTGACCTTGCCGGGGTAAATTTTATCCTCGCCAAGAAAGGTGATGCTGGCCGGTGCACCGGCGCAAACACCGGTTAGCCGGTTCTCCTGAAAGTAACCGACGACAAAAAAGTTCTCCCTGTTGATAAAGGCGAGTACCGCTTGCCCGGCATTGAGCCAACTGCCAACCCGCAGATCCATATTGGCAACAAAACCATCAAAAGGTGCCTTCACCTGGGTGCGTTGCAAATTCAGATGTGCCTGACTGAGTGCGGCTTCGGCGGCTTTGACCGCCTGCTGCTGAGCTTTCCAAGCCAGATTCGCGTCAGTGACCTGTTCCGCGCTCACCAAGTGGGCTGGCATATCATCCAGACGGCGGGCACTGCTGGCCAGTTGCTCCTCCTTGAACTTGGCTCCAGCCAGGTTCGCCTCAGACTGGGCCAGGGCAATTTGGTAGTTGCTTGGGTCAATCTCCAGAATTACGTCGTCTTGTTTGACAAAGCCATTGTCGGGCACAGCAATACGGACAATATTGCCCGACACCTGCGGGGCAATTTCGGCAATCTCTGCCCGCAGTCGTCCATCCCGCGTCCAGGGTGCCACCAGGTAAACTCGCCAGAGATAATAGGTACACAACACACCAATGGCGACCACGACCAACGTCAGCAAAACAGGGCGTAACCAGGACCGACAAAAGGCAGCGATGGTCATAGATTCAAAATCCGGTTAATAACAGCACAACTGATGATCAGCAGCGACAGCTCCACCAGCCCGCTGTGCCAGAACCATCGGTCAAGGGAAAAACGACGATAGACGTATCTAAGGAAAAACCAGAGAATCGCGCCGAAAAATACTGTGCGAAAAAATGCAGGAAAGGCCAGCGAGCCGAACCATACCCAGTCGCTCATGGGTGATTCCAGTAAGATTGAATTGGCTCGACACAGGAGCCAGAGGAAAGGAGAACTCCCCGTTAGCCACCTGAGAGATTGATCTCAAGTTAGTACAAAACGGGGAGAATGCCAGCGGCATAAAAAGTTATTGACGTTTACTGCGTTGTGGTTTCAGGCAATATTTCGCCGTCGCTTTGCTGGCTACTTTTTATCGGCGTATTTCATGGAGTCCAGGGCCACGGCGAAAATGATAATGCCGCCTTTGATAATGAACTGCCAATAGGGGTTGATGCCAATGTAAGTCATGCCGTAGTTGATGATGGTGAAGATCAGCACACCGGTTACCACACCCATAATGCTGCCAACCCCGCCAGCAAACGACACACCCCCAACTACACAGGCGGCAATGGCGTCCAGCTCGTACAAAAAGCCCAGGTTATTGGTGGCAGAGCCGATCCGCCCCGCTTCCAGCAGACCAGCAAAAGCGTAGAACACGCCGGAAAGCGCATAGACTTTCAACAGGGTCAGCGGCACATTTACCCCGGAGACTTTCGCCGCCTCCGGATTACCACCAATGGCAAATATGTTTTTGCCAAACACTGTTTTATTCCACAACACCCAGCTGAAAATGATGGCAATAATCGCATAGAAGGTTATGTACGACAACCGGAAATCCCCCAGGCGAATAAAGCCCTGGGTAAACTCAGAAAACTGCTCGGCAAAACCGGCCACCGGCGACGCACCCACGTAATCGTAATAGAGTGAGTTGATGCCGTAGACGATAATCATGGAGCCCATGGTGGCGATAAACGGCGTCACCTTCATATAGGCAATCACCAGACCATTGACCACACCGATCACCGCGCCAATGGCACAGACCAGCAAAATCACCGCAGGAATGGGCAGCGGGCTGATCTCCGGAAAAACCCGGTTGACATTATCCAGCGCCTGCAACAGCGTTGCCGAGATAACTGCGGCCAGCCCCACCTGCCGGCCAGCGGAGAGATCGGTGCCCTGGGTGACGATCAAACTGGCCACCCCAAGGGCAATGATAATCCGGACCGACGACTGAGTAAGGATATTACTCAGGTTACGCAAGCTAACAAACGACGGTTCTTGTATGATAATCACCGCCAGAAGAATCAGCAGTACCGCGTAAATACCACCTTCTTTAATCAGGCGCAGGATGCTTAACTGCTTCCCGGCCGTCGAACTGCTGGCAACCCCCATGGCAGCCCCCTCCCCTGTTATTAGTCTTGGAATTGTTGTTATATACCCGTCGCCTTTCAAGTTGCTACTTTGTTGGCTACATTCGCTCACCCCGGTCACATAGTATTTCTATGCTCCCGGCACCCGAGGGCATAAAGGCTTCGCTCACTTGCCGCCTCGTATCAACATGAAATCCATTGGCTATAAGTAGCGTGCCGCCAGCTCAAGAATTTCGGCCTGAGTTGTTTCACGGGTGTTGACAATACCGGCCACCCGACCATTACTCATGACCAGAATACGGTCGGTAACACCGAGCAACTCCGGCATTTCCGACGAGATCATAATGATGCCCTTGTCTTTTTTTGCCAGATCAAGAATCAACTGGTAAATCTCAAACTTGGCACCTACATCAATGCCCCGGGTGGGTTCATCGAGCATCAGGATTTCCGGCTCGGTCAACAGCCAGCGACCAATAACCACCTTTTGCTGGTTACCACCAGAAAGAGAGCCAATACGGGTTTTATGGCCGGGCGTTTTTACCTTCATGGCATCCACTACCCACTGGGTATCAGACCCCATGGCACGTTGACTGAGCAACCCAAAACGCGCTTTGTACTTTTCAATATTGGCAACCAGCGAGTTAAAGGTGATGTCCAGCGTGGCATAAATGCCGGTAGCCCGGCGTTCTTCCGTAACCAGGGCAAAGCCGTTCTGAATGGCCTGATAGGCATCTTTATTGTCGAGCACTGTGCCGTGTAGCCGAATGCTGCCAGCGCTTTTTTCCCGAATGCCAAACAGGGTTTCCACCACGTCAGTACGACGGGCGCCCACCAGCCCGGCAATACCGAGCACCTCACCTTTGCGCAGCTCAAAACTGACGTCCTGAATCGACGGTTGATTTTTGGCGGTCAGATTGTCCACTTGTAGGATCACCTCTTTGGGCTGGTGATCCCGGTGGGGAAAGCGCTGGGTCAACTCACGCCCCACCATCAGGCTGATGATCTGATCCATCTCCAGCCCCGCCAGAGGTTGGGTCGTGACCCACTGGCCATCGCGCAAAATGGTGATGTCGTCACAAATGGCAAAAATCTCCTCCATTTTGTGCGAAATGTAGACGATACCGCAGCCACGCTCTTTCAGCTTTTTGATGATGGTAAACAGATGCCGTACTTCTTTTTCTGAAAGTGACGACGTGGGTTCATCCATAATGACGATTTTGGCGTTGTAAGAGAACGCTTTGGCAATTTCCACCATCTGTCGTTTGGATACGGACAAATCCGCTACTTTCTCTTTTGGATCGACGTCAATATCCAGTTCAGCAAAAATCTGTTTGGTCTGTTCGTACATGGTCTTATGGTCAATAAAACCATTTTTTTTCGGGTAACGACCGAGCCAGACGTTATCCATAACGCTTGACTGCAGTACCTGGTTCAACTCCTGGTGCACCATGGAAACACCATGCTCAAGTGCATCTTTTGAGGAGCTGAAGTCAACTGGTTGACCCTGGAAGTAAATACTGCCCGCGTCTTTTTGATAGATACCAAACAGGCATTTGAGAAGAGTGGATTTACCCGCGCCGTTTTCTCCCATCAATGCATGAACGGAGGATGGGCGCACGTTCAGATTAACCCTGTCCAGGGCTTTGACTCCGGGAAATGACTTGCTTATATCCGTCATCTCCAGCAGCCATTCACTATGGTTACTGGTTTCCATGGCCTGTTCCGGCTTATTTTGATAACTGACCACCGACGTATATACCCGTCGCCTTTCAAGCTGCTACTTTGTTGGCTACATTCGCCCGGCAACT
>JAKROC010000219.1 GCA_024509075.1 Endozoicomonas sp.
GACTCGGCCCGGGATGAACGGAAGCCGGGAAGTTATTTCAGGACAAATCCTTAGTTGAGTTTTTCCTTGATGCGCGCAGCTTTACCGCTCAGCACACGCAGGTAGTACAGCTTGGCCTGACGTACGTCACCACGACGCTTCACAGTGATGGAAGCAATCAGCGGAGAGTAAGTCTGGAAGGTACGCTCAACGCCCACACCGCTGGAGATTTTACGCACGGTGAAAGCAGAGTTCAGGCCACGGTTACGCTTGCCGATGACAACGCCTTCGAACGCCTGCAGACGCTCACGGTTGCCTTCTTTTACCTTAACCTGTACGACTACAGTGTCACCCTGGCTAAATGCAGGGATCTCTTTGTTCATTTGTTCAGCTTCAAGCTGCGCAATGATTTTGTTTTTGCTCATTGATAATTGCTCCCAGTTAGTCAATGTTCCGCTCGGTTTTAAACTCTGACAACAGTGCTTCTTCCTGGCTGGTCAGGGGTCTGTTGTGCAACAGCTCAGGCCGTCTCAGCAAGGTTCTGCCCAGTGATTGCTTCAGTCGCCAGCGCTCGATATGGGCGTGGTTGCCTGATAGCAGCACTTCTGGCACTGCCTGTCCTTCAAAAATTTCCGGACGGGTATAGTGCGGGCAGTCAAGAAGACCATCGGCAAACGAGTCTTCTAGCGCGGAATCCTTATGACCAAGGGTGCCCGGTACAAAGCGTGAAACTGCATCAATCAGAGTCATGGCAGCGAGTTCGCCACCACTTAACACGTAATCACCAATAGACCACTCTTCATCAATCTCGGTCTGGATTACGCGCTCATCAATACCTTCATAGCGCCCCGCGACCAGGATTAAACGCTTGTTTTGGGCAAGCTCCTCAACACCTTGCTGGTCGAGCATACGACCCTGGGGCGAGAGGTAAATCACTTTGGCCTCGGCTCCTGCAGCTTTGCGAGCTGCATGAATGGCGTCACGCAGAGGTTGAATTTTCATCAACATGCCGGGACCACCGCCATAAGGTCGGTCATCCACAGTTCGGTGGCGGTCATGGGTAAAATCCCTGGGGTTCCAAGTCTCCACCGAGATCAGCCCTTCGTTGATTGCTCGCCCGGTAATACCGTGCTCGATCACCGCCCGGAACATTTCCGGGAACAGGCTGACGACACCGAACCATATTCCAATGTCCACAACACTCGTATCGCAGGCCTCGTCAGCCATTAAAAGTTGAGTCGTCATGGTCACTTAAAACTCCGGGTCCCAATCCACCCGGATAAATCCTTTTTCAGGATTTACATCCAGCACAACCTGGTCAATAAGCCAGGGTACCAGTCGTTCGCGCCGGTCAATACTGCCTTTTGAGGGGCGGATGACCAGAACGTCGTTGGCGCCTGTCTCCATCAGGTGGCTGACTTTGCCCAGCAAGATGTTGTTGCCCTCAGTGTTGCGGGAGAATACATCCAGCGATTCCAGTTGATGCCAGTAAATCTCGTCATCTTCTGGTTCGGGCAGCTCATCGGCATTGACGGTGATTTCATAACCGCAGTAACTGCGGGCCAGCTCACGGTCGTTGCAACCGACGATATGGGCAATCAGACCTTTGCCGTGGGGCCGGGCCTGATCGATTTCAACGGTTTTGATATTACCGTTGCGATTAAGAATCCAGCGCGGGTAGTTGAGGATGTTTTCCATCGGACTGGTGTTGGAGTGAATCTTCAGCCAGCCTTTGACGCCAAATACAGACGCAATATGGCCTAACGTAATGCGCTTGACAGCGCCCTCTACTGCCTCGGTCACCGGATTGTTAACCTCACGCAGCCTTTTTGGCTTCTTTGAGAAGCTGGGCAACGCGGTCAGATGCAGTAGCACCCTGGCTCAGCCAGAATTCTACACGCTCGTTATCAACACGCAGACGCTCTTCCTGACCACGGGCAGCAGGATTGAAGAAACCTACGCGCTCGATGAAGCGACCGCCGTTGGCGTTACGGCTGTCAGCTACGGTCAGGTGGTAAAACGGGCGCTTTTTGGAGCCGCCACGGGCAAGACGAATGGTTACCATGGAATAGGGTTTCCTATAGTTGTTTCCGGCAACTGGTTTTCCGTTCCATCAACGCAAGCGCATGACAGATTCGCGGAAGAGCATGGACAGATTTGAGCGAGGAAAAGTTCCTTTTTCATCATCCGTCGACTAATCCATGATCGGATCTGTAGCCAATCATAAAAGGTAGGCATTGTAGGGAAATCAACAAGGGGTGGCAATAACATATGCAAGTATTTTGCCATGGGCCAATGTGTGGGGCTGAATTGTTTTGTCAGCCCCGGGGGAATCAGTCCTCAGTTTTTCTCCGGTAGATTAGCAAGCAGGATGTTTTGCCCAGGTTGGCAATCCTTCGTGAAGTGACGTGGTAGGTATTTTGCTCTTCTTCGGTACACATCTGGCTGGCCGCTGCCAGAGCATCTTCGCTGCCCGGGAAAGGCATACCGACAAGGGTAGGGATATGACGGCCGCTTTGGGATGTTTTGCCCAGGGCGTCGGCACAATAAATAATTCCCTCATGGTCAAACAGCCAAGTGAGACTGTGAGACTTTTCCCTGCTGATAATTGCACTGAGTTGGTATGGGATTTTCTCACCACCAGCGCAGGGCAGATGGGTGTCTCGGTGCCAGTCCAGGTCAACCTTCTGTTCATCATGCTCTGGATGCTCTGGCAGGGTAACGATCAGTACGCCCGGGCAGTTGTCGTAATCAGGCAATAAAAATTCCAGTGCTGCGTCATCGCGTTGGTTTTTTATATTGCCAAGCCATGCATCTGTAATCATTTCATCCAGGAAGGTTGCTCGACGATAGGTTTTGGTGACTCTGTCTCCGCGGTCAGGTGATTGGTTATCGTAGCCATCCATTGTCTCCATGATAACCATGGGGGTGGCTAAATCGTCAATGAAGTAAGTGGTGAGTGACCGGAAAAAAGATTGTTTGAGGTGAGGGTGCCAGTCGCATTCCAACTCACTGGAGATATACCTGTTGTTCGCCCTGTCCTGCAGGAAGCTAAACTTCATATGTTTTATAGTTCTCGATGTCGCCTCAATCCTGGAGGTAAATCTTGCCAACAGCTGTTTACCCTGGAAGAATTCCCTGCTGTTCACGAGGATTGCCGGGTTTTGCGGGTGGGGCGATTCGTCGTTGGTTTCGTTGTCAGGGTTCAGGTTGTCAGGTACTTTGGGGGCCTGAATCCGGACATCGAGATTCCGGGAAGCTGTCTGCTTTTCATCCATCGGGATGAGGTCGCTGGTGATGTCGATGAAAGCCACTTCGCGGCACAGGTCACTCTGTTCTGACAACAGTATGTCCTCGTGAAAGCCGGTGCGTCCGTAAATGTCATTAAGGATCAGTTTGATCACTGTTGTTGGGTCTAGTGGTCTGTCACCCCCGGCATTGTACAGTGCTCGCAGGTCGTTCAGGCCGCCGCCGGGAATAAATGTGCGGGCCTGGTAATCAAAGCAGAATTCGTTAAAGGCTTTTTTCAGAAGCTCCAGAGTTTGCAGAGAGTGTCTGTCATTGCAGCCGTTTGCTAAACGTTTGTTAATTTCTCCTGTAAGGACGTCCGAGAGGTTGTTATGGGACAATCCCATAAATAGTGCTGCCAGAGCGTTGTTACTGGTGTTGGTCTCGATGCCTGCGTGGTGAGTGATGGAGACTTCGCCATGGAAATGCACTACGTTACTGACTGGCCAGTCGCTGACCGGGGCAAATTCTTGCTCGTCAACCGCTTGTGGTCTGGTGCTGACGACCTTGCGCGGGTCGGTCATCAAGCTGCGAAGTTGATCACAGCTCAATGAGCTGAGCTGATGCAGATCGGAATCAGCGTACCCGTTTGCACCACCATTATTGTAAGTTAGATGCTGGGGAGGAGTGTGCATGTGGCTGACATACCGACCTTGTTGTCTGTTGGGGGTTGCGACTTGGTCTCGCGAGGTATTATGGCCGGGTGACCAACTGGTATATTGGCTGGTGGGACTGTTGGGGGAGCCTTGGACAGGTGGCATGGGTGTAAGATTCCGTGTAGAAGTGATAACAGGGGGCTGCGAAAAAATAATTTTCGCTGAAAATCTTTTATATACGCTATTGACTGGCCAAACGGTAAAAAGTTCAATGCTGGCGTCTTGTTCAACACTGTTGGAGGGTATTTTGAGATCCTCCCGCTTCTGACTGAAAAAGGCAGGTCATCGAACGTACTACTTACGATTATGCCTGAGAGCCTGTTGCCTCATGCCTGGCACACATAGAATAATGCCGGGATATCAACAGATTACCTCAGGGCACCCTCCACCATGGATATTGAGAAGTCCGTCAATTTTGAGATGCTCCGCAGCAGGTGGCCGGAACTGGCGACTCTGGGAGCGAGGGCAGAGAGTTACGTTCACTCTGATCCCGAAAGCTGTCTGGTCAAACTGCGTGATTACCTCGAACTGATTGTCCGCTGGCTTTACCGCCACGAACGTTTGGAACAGGGGTGCCGAGCTAGTTCCCGTCCAAAAACAAAATCGTTCCGCAGGCCGCAGAATTCCTGGACTGAAAAATTCGATTGATCCTGGACCTGGTTATTGAGGAAGGTAACCCAGCGGATTCGGACCGA
>JAKROC010000022.1 GCA_024509075.1 Endozoicomonas sp.
CAAAGAGCAAGCTCTTCCCGCTACCGCTCGACTTGCATGTGTTAGGCCTGCCGCCAGCGTTCAATCTGAGCCATGATCAAACTCTTCAGTTTAAATCGTTTTGTCGTCTTATCCCGAAGGACAGAGCAACAGCTCAATTTGCAATTAAACGTACATGAATTAACAGATATGTTCGCTTGCTCAATCAAGCATCTTAAAGTATTTCCGGGACTCTTTATTAAGAGAACCGGTCAACCGATGCCATCGCACAAGCGCCCACACGAATTGTCTGATATCTTGTTAAAGAACATTCGCTCCTCACCACCGACCACTAGCAACTGCTAACTGGCCACCGGAAGCAAGGCCGCCCATGTTACCGTAGCGGCTTTCGTTGTCAAGCGTTCGTTTTTCAGTAGGAAAAAGAAGCTTACCAACTCACCAACACTCAACTCTTTGTTCGAGCGACGCCGTGTCAGTGGTGGCGCATATTACCGTCGGGATTTTCTTGTCAACCGGTTATTTTTTATTCTCCAACAACCGATACCTCATATACCCAATGGATCTCATGTTGCTACGCGGCGGCAATTGAGCGAAGCCCCGGGAGCGTAAAAATACTACGTGACCGGCGTGAGCGAATGCAGCCAACCTACGAAAGACCCCAAAGTAGCAAATTGAAAGGCGCCGGGTATATGGGGTCAGAGAGAGCGCAGTGTTTAATCAGGTAATGTGTTCAAGCACACCATCAAGTTCATCAAGGGTGTTGTAGGAAATTACCAGCTTTCCCTTCCCTTTAGCGTTGCACTGAATCACAACCCTTGCACCAACTCTGCCTGACAGTTCGTCCTCAAGCTGTTTAATGTTAGGATCCAGACGCTGGGTGGTTTTGCCGCCATCTTTTTTTTGTTGTTGAAACCGGCGCACCAGTGATTCGGTTTGGCGCACTGACAACCCTTTTCCGGTAACCATGCGAGCCACGTCGAACTGGTCAGTCTCACTCAGTGACAGCAGAGCACGGGCATGGCCCATTTCCAGATCGCCGTACTCCAACATTTTCTTAACTTCGGAGTTTAACGACATTAGTCGTAGTATATTAGCGACAGCCGCCCTGGATTTGCCAACGGCCTGGGCGATTTCCTGCTGAGTCAGCTCAAACTCTTTTTGCAGCCTGGCCAAGGCGATGGCCTCTTCAATGGGATTCAAATCTTCGCGCTGGATATTTTCGATGAGCGCCATGGCAATGGCCGCTTCATCAGAAACATCACGGATGACCACAGGAACTTCAGCCAATCCGGCTATCTGGGCAGCACGCCAGCGACGCTCACCAGCAATAATTTCATAACGGTTTTGCCCGGACGGACGCACCACGATGGGCTGCATAATACCCTGCTCTTTGATACTCAGGGCCAGCTCTTCCAATGCCTCGGTATGCATGTCCCGCCGTGGCTGATACTTGCCGCGTGCCAGAAACTCTACTGGCAGGGCTTTCATTTGACCATCGACTGACTCGTGGGGCTCCGATGGCCCGGATAAATCGTTGGATAGGGACGCTGACAACCTGGCGCTGCCAAGCAGGGCGTTTAAATTGGTACCGAGACGTTGCTTCACCATGGGTTATACCGTTCCTGTTTTTTTGGCCACCTTACACCGGGTGCTGTTGGTGTCGTGCTTGCGAATCAGCTCCCCGGCCAGCGCCAGATAGGCGACAGAACCACGGGAGTTGCGATCATATGCCAGCACTGGCTTGCCGTGGCTCGGCGCTTCTGCCAGTCGCACATTTCGCGGAATGACCGTTCGATAGACTTTATCACCAAAATGGTTGATGAGCTGCCTCGACACTTCAGTGGTCAGCGTCATCCTTGGATCGTACATGGTGCGTAACAAACCTTCGATGTGCAGATCCGGATTGATGGTCTCGCGCAAACCGGCGACAGTTTCCATCAGCGCCGTCAAACCTTCCAGAGCGTAGTATTCGCACTGCATAGGGATTATCACGCCACGGGCAGCCACCATGGCATTAATGGTGAGCATATTTAACGACGGTGGGCAGTCAATCATCACAAAATCGTACTGTTCGGCTACGGTAGCCAGTGCCTCCTTAAGCCTGAACTCCTTGCGCTTCATGGTCATCAGTTCGACTTCCGCTGCCGTCAAGTCAGCGTTCGCCCCAAGGACATCGTAGCCTCCACCAAGGGAAGGCAGCACAGCTTGCTGGATATCGCACCGGCCGGTCAGAACGTGATACACAGTCCACTGCTGGGCATGTTTATCGATGCCGCTGCCCATGGTGGCATTGCCCTGAGGATCGACATCAATAAGCAACACTCGTTGTTTGCTTGCTGCCAAAGAAGCCGCCAGGTTAACGCAGGAGGTGGTTTTGCCAACTCCACCCTTCTGATTGGTTACTGCTAGAATCTTAGCCACAACTGTTCATACCATTAATGCCTGTTACGCAAAATAACCAAATGACGATCGCCGTCGGTTCCCGGTACATGCAAAGGCTCGCAGCCGACCAGCTCTATCTCCTGACGATCCATCAGCTCTTTCAATTCCTCATCAGGATATAGCCCTTTCATGGCCAGATAAACACCTGAAGGTGATAATAAATGCTTTGTACCTTCAACCATGTTGACCAAAGACGTAAATGCCCGTGAAGTTATGGCATCAAACGTTTGCTTTGTAGTAAACGCTTCCACACGAGCATTAACCACCTCCAGGTTGTCCAGCTGCAGGTCAAGCTTGGCCTGAAGCATAAACCGGGTCTTCTTGCCGTTACTATCTAGTGTCGTATATTTTCCGGCTGGATTCATAACTGCCAGGACAATACCGGGTAAGCCAGGGCCTGAGCCAACATCCAGGACATTGTTGCCAATAACGTGCGGCACGATGCTCAGACTATCAATGATGTGCCTGAATACCATATCACGAGGATCGCGGATTGCAGTGAGATTGTACGTCTTGTTCCATTTGTCCAGCAGCAGGACGTAACGGGTCAGCAAATCGGCCTGTGTGTACAACAGGTCAAGACCCAGGGATTTAGCCCCAAGGTTTATATCTTCGCGCAGGGCCTGCGCCAAAGTGATGGATGATTGAGCAGCGTTCATTAACAGGCTATCCGGCAGGTCAGCCAGAGCTGGCTGAAAGAAATGTCACTGACTGACTTGATGAGTCAGTTTATTGCAAAAGTGCTACTAATGCGATTTTTAGGCAAAGCGGCACGACGCACCTTCACAACACGCCGCACAATACCGACGAGAGTAACCGATTAGACCACTGCCTCCAAACCATTAACCTGTTGCCCAATTCTGGCAGGCAACGCCCCCATAACATTTACGCATACCAGCCGCTCTGAGCTGGACATCAAGGCTGGGTGCGAACCGGGTAGCCCCTGCGGTATTGCATTGCCAGAATCTGCATAATGATTTACCCAAAACGGCAACAGTTCACCGGTATCCATATCCCGAAAGCTCATTGGTGTCTGCTCAAAGAAACAGGAGCCATTATTAGCATGACGGAAGGCGTGGACAATCAGTTCGCTGCAATACCAGCTTTTCAACGGCTCACCGTGCGACGGGCTGTAATGTGAATTGTAGGGAACAAACAGCTGCTGCCCGGCAAACTCCAGTGCAGCAGGAATAAGTGATGAATAACCGGGCCTCAAACGGCAAACCAGCACGCAGGGGCGACGGTAATTGTCCAGAACCGAACTGCGAATAAACTCTTCGATGGCAGTTTTTTTCACACTTGGGGTGACTGCCTCAATAACCATTCCATCACCGTCGTATATTGCCACATGATTAACTGCCACCCCGTCCCGGCCTGGGAACAGGCGACTGATGGCCCACTCTTCCTCACCACCTGCCCGGAGCTGAAAGAGCAAGTCGCCTGGTAACAAATCTTCCGCAATTACTGTGGTGGGTATTGCCTTGTCCATAATCTTTTCCGTTATTTCACCGTCAGACCATTTCTTTACGCAATAAATCAAGAATCCTGGTGCTATCAGGGCGCACCCCCCGCCAAAGAGCAAACTGCTCCGCTGCCTGTTCAACCAACATGCCCAGTCCATCCATGGTTTTTCCTGCACCATGCGTACGGCACCAGCTATTAAAAACGGTTTCACCCGAAGCGTACATCATGTCATAACAACCGGTGCGATGCCCAATGGTGTGTTCCGGCAATGGCGGCATCTCGCCATGCAAACTGGCTGCGGTGCCATTGATCACCAAGTCAAAGCACCCTTGCAGGTTCTCATAAGCACTGGCGGAAATCGGTTTTTCAGGAAACAACGACACCAAAGCATCGGCTTTGGCCACCGTTCGATTGGCAATGACAACTTCGGCGGGTTGCTCGTTGAGGACGGGGTCAAGCACACCCCGCACCGCACCACCAGCTCCCAGAATGAGCACCCGCATGTCTTTGATGGTAATGTCATTGTTTTTAAGGTCGGCAATAAGGCCAGCTCCATCGGTGTTATCACCGTGCAACAGCCCCTGTTCATCCTGCCACAGCGTGTTCACAGCACCGGCCCTTTCTGCCCGGAATGTGCGCCTTTGGGCCAACTCCCACGCTTCTTGTTTAAATGGGACGGTAATACTTAAACCGAGGTCACCGTTGGCAAAGAACTCGTCCACGGCCTGCTGAAACCCGTCAATGTCAACCAAAATGGCTGAGTAGCGCATGTTCTGGTCAGTGTCATCGGCAAACAGTGTGTGGATGACCGGCGATTTGCTGTGGGCAACCGGGTTGCCCATGACAGCGTAGCAGTCAACGGGTCCAGCCATAACTCACCTCTTCCACGAATCTTCAATTAAGATAGCCAGTCTCTGATCGGTAAAAATTCATCATACAGAAGTGCTTCATCCGACCCAGGCTCTGGCTTCCAGTTATAATCCCAACGCACCTGCGGGGGCAATGACATCAGGATAGACTCGATCCGCCCACCGGATTGCAAACCAAATAGCGTCCCCCGGTCATACACCAGATTGAACTCCACATAACGGCCGCGGCGGTATTGCTGGAACTGCTTGTGGCGCTCGGTGTATGTCAGGTTTTTGCGCCGTTGCACAATGGGCAGGTACGCTTTAAGGTAGCTGTCTCCTACCGACTGTACAAAAGAAAAGCAGCGCCCAAACGGCCACTGATTCAGGTCATCAAAAAACAGGCCGCCAATACCTCTGGGCTCATTTCGATGCCTGAGAAAGAAGTAGTCATCACACCACTTCTTGTAACGGGGATAGACATCATCACCAAACGGTTCACAGGCTCCCCTTGCTGCCTGGTGCCAATGTTTGCAGTCTTCTTCAAAGCCGTAACAAGGGCTTAGGTCGTAACCGCCACCGAACCACCAGATTGGCGCTTCATCCTCGTTACGTGCAATTAATAATCGAATATTGGCGTGGGATGTGGGGACAAATGGATTGTTCGGATGAATGACCAGAGATACGCCCATGGCCTGAAAGTGCCGACCCGCTAACTGTGGCCGATGGGCAGTGGCACTGACCGGTAGCCGACTGCCAGTGACACAGGAGTAATTAACGCCAGCCTTTTCAAAAACCTCGCCCCCCTCAAGCACCCGGGCTTTACCTCCACCGCTGCCATCTGAGTAGTCCCATTGATCTTCCTGAAAGGCACCGGAGGACTCCTCGGCCTCAATGGCAATACAAATGCGATTTTGTAGGGTCAGCAAGTATTGTTCGACAAGATCAACCGGCAGTTCAGACATTCTACATCCACCTCCCTAGCCTGCACGCACAAGTTTTCCAGAGCGTAGATCCCGAATTCTTGAAGGCGTTTTCTGCCCTCCCGTGGCTCCCTGGACGATACCATCAAGTGAGAGGCCAAACTGCTCCTGGACAGCCTCAGCCGTCAACAACGGTGCTTGACCAGCCAGATTCGCCGAAGTAGATACAATAGGCCGTCCCACTTCCTGACACAACGCCACCACCACCGGATGAGCACTGACACGCACGGCCACAGTATCAAACCGCCCTCTGACCCAATCCGGAGCCCAGCACTCAGGGTCTGGCAGCAACCAAGTGTTAGGGCCTGGCCAGGATGCCTCAAGCAAGCTTTTTTGTTCTGGTGATAAAGATTCCAAAAGCGGCGCAAACTGTGCTGGTGTGGCGCCGATCAAAATAACACCTTTGTCCACCGATCGCTGCTTCAGTGCCAGAATCCGGCGAACCGCTTCCGGGTTCCAGGGATCACAGCCAAGCCCCCAGACCGCCTCTGTCGGATAAGCGATGATGCCTCCATTGTTCACCACTGCACCAGCTCTACTAACATCCATCATTCAACTATATTCTCAACACGAACCAGACGCTTGGCAACGACCAAATAACACACAACGCAACGGCTCAGTCTAGCAAGAGAAATGACAGAAAACCGGTTCACCCCAGGCGAATAAAACCACCGGGGATGGACTCGATTACCCCGTCAAGCTCCATCTCGGTGAGAACCACTGACAGCTCGGCATGAGGGATGCCCGAGAATGCACTGATCTGATCCACATTGACCACCTCAAACCCCATAGCCTCGACCACCTTCAGCCGCAAAGGGTCGGTCTCCTTGCGGTCAGGGGTAGTGGTTGAAAGTCCATTCATCACCCCATGCATGACTGAATGCAGTTGGGGGGCCAGTTCGATCAGCACATCATCTGGACTCTCCACCAATACTGCACCCTCACGAATCAGTTTATGACAGCCTCGGCTCAGCGGGTTGAGCACCGAGCCGGGAATGGCAAACACCTCACGTCCCTGCTCAGCAGCAAGTCTGGCAGAGATTAGCGAGCCACTTTCCAGTGCCGCCTCAACCACCAGCACACCAAGGGACAGGCCGGATAAAATACGGTTTCTGCGTGGGAAGTTACCAGCGAATGGCTTAGTGCCCAGGGGAAACTCGCTGACTAACGCGCCCTGCCCAGCAATCAACTGATAAATATCCCGATGCCGGGCCGGATAGATTTGATCAACTCCAGTACCAAGCACGGCAACAGTGCTACCATAACAGCCCAGCGCCCCTTGGTGGGCAGCAACGTCGATCCCCAACGCCATGCCGCTGGTAATCACCAGACCACTGCGTGATAAATGCTCAGAGAACTCCCGGGCAACTCGACGCCCGTTTGGCGTGGGTCGGCGACTGCCAACAACTCCCAGCTGTGGTTCATTGAGCAGATGATGATTACCAATCACATAGAGCAACACCGGAGCATCGGGCAGCTCTTTCAGGTTCTTGGGATAAAACGGAGAGTCCAGTGTCAAAATCTGGTGGGCAGCGCTGGCCTGCAGCCAGGTTTGTGTTCGTTGTAGCTGCTGTTGTATGTCACGATTTTCCGCAGCACCCGCCACCAGACCAGCCAGTTTTTCTGGAAGGATCTTTTTCAGGTCAAGGTAAGAAGCCGAAAACAGGCGGTCGGGGTGTTGGATTTTTTCCAGCAGCTGACTGGATTTAATCGGCCCCAAACCAGGAATAAGAGACAGTGTCAGCCAGGGAACCAGTTGCAGCCAGTCCATCTGGCTTGTATCGGTGTGTATCATCGGACTCTCGTTGCGCAGCAGCGCGGCTTATTCTGATTTTTGACAGCTTCAGCCCAGAAACCCGACTCATGATTGATTACTAAATGGGCCGCGGGTTTCGGAGGATATAACCAACTTCAATATCTTCTCTTGCTGATAGCACAATACCATAGCTCATTTTGGCAAAAGTTCGATAGACCATCACAAGCCCGACTCTTTCCGAAGGCAAGGCAACGACTTCACCGGTCACGGCATCCGAAGCTACTTCAATCTGGCGATACACGGCAAGCACATCGCCCTGTTTGAGATTCTCTCGCCTGCCACGGTTGATGACGACATTATCAAACCTGGAGATTTTTTGGGAGCCGTCCAAATTTGCGGTAATCATCCCTTCAACTGGCTCTTTTGGTGCAGTCGGGAAAAAATTGGCTACCAGACCACTGGCGCGCTGGTGCACCAAACGGTCGCCGGACCTTAGCTCCATTTTACTCTTCTGAACGACCAACAATGCCGTATCTCCCTCAACCCGCCTGACATGCACAACCCCAACATCCCTGGCCATCAACCCGAGAACCTCACCGGTTTGCGGGTCAACAACTGGCTGCGCGCCGCGCACAACCTTGAAGCGAAAAGTGTCATCGGCAAAGTGGCCTCGGGCGTAGACTTTATCACCAATGGCAGAAACCAGCTTACCGCCGTGGGCAGCAAACACATAGGGCGCGTGAGCCAACTGCTCCTCACTGGCAAATATGTGGCCGCTATACAGGTGGCTTTCTATGGCACTCAGTGGAATGGCTGGAATCGCCGACTCACCGGGCATAACCCGAACCTTTGGGCTTAACTTGATGGCATGCCCTGTGTCGCCCCGCTGAGCAACCATCAGTCTCGGCTTACCATCGACATATACCAGACTGATGACATCGCCAGGATAAATCAGATGGGGGTTGCTAATTTGCCAATTGGCATACCAGATCTGTGGCCACAACCATGGGCTGTTCAAAAAGGTGGTGGAAATATCCCAGAGGGTGTCACCTTTTTGCACCCTGTATGTACCAGGAGAGTCCGCCTTTATCGGGTCAGCCTGACCGAGGGTGGACATGCACAGCAGAATTCCTGCCAGAACAAAGCGTCTCATTGTGGTCCCGATTCCTTGTTTTAGTTTTTGCTCTCTGCGCTATTGCACCAGCCTGTTAATCACCGACCGGTCGGTTCTATTTAGTTCTCGGCGCTGGCGGTCAATTCTCAAGTTCCGGTCACACGTGGTTCACGTCACACGGCCCGGTTTGCCTGCACCGGTCGGGTTTGGCTAGTATGAACAGATTCCGACCATCAAGGAGCCGTTTTGAAACTGCAAAGCGTTACCTTCATAACGGCCATGTCACTCACGGCACAGCTCTCGGTAGCGGCGGATGACGATGCACCGGCCACGTACAAGTCCCACGGACTTTCGCGGTTTGATGACCTGAAATACCCCGAAAACTTCCCCCACCTCGACTACGTAAACCCCTATGCCCCCAAGGGCGGCAAGCTGAAGATGGCTGCCATTGGCACCTTTGACACCCTCAACCCCTACGCGCAAAACGGGACGCACTTATCGCTAATCTCCCCCTTTCGTTTTTACAATCTGGGATTCCTGTCCCTGAACGAACCACTGATGGTGGGCAGTGGTTCTTACAGCCCCGCCGCGGACGAGGCCAAGGTAGCCTACGGGCTGATTGCTGAATTCGCCGAGTACCCGTCGGATAACCACTGGATTATCTTTAACTTGCGCCCCAACGCCCGCTTCCATGATGGCCGTGCCATTACCGCCAGGGACGTGGTATTTTCTTACCATTACCTCAAAGATGGCCCGATGAAATACCAGATTCAGCTCAAACCCATTGAGCGAGTAGAGGTGCTGGACAAACACCGCGTCTGCTTCTATTTCCACACGCCCGGCAGTCGCGACCAACTGTTCAGCGCCGCCGAGCTGCCCATACTGCCCGCTCACTACTGGCAGGGGCAACACAATGAGAAATCCCGTCTGACTCCCCCACTGGGCAGCGGCCCTTACCGGATCACCCAAGTAAAAGGTGGCTCGTCGGTGACGTTTTCCAGAGTAAAGGATTACTGGGGCAAAGACCTGCCCATCAACCGAGGCAAATACAATTTCGATCAGATTACTGCCTACGTTTACCAAGACCCAACCATCGCCTTTGAAGCCTTCAAAGCGGGCGATCTGAATGTTTTTTTCGAATCCACGGCCAAGAACTGGGCCAGGGCTTACGACTTTCCCGATATTGCATCTGGCAAAGTGCACAAGGTGGAGATTCCCAGCAAGATGATTGTTGGCAGCCCGATGATGGTATTTAACACCCGCCGTCCCCCTTTCAATGACATCCGTGTGCGCCAGGCCATCGGCTATCTGTTCGATTTTGAATGGAGCAACCGTACCTTATTCGAAGGCACCTATACCCGGGCCAACAGCTATTTCCCCAACTCTCTTTACGCGGCTTCCGGCGCCCCCTCTCCAGAAGAACAGCAGTTGCTGGCTCCGTTTCGCCAGCAACTCCCTGAAGCGTTATTCAACCAACCATTTACCCTGCCGGTAACCCGGGGTGATGGCACTATGCGAGCACAACAGAAACAAGCCCTAACCCTGCTGAAAGAGGCCGGCTGGACGCTGCGCGGTAATCAGCTGGTCAACCACCGGCAGGAACCGCTCACCTTCGAACTAATCACGTACAGCCGCCGGGGTGAGCGGATGATCCTGCCATTCAGGAAGAACCTGGCCAGCATTGGCATCGACCTGAAGTACCGGGTAATCGACAGCAGCAACTATTTCCAGCGGGTGCGCAAGCTGGACTTCGATGCCATTGCCAACGTCTACCCGCTCGGACTCTCTTTAGGCAGCGAACTGTTCCGCTACTTTCACTCCAGCAACGCCAATCTCCCTGATACCCAGAATCTGGCCGGCATCAGCAATCCCACCGTTGATGCCCTGCTGGAAAAAATTCCCACCGCCCAGACCCAGCAGCAACTGGAAACCATTATTCACAGCCTCGACCGGGTCTTGCTATGGCATCACTACGGCGTGCCTCTGTGGTATTTCGGCAATGTCAGAACCGCGTATCGCAGCCATATCAACCGTCCTGACGTGGTCACCGACTACCCCATGATCATCAACACTTGGTGGTACGACGGGGAGGGAGCAGAGGGGTTGAATCGCCCCTAGGTACGAACAACATTTATCGATATACTGGCAAGCTAATTCACAATCGTTGACTGCGTCAAACTGAGATCACTGATGGCACTACTGGAAATACTCGAATACCCCGACCCAAGACTGCGTACGGTTGCCAGGCCAGTGGCGGAGGTGAACGATGAGATCCGCCAACTGGTCAGCGATATGCTGGAAACTATGTACGAGGCCAACGGTGTCGGCCTGGCCGCCACTCAGGTGGACTTCCACCAGCGCATCGTGGTCATGGACCTGTCCGAGGAATGTAATCAACCACAAGTTCTGATCAACCCTCGCTACGAACCAATCGGAGAGGAAAAGTCTGACCTGCAAGAAGGCTGCCTGTCCGTACCGGGCTTTTACGAACTGCTCGACCGTTATGCACGCATCAGGCTTATTGCGTTAGACCGTGATGGCAAAGAGTACACCAAAGAGTGTGAGGGACTGGCCGCAGTCTGTGTTCAGCACGAACTTGATCACCTGGAAGGGAAGCTGTTTATCGATAACCTTTCCCGCCTGAAACTGGATCGTATCAAGAAAAAGCTGGGCAAGAAAAAGCGTTAGACCGCCTCGCTCAAAGCGGTCTCCCCGCCTACTGCCAATGAGATGTTTTCAATTCCAATGAACAGCCTTCGCATTATCTTTGCCGGAACCCCAGAGTTTGCCAGCGCCCACCTGGAGGCCGTACTGGCCAGCCATCATCAGGTTATCGCCGTTTACACCCAGCCAGACCGACCGGCCGGACGCGGTCAGAAAATGATGCCGTCACCGGTTAAAGCCCTGGCAATGGAGCACAACATTCCAGTTTACCAGCCCAAGTCACTGCGCTGCGAACAAGCACAGCAGGAACTGGCTGCCCTGAATGCGGACTTAATGGTCGTCGTAGCATACGGACTGATCTTGCCCCAGGCCGTTCTTGATGCCCCTAAACACGGCTGCATCAACGTACATGGTTCCATTTTACCACGTTGGCGCGGTGCCGCGCCTATCCAGCGCGCCATTGAGGCGGGCGACAGCGAATCGGGCGTGACCATCATGCAGATGGATGCGGGTCTGGATACGGGTGACATGCTGCGCAAAGCTTTCTGCGCCATTCACCCCACCGATACCACCGGCGACCTGCACGACCGGCTAATAACCACCGGTAAGCAAGCACTCACTCACTCTCTTGACGACATCGCTAGTGACAGCATCAAACCGGAAAAACAAGATGACAGCCAAGCCAACTACGCCCACAAGATAACCAAGGAAGAGGCCTCACTGGACTGGCAACAATCGGCCACCACCCTTGAGCGTCAGGTACGAGCTTTCAATCCCTGGCCAGTGGCCACCACCACGCTGGATGACACCGGTATTCGCGTTTGGGTCTCCACCGCTCTGACCACTGACACCACGGCAACCCCCGGAACCCTGCTCAAGGCCGACCGGGAGGGTCTGGATATCGCCTGCGGGCAAGGCGTCCTGCGGATCACCCAACTGCAACTGGCAGGAAGCCGCGCAATGACTGTTCAGGCGTTGTTGAACGGCAAAAAAGAGATGTTCCGCGTCGGAAAGATTTTTATTTAACCTATGGCCAAACAATCCTCCGTACGCCAGCTGGCCGCCCAAACTGTTACCCAGGTTGTTCAAGGCGAATCCCTCTCCAGCGTAATGCCTGCCTTGCAGGAGAAGCTGTCGAAAAAAGACCAGCCGTTACTGGCTGAGTTGTGCTACGGCACCCTGCGCCACTACCATCGGCTCAGTGCCTGGTTGAAGTTTTTGACCGAAAAGCCCCTAAAAGACAAAGAGCAGGATATTCACAACCTGATTTTGGTTGGCCTGTACCAGCTCTTTTATACCCGTATCCCACCCCACGCCGCCATTGGCGAGACCGTCCAAGCCACCCGGAGCATGGGCAAGCCCTGGGCTCGTGGACTGGTCAATGGGGTATTGAGAAACGCTGAGCGCCGTTTTGATGAGCTGGATGAGCTGGCCAAACGCAGCCCGGTTTGCAACTACTCTCACCCCAAGTGGCTGATCAACGCCATCAAACGGGCCTGGCCAGAGGATTACCAAGCCATTCTGGCGAGTAATAATCAGCCGCCGCCCATGACTTTACGAATCAACCAGCAGCAGATCACTCCGGGCAGATACCTGAAAAAACTGTTTGATCAATGTCTGGTGGCAAAACCATCGGTCATTGCCCCCCAAGCCATCACCCTGAGCCGCCCACAACCGGTGGATCAGCTACCTGGATTTCAGGCCGGTATGGTCAGCGTACAGGATGAATCGGCCCAACTGGCAGCTGCACTGATACCGGCCAAAGTCGGCGACCGTATTCTTGATGCCTGTTGCGCCCCCGGCGGTAAAACATGCCACCTGCTGGATCTGCACCCCGGCATCTGCGTTGATGCCCTGGACAGCGACTCGAAACGGCTGGAACGAGTAGCGGCAAACCTGCAACGACTTCACCTTGAGGCTAATATTCTCTGTGGCGATGCCAGTACACCGGATAGCTGGTGGAATGGCCGCCAGTACGATCACATTTTGCTCGATGCACCCTGCTCGGCCACTGGTGTCATCCGCCGCCATCCAGACATCAAACTGCTGCGTAAACCCGAGGACATAACATCGCTGGCGCAGCTTCAGGAAAAAATACTGCACGCTGTGTGGCCACTGCTTAAGCCTGGTGGTACTTTGCTGTACGCTACCTGTTCGGTCATGCCAGAAGAGAACCATCTGCAAATCGAGCGTTTTGTCACAACCACCACTGATGCACGGCTGGTTCCGATTGCCGGCCAATGGGGTTACGACACTGGCTTTGGTAAACAACTGTTCCCCACTGCCGGCAGCACTGACGATGCCAGCGGCCAACCCACCAGCGGAGATGGTTTTTTCTACAGTCTGATGATCAAGACGGAATCCTAAATGAAAATTATCATTCTCGGTGCCGGCCAAGTCGGCGGCACTCTTGCAGAGAATCTTGCCAACGAAGAAAATGACATTACCGTGGTCGATACTGACGCCACGCGCCTGCGCGAGTTGCAGGATAAAATCGATATCCGCACGATCCAGGGCAAGGCCTCTTTTCCCGGCGTGCTGAAACAAGCCGAAGCCGACGAAGCAGACATGCTGGTGGCGGTGACCAACAGCGATGAAGTCAATATGGTGGCCTGCCAGATTGCCTATACCCTGTTTCATACCCCGTCAAAAATTGCCCGTATCCGTCAGGCGTCCTACCTGAAAAATGCCAACCTGTTTGCCAATAACGCGCTGCCCATCGACGTACTGATCAGCCCGGAGCAAGTGGTCACTAACTACATACAACGTTTACTGGAGCGTCCCAGCGCTTTGCAGGTGCTGGATTTTGCCGGCGGCCGGGTGCAGCTGGTGGCCATGAAAGCCTACTATGGCGGCAACCTGGTGGGCCAGGAACTGCGTTATATCCGCGAGCACATGCCCAACGTTGACACCCGCATTGCAGCCATTTTCCGCCGGGGCAATGCCGTGATCCCCCTGGGCAACACGGTGATTGAGGTGGACGATGAGGTGTTCTTTATTGCTGCCCGGGAGGATATCCGTGCGGTCATGGGCGAATTGCAGCGCCTGGACGATGCTTACAAACGGATCATCATCGCCGGTGGCGGTAATATTGGCTTGCGGCTGGCCCAATCCATTGAAGAAAATTACAAGATCAAGATCATCGAGCGCAACATGGATCGGTGCCAGTTTCTATCTGAGACACTGACCAGAGCCATGGTGTTCTGCGGCAATGCCTCTGACAAAGAGCTGCTGATCAGCGAAAACATTGAAGAGACTGACATCTTCTGCGCTCTGACCAACGATGATGAAGCCAACGTCATGTCATCTATGCTGGCCAAACGCCTCGGTGCCCGTAAGGTCATGGCTCTGATCAACAACCCAGCCTACGTTGATCTGGTGCAGGGTGGCGAAATCGATATTGCCATCTCCCCTCAGTTGGCCACCATCGGCAGCTTGCTCAAGCACGTTCGCCGGGGTGACATAGTGAACGTTCACTCACTTCGCAGAGGCGCTGCGGAGGCTATTGAGGCCATCGCCCACGGTGATGAGAACAGCTCCAAAGTGGTGGGTAAAACCATTCGCGAGGTGGCCTTGCCCCAGGGCGTAACCATCGGGGCCATCGTGCGCGATGATCAAGTGCTGATTGCCCATGACATCACCCGCATTGAATCTGGCGATCATGTCATCCTTTTCTTGACCAATAAGCGCAAAATCCGCGAAGTGGAACAACTTTTTCAGGTTGGGCTGGGATTTTTCTGATCCCACCAGTAAAGCCTGCCTGTGCGGGCCTTACACTCGACTCTCAAGTTTCTAATGTACGAGTGTTTGATATTCAGGCAAACGATACTTGAGTGAAGCAGTTGGCATCATTCTCCCCAGCTCCCTGCCCACCATATGCTTGCTGGATATTCTCACTGGCCGGTAGTCTTCCAGAGACTCCGTCAGCTTCTTGAACTGCTCCTGAGGATTTACTGACTCCACAACTGACCGGATGGTATCCAGCAACGCATCGATTCTGAGCTTCTCAACCAGACAGCCAACGGTAAGCGCAGGCTGCTTGTGTTCCAGGCGGGCAGATTGTTCAGGGTGAAGGAGCAACATATGGTTACACAGCACGCTCAGGATCACGCCACGCTCAGACCCTTCAATGCATTGCTGCAAGGCTCTGTTGCACCAGCCTTCATGAAGTTTCCAGTCCTCAAAGAACACCTCGATCAACCACCTCAGCGTGTGAAGCCGGGCAATATCATCATGACGCCAGGAAACATC
Organism: Endozoicomonas sp.; assembly: GCA_024509075.1. Taxonomy (GTDB): domain Bacteria; phylum Pseudomonadota; class Gammaproteobacteria; order Pseudomonadales; family Endozoicomonadaceae; genus Endozoicomonas. The sequence continues at coordinate 15,502 of JAKROC010000022.1, forward strand.
CGTGGCGACCAGATAGCGATAGTCGTCCTCTCCCCCGTATTTCAAGGCAATAATAAATCGCTTCTACCCATGGGCTTTGACCTTGAGACGGGCAGACAATACCGTCACCTTTTGCTCCTTTCCCCCTCGTATGACCAGCGTCTTTTTAACGCCAGGCCCGAGATAACTGTCAAAACAGGTCTTCAGATTAACTTCTTTTTTTTTGTAGATCACCGTCTGGTTCCAACGGAGCTGGCTAACCACCTGTGTTCCCGAGAAGACCGAGGAAGCTCCATCCATAAAATGGGCATCACCGTAGAGAGCGTCTGCCAGAACACCAGTGACGCATATGTTCGGAAATTGTTGTTGGAAAGCCTGGATCATATCCAGTGCCAGTAGCTGTTTTGTTGGGTACTCACTGCTGGGCTTTGGCTTGGGAGGCCGATCCTTTGGAGGAACTCCCTGTTTTTTTCAACAAGTCTCTTTTCTTCCGCCATTCGGTCATCTTCGGGTCGGGCATATAGAACCGGAAGTCAATGGGAATGGTCACCAGCGGAGTTTGTAAAACCAGAAAGACTAGCTCGTGACCGTTGACATAACCACTGGTCTTTTTCTCCTTGATCTTGTGGGTCTTGCCTATTTTTTTGGTTCGTTTGCATCTTGAGCGCCCTGTGTCGTCGATGAGCAGATTTCCCTCTGATAAGCCATAGCGGTCAGTAATGACAAGAACACTGATGCGTAGAAGTAGATGCCAGACAATTTCGGATCGGTAAAACATCCACCATAAGGCGGCCGATGTATATTGGCCAAGACTTCGACGTTCCATGGTTGCCCAACAGAGCTTCTGAGTCAAAATCATTGCCGAAATGACAAATGTCAGAAAATAGCGCTACTTCGTAGTCAGTTGCTGAGCTTGCGGAGCACGGCGTAAGGCTTGATCGAGATGATCAATAAATTGGGTAGCTCAGGGGAGAATACGTATAACCATGGTCACATGAATGTTGCCACTACATTACTTTGCAACCAAGATTGGTACAGCAGGCCTCCTGTTGCAACGATGAAGACTCTGCGCAGCTAAAGTCCGAGTAGCAGCAGTGAGACCTGCTCAAATTTGACCCAATAATCAGGCTAAAACTTTAGAGTCGAGTTACACCTCCCCAGCAAACTGCTGCTCCTGACTTCAACAGCCCCATTGCGAGCTTTGTTTTCCCGTGGATTGGGAGTAATCTGTCAGGAAAAACATTACAAAACAGGTTTGTACCAGGGCCAGGATTGCTCTCTGACACTGGATGAAGCAAGGAGCGCCATGCAGTTTCAGATTATTCTACCAATCCTGGGCATTTTGCTGGTTTTGTTCAGTAGTTCCAGCCTTCCCCCCATTGTTGTGGCGCTGATTTATCAGGAGCCAGAAGCGGCTGTTTTTATTTACACTTTTTTACTGACTCTGCTGCTTGGCTTATTGCTCTGGTTCCCCTTTCGCAATCTCAATGGCGCACTGCGTACTCGTGAATGCTTTTTGGTGACCACGCTGCTCTGGCTTGTTCTGGGCTCCGTAGGCTCATTACCATTTCTACTGATGGAAAGCCCGACACTAAGCATCACCGATGCCCTGTTTGAGTCAATCTCCGGGCTGACCACCACGGGTGCCACCATCCTGACCGGCATCGAGCAACTTCCTCGCTCCATTTTGTTTTACCGTCAGCAATTACAGTGGCTGGGAGGTATGGGTATTATCGTGCTGGCTGTAGCGGTTTTGCCTGTGCTCGGTGTAGGTGGAATGCAACTCTACCGGACTGAAATGCCCGGGCCGGTCAAAGACACCAAGCTCACCCCAAGGATCACCAGTACGGCCAAAGCACTCTGGTTTCTCTACCTGTTCCTGACCGCAGCGTGTGCACTTGCCTATTGGCTGGCAGGAATGAATCTGTTTGATGCCATCTGCCATAGTTTCAGCACCATTGCCATTGGTGGATTTTCTACTTATGACGCGAGCATGGGACACTTCAACTCACCACTGATCATATCGGTGGCCATGTTTTTCATGGTGGTGGCCGGTTTCAATTTTGCCCTCCATTTCAGTGTCTGGCGGGAGAAATCTCTGAATCATTACTACAAAGACCCGGAGGTTCGTTGGTTTCTGGCCACGATTACCGTTGTCGGGGCCATCACCGTGCTCACGCTCTACTTGTCGGACACCTATTCGCTGAGCAAATCATTTCGCTATGGCCTGTTTGAGGTAGTTTCGGTGGCCACCACTACTGGCTATACCTCCTCGTCCAGCTTTTCTTCCTGGCCACTGTTTCTGCCCATGCTGCTCTTTTTCACCAGCTTTATGGGCGGGTGTGCAGGTTCCACGGCAGGCGGGATGAAAGTGATTCGGGTGGTGCTCATTGCCAAACAGGGAATGCGAGAACTGCGTCGTTTCGTCCACCCAAACGGAGTATTTACCATCAAGATTGGTGACAATGCCATCAGCCCCAAAGTTGGTGAAGCAGTGTGGGGATTCTTTGCCACCTATATCGTCATGTTTGTGCTGCTCTTTCTGGCCTTACTCGCTACCGGGCTTGATTTTATCACCGCATTCTCAGCTGTCGCTTCTTGTCTGAACAACCTGGGCCCGGCCCTCGGCGAAGCAGCCTTCAGTTACCAAGGTCTGCCCAACCTGGCCAAATGGCTACTGGCATTTGCCATGCTGCTCGGTCGTTTGGAGATATTTACTCTTCTGGTACTATTTACCCCAACCTTCTGGCGCTATTAGTCAGCCTTGGAAGGGGGCTTATCATTGGGTTGCTCTGCCTGAATAACTGAAGCATCGAGATGTTGCGCCATTTTGGCTCTGGCGTTGACAAAGTGGCTGTGATCAAGACGATTTTTCCACAACGGATTTTTCTGTATTGCGTAGCCACAATCCATCAGTTTTTCAAGCACCTGCAGCAGCTGTGCTTCGTTGAAAATCATGCAGATCCCCTCCTCAACCATATTTAACGATGAGGGGAAAAAAGCGGTAATGGGAAAGTTGGCCTTTTCGTCTGTGGCCAGGCTGTGAGCATCGACATTATGGTGAATGACGGGATACTTCCTGCTAAGTGCTTTCCGATAATGCTCAACCATCTCCCGGGCACGTCCAGAGGCATTACCAAGGAGCAAGTCTTCTCTGAAAATCGGTTTGCCAAATGGGTCCGTCATGGTATAGAAATCCGCCAGCAAATGCCCCTCCAGGAGTTGGTAATACTCAAGCTTGCTCTTGAGCTCCTGCTCATTGATTTCGCCACGGCGGAAAGATTTTCGTGCTCTCATTCGATAACGATCTACCTGCTTGGAAACCACGCGATCAGAAATCATCGGCAGCGGTAACCGGTCCCGTTTCTCCAGGTCCAACTCTTCCCGGGGAAAAATCTCCATAAGCGGATCAATATCAGCGGTCATGGGTAGCGGCTGCTCTCCCGGTTCTTGTACCGGCTGGGCAATCACCAATATGGCTGCCGCCGGCGAGCAATCGGCATCGTAAACGGCCCACTGACCATCCGGTTGCAGTATCAACTGCTGCCGGTGCTCAGGCCCTTCTTTCCGGTGACAGGCGCGGGTTGTAAAATAAAGGCAGCGTGCTCCTTTGTTCGTAACCTCCTCCCGTTCATACAAGTAGCCTTGTTGCTCCAGCTCGGCAAGGCGGGCGGTGCTGATGGTTAATGGCACTGCCTGAGCACAGCCCTCATCAACCAAACACTCTTTGGCCAGCTTGGTGTACTTGTCTATTTTGCTTTCACTGTCCAGTGCCAGCTTACTGTACCGTTGCAGTACCGGTATGGTGCCGGCCTGAGCACCCCAGTTGCTGCTCTTGGCCTTGATCCGAAAATGCTTGGTGGGCCAACCCTCGGCAATCAACGTCCGACAGACCGGTTCCACCGGGCGGGTCAACAGTGCGGCCCCCCGTTCACTGGCCGCCTTTTGCAATTCGCGCAACAGATCCGCCGGGATGCCTTGCCGGGAGTGAGCCGCAACGCGGTGCAAACCGGTAATCACCTTGTCTTCCGCGTTATTTGCACCATTGTTTTGTGATACTGGCTTTGCTGACGTGATTGATGTTTTGCCCGACTTGTGATTAATGCTCTTGTTTTGTCGGGCATTTGTGCCACGTGAAACAGCAGGCAACGTTTTGGGTGAAACGCGCCGGCCATTGACTGAGCCTACCGGTTCAGGACGGTTTTTCCCGATTCCGGTACGCGAGGAATGAACAGCGTCAGGGGTGATTTTTTTTACCAAAGCAGATCCCTCGCCACAAAAAAAGCCAGTCATTCTGTTGGCATCGGCCGCCATCACTGAAAAGAAAGCAGTCTGCAAGTGGTTATCCAGACGATTTACCCACATTAATCACAGCTTATCCACAACTTAAATTTATCCGCACAACCCGTTATAATCCGTCTCTGTTTTTTCCCCCCTGTCACCTACAGGGAAAACCATGCCAGGGAAATAAATCCGACAATTGCTCGCTCAATGCCCCAACCGTTTGCATTTGAGCCAAGAGGTAAAACAGTGACTTCCCAGTGCAAGCCTGATATTAGTACCTTTCAGGGGTTGATTTTTTCCCTGCAACAATTCTGGGCCCAACAGGGCTGTGTCATCATGCAGCCGCTGGATATGGAAGTGGGTGCCGGTACATTCCACCCGGCCACATTCCTGCGTGCCATTGGCCCGGAGAACTGGAACGCTGCCTACGTTCAGCCAAGCCGTCGACCTACGGATGGCCGCTACGGTGAAAACCCCAACCGGTTACAACACTACTACCAGTTCCAGGTGGTGATGAAGCCATCACCAGACAACATTCAGGAACTCTACCTGGAATCCCTGGCCCGGCTGGGCATTGACCCACTGGTGCACGACCTGCGCTTTGTTGAAGATAACTGGGAATCCCCCACCTTGGGTGCCTGGGGGCTTGGCTGGGAAGTGTGGATGAATGGCATGGAGGTCACACAATTTACCTACTTCCAGCAAGTAGGTGGTATTGAATGCTACCCGGTCACTGGCGAAATCACCTACGGCCTCGAACGCCTGGCCATGTACATTCAGGGCGTGGATAACGTTTACGACTTGGTCTGGACTGTTAGCCCACAGGGGCCGGTGAGCTACGGCGACGTGTTCCATCAGCAGGAGGTGGAGATGTCCACCTTCAACTTCGAGCAAGCCGATACCGAAGCGCTGTTCAAGCAATTTGATTTTTACGAGCACGAGTCGCAAAAACTGGTTGCTACTGACCTGCCGCTGCCCGCCTATGAATATGTGCTCAAGGCATCCCATACCTTTAACCTGCTCGATGCTCGCCATGCCATCTCGGTCACCGAGCGTCAGCGTTTTATCCTGCGCGTCAGAACTCTGGCCAGAGCCGTTGCCAAAGCCTATTTCGACAAACGAAAGGCGCTTGGTTTCCCCATGGCCGATGCAGCCATCCGCAACGAAGTTCTCGCGCAGGAGGAAAAATAATGAGTACTTCTCACTCGCACAATCCACAACAAAACAGTGCTGACTTTCTGGTGGAACTGGGCACCGAAGAACTGCCGCCAAAGGCATTGAAAACCCTCAGCGAGGCATTCACCCAAGGCATTATTGCCGGGTTGGAAAAAGCACAGATTGGCTTTACCAGTTTTGAGTCCTTTGCTGCACCCCTCCGTCTGGCCCTGTTGATCACCGGTTTGGATACTGCCCAGCCTGATCAGCAAATTGAACGCAAAGGCCCTGCTGTGGCCGCCGCCTATGATGCCGAGGGTAATCCCAGCAAAGCGGCACTCGGTTTTGCCCGCGCCAACGGCGTTGACTTTAGCGACTTGGAGCAGGAAGAGACACCCAAAGGCCCGTGGCTGGTTTACCGCTCAGTAAAAAAAGGCGAAGCCACCAGTAACCTGCTTGGGCAGATCGTCAGCGACGCCCTGAACAGCCTGCCCATTCCCAAGCGGATGCGTTGGGGTGCCCGCCGAACCGAGTTTGTCCGCCCAGTGCACTGGCTGCTGATGCTACTCGGTGAGCAGGTGGTTGACTGTGAAATGCTTGGCCTGAAAGCGGGCAACACCACCCGCGGGCACCGCTTCCACGCCAACCAGAACATCACCATCACTGACCCGGCACAATACGCCACCGTTCTGCGGGAACAGGGTAAGGTTATCGCCAGTTTTGCCGAGCGTCGCGATGTGATTCGTGAGCAGGTGGAGCAATTAGCTGCCACCATTAATGGCCATTGCGTCATTGACCCGGATTTGCTTGATGAAGTCACCGCGCTGAATGAGTGGCCAGTAGCCCTGGCCGGCCGCTTTGACGATGAGTTTCTCTCCGTGCCGTCTGAAGCACTCATCTCCTCCATGAAAGGGCATCAGAAATATTTTCACGTGGAACATACCAGTGGCGAACTGCTGCCCTACTTCATCACCGTAGCCAATATTGAGAGCCGCCAGCCCGGGCTTGTGGTTGCCGGTAATGAAAAAGTCATCCGCCCCCGTCTGGCCGATGCCAAATTTTTCTACGACACTGACCGTAAACAAACGCAAGACGATCGTCGTGAAAGACTGAAGCCCATTGTCTTTCAGGCGCAATTAGGTTCCGTCTTTGCCAAAACCGAACGTATTGCCCGACTGGCTGCTTATATTGCCCAAAGTGAAGGCGGTGACCCTAAACTGGCCGAGCGTGCCGGCCAGCTGTGCAAGTCGGACCTGGTTTCTGAGATGGTGCTGGAATTTCCGGAACTGCAGGGGATTATGGGCCAGTACTACGCCGATAATGACGGCGAGCATCCGGAAGTCAGCAAGACACTGTACGAGCAATACATGCCGCGCTTTGCCGGTGACCAGCTGCCCTCCTCCCTGACCGGCTGCGCTGTGGCCATTGCCGACAAGGTGGACACCATTGCCGGTATCTTCGGCATTGACCAACTGCCCACCGGCAGCAAAGACCCATTCGCCCTGCGCCGGGCCAGTATCGGTGTGTTGCGCATCATCGTGGAGAAGAAGCTCAATCTTGATCTGGTTGCCTTGATTGATCAGGCCATTGCTGGCTATCAGGAACAGGGTATCGACCTGCCAGCCAGAGAGCGACTGAACCAGACTGCCGTGAACTACATGCTTGAACGTTTTGATGCCACTTACCAGGAAGACGGTGTGGCGGTGGAGATCATCAACGCCGTCAAAGCGTTGCGCCCAACCCGTCCGCTGGATTTTGATCTGCGCATCAAGGCCATCAGCCGTTTTAACGCCATGGACGAAGCCGATGCTCTGGCCAGTGCCAATAAGCGGGTATCGAACATTCTGGCCAAAGCCGGCGATATTGTTATTCCCGATGTGCTGGACGAGAGTTTGCTCACCGAGGCGGCCGAGAAAGAACTGGCACAAATGCTCTTTGCCAAGAAGCAGGAGGTCGCACCGGCGCTGGCCGAAGGCCGTTACGCGGCGGTGATGGAAAGCCTGGCCACGCTGAAAGAGCCGGTAGACCGGTTCTTCGACCAGGTACTGGTCAATGCCGAGGATGAAGCAACCCGCCTGAATCGCTACGCCCTGCTTAAGCAGTTGCGCAGCCTGTTCCTGCACGTTGCCGACATCTCGTTGTTGCAAAAGTCGTAAGCGACACCTGACCATGGCTGGCAAGCAAACCAGCCATGGTCGTATAACCGTTTTACCCCACCCGAAAGCCACACCACCATGACCAGACTTGTGATCCTCGACCGCGACGGCGTCATCAATGAAGATTCCGACCACTATATTCGCAGTGCCGAACAGTGGTTGCCCATTCCCGGCAGTATTGACGCCATTGCCCGACTGTCCCGTGCCGGGTTTACCCTGGTGGTGGCGACCAATCAGTCCGGCCTGGCCCGGGGTTATTTCACTCAGGAACAACTCGATGCCATGCACGACAAATTATCAACGCTGGTGGTTGCCAAAGGCGGTAGAGTCGATGGTATTTACGTTTGCCCCCACGGTCCGGATGATCACTGCCAGTGTCGTAAACCGGCTACCGGCTTGATTGAACAAATATTCCATGATTACCCCGCTGAGCCAGCCAACACCTGGCTGGTGGGTGACTCATTGCGGGATTTGCAGGCAGGGGCCGACGGTGGTTGCCAGGTCGCCCTGGTGCTCACTGGTAAAGGGCGTAAAACTCAGGCTACACTCGCCGCTCATCCTGAACAACTGGCTGCAGGCCTTGTCGTACCTGTTTATGACAATCTGGATAGCTTTGTCGAAGCAATGCTTACCGAGGGATTTTAATGTCATCTGCTGTTTACCCCGGACTGGTAAATCTTTTCAGAACCACTTTCGCCACGCTCAGAGCTGTCACCTTTTACTCTGCCTTTGGGCTGTGGACCGCTTTTTGGTCAATGGTGATGGTTCTTTGCATGTACCCGTTCTCCTTTAACCACCGTTACCGGTTTTTTGTCCGCCCCTGGGCCATGGTGACGATCTATTTATGCCGTTTTATTTGTGGCATCCGCTGGCAGGTCAGAGGGAAAGAACATATTCCGGATAGCGCCTGCGTGGTGATTTGCAACCACCAAAGCACCTGGGAGACTTTTTTTCTTCAGACGTTACTGCCGCCACAAACTCAGGTACTGAAACAGGATCTGTTGCAGATTCCGTTTTTTGGCTGGGCATTGAAAATGATTGAACCGATTGCCATTAACCGCAACAACACTCGCCAAGCACTGGAACAAGTTCGGCAACAAGGCGATGCGGCACTGAAAAAGGGTGTCTGGGTTCTTATTTTTCCGGAAGGGACTCGCACGCCCCCCGGCACCCTGGGCAAGTTCTCCCGGGGCGGTGCCGGTTTGGCCAAGGCGGCAGAAGTGGGCGTTTTACCGGTGGCACACAATGCTGGCACCTGCTGGCCCAATAAATCATGGCTGAAAAACCCTGGTGTTATTCAGGTCGCGATTGGGCCTATGATTGATACTGGTCAGTTGTCGGTTAATGAAGCTAACGACAACGCTCGTACATGGATTGATCAGGCTACAAAGGCGATGTCATAAATATTTCAACAAAAATTGGTAAAAAGTTATTTTTAGTACATTGATTCACCAACAACATTCCCCAACGCGATGGCGGCACTCACCTGGCGGGCTTTCGTGCTGCCCTGACACGTAACCTGAATGGCTATATCGAGCGTGAAGGCTTCCAGAAAAATGCCAAGGTGACCACTTCCGGCGACGATGCCCGTGAAGGTCTCACGGCCATTATTTCGGTCAAAGTGCCGGACCCGAAATTTTCCTCCCAAACCAAGGACAAACTAGTCTCCTCCGAAGTTAAATCAGCAGTAGAGCAGGAGATGGGCAAATATCTGGCGGACTACCTGATTGAGAATCCTCAGGAAGCCAAGGCCGTAGTGGGCAAAATGCTCGATGCCGCCCGAGCCAGGGAAGCGGCCCGCAAGGCGCGGGAGATGACCCGGCGTAAAGGGGCGCTGGACATCGCTGGTCTGCCGGGCAAGTTGGCGGACTGTCAGGAGAAAGACCCGGCCTTGTCTGAACTCTATATTGTCGAGGGCGACTCCGCTGGTGGCTCGGCCAAGCAGGGCCGCAACCGCAAAACCCAGGCCATTTTGCCACTGAAAGGTAAAATCCTGAACGTGGAAAAGGCTCGCTTTGACAAGATGCTCTCTTCTCAGGAAGTGGGTACGCTGATCACGGCATTGGGCTGTGGCATCGGCCGTACCGAGTTTAATATCGACAAGCTGCGCTACCACAACATCATCATCATGACCGATGCCGACGTGGACGGCTCCCACATCCGCACGCTGTTGCTGACCTTCTTTTTCCGTCAAATGCCGGAGCTGATTGAGCGTGGTTACATCTACATTGCCCAGCCGCCGCTGTACAAAGTCAAACGGGGCAAGCAGGAGCAGTACCTGAAAGACGACGTAGCCCTTGACGGTTATCTCACTCAGTCGGCTCTGGAAAACGCCAGTCTGCACGTTAATGAGAGCGCACCGGGCATTGCTGACCAGGCGCTGGAAGACCTGGTCAAAGAGTTCCGCGACGTGCACGCCGTGGCCAAACGCCTTTCCCGGGTCTACCCGGTGGATTTACTGCGGGAGTTGATCTACATGCCCGCGATCACCAGTGAGAGCCTGGCCAATCAGCAAGAGATGCAAGCGTGGGTTGATCAGCTCAGCGCCCGGGTGGAAAAGCTCCAGCTCTCCGGCAGCACGTTAGAGTTTTGGGTACACGAAGACAAAGAGCATAAGGTCTGGCTGCCGGCCGTCACCATCATCGCCCACGGCATACCCACCGATTACCGCTGGAACGCCGACTTCTTCGCCTCTGCCAACTACGGCAAAATCGTTGCCCTCGGTGGCAAGCTGCAAGGGCTTATTGAGGAGGGTGCCTTTATCCAGAAGGGTGAGCGCAAGCGCGATATTGGCTCCTTTGAGGAGGCACTGGAGTGGCTGATGAATGAGTCTACCAAGCGTCACTACATTCAGCGTTACAAGGGGCTGGGTGAGATGAACCCGGATCAGCTCTGGGAAACCACCATGGACCCGGATGTACGGCGCATGCTGCGGGTGACCATCGACGATGCCATCGCCGCCGACCAGATTTTCAATACCCTGATGGGCGACCATGTGGAGCCACGACGGGATTTTATTGAAAGTAATGCGCTGAATGTGGCCAATCTGGATATTTGATCCTGCCTTCAGGTGCACTGGAGTGGCTGATGAATGAGTCTACCAAGCGTCACTACATTCAGCGTTACA
>JAKROC010000220.1 GCA_024509075.1 Endozoicomonas sp.
CCAAGCAGGCTCCGCCTGCAAAGCCCCAGAAGCCCGAGAAATGCCCGTAGCAAGGCGTTGAGACAAGGCTATGCCGTCGTACCGACCAATGCTGAAAACGGCGCTATGGCGATTTGTGGCGGTCGTTCTGTATTGGTAGCACAATCCCGGTTGGAACGTGCCGAAAAGAACCGAGTTCTCAGTGTGGTAAGAGGCTTTTTTTCTTTTTCTTATCTTGTGTTGCACATTCTGTCGCACAAATCAGTGCTTCTGCGACACCACCCTTTGTTCACATATGGAGTTTACGGAATATGTGACAAGGGGGGGTTAGAGCAGGGGTGTTGCAACTTTTTTTTTTTACTAAGGGGTGTGCAACATTGCAACATTTTTTTTCCCTAAGAAACAATGACTTACAAGGGGCGGGGTTTTTGTGTTGCACAAGTGTGAAACGCAAATGTGCAACATAATTCTGGTTAAGAAACGATCAATTTTTTTTCGCTGGGTTACGGCGTGAATGGTAGTGAATGGCAGTGTTGCGCTTTTTTCGAGATGTTCGGATTTCAAGTGTTGCATTGCGCCAAAACGTGTGCAACAATGAACGAGTCGCTAATTCCAGACGACGAAAACCCCGCTTAGGGGGCAAACCTAGCGGGGTCAGAGGAACCAAAAACTGTAGGTATAGAATAGCGTATTCCTCTGGCGCTGTCTATATGAGGTAAAAAAAATGATAAATGATAACCAGACCGCTGATATTTTCGACAAGCCTTTTGATATTGAGGCGTTGGCAAACGAGGCCATTGAGCACAATGCAAGGCTCATCTCCGAAAGGGATGACCTTCAAGCCGAAATTAATGAGCTACGAGGTGTTCAGCGTGGCTACACTGAGAATGCCGAGGGGGCGGGTATGTTTGCATTAACAAGTCTTTATTCTCCAAAATGGTTGATAGATGGCATCATGCCAGCAAGAGGTTTGCATTCTATGTTTGCTGAATCCGGCGCTGGCAAATCTTTCACGGCGATTGCCATAGCGATGAGCGTGTCCACAGGGCGTCCATTTGCCGGTCTGCCCGTCAAGAAGGCCAAGGTTGCCTATATCGTTACTGAGGGTCGTTCCGGCTTCAGAAATCGCTGTATGGGGTGGATACAACACTTTGGCATTAGTGAGGCTGACGCGCCCACACAAACACTCATGATCATCGGCGAAAAAGGGTCTGTAAAGCTTGACAATGAGCCACAAGCGCGAAGAATCCTGACTACGCTGGAAGCATACCGGCCTGATCTGCTGATTATTGATACTTGGACACAGGTTTTTAGCGGCGATGAAAACAAGCAAATTGATGTAATGAAGCTCAATTCTGTCCTGCAAACATTCGAGAAAAAACTTGGCTGCGCCGTGTTGGTCATTGACCACACTGGCCACAACAACACTGACCGCGCTCGGGGCAGTAAATGCAAGTTCGACGTTGCAGATGGGGTAATCAGTCTCACCGGCAAGGTTGGTGAAGATGCAGGAGTTATTACCTTGTCCTGTGATAAAGCAAGGGACACCGCAAACTTTAAGCCGGTGAAGCTGCAAGCGAATGTGATCAATCTGAAAGAACTTGACGGGTCTGAGGGTAAAGATATGTTCGGTCGCCCAGTAACCACTATCGTCATGGATACCGCCGATCCTGCCGCCGCTGCCAAGGCTGACAAGGCTGTTAAGCAGGTTTGGGGTAAGCTGTCTGAGGTTGAACAAGGCTTTCTGATGTTGCTTGATAAGCCACTGGGTGCGAATGAGTGGGCTGATTGGCGGTCAACTAACATTTGGGTTAATGGTGGTTCCACTGCCGACCGTAGCCGTTCTAGCCGCTTCCTGAGCAAGCTGAACTATAAGTTGGGTTTGGTCTACGCTGACGCCGAGGGCGTGATGACGTTGACCGATAAGGGGCGAACTGTGCTCGACCTGAATACATGGGAGCGGTGCGATGGGTAATCCAGTACCACCGAAGCACTACCGGGCGATGCTGCGCCGCCGGTTCAATAGAACCGGGCTTCCCGATTCTGAATGGGAGAACTGGGTTTTGGCGATGTGGCTCACGGGATCGCCGCCACCATCTTGACCACATATTATGTGGTCAAAAGGCACGATCTGACCACAAAGGAAATCGCCAGCGAAATAGCTGGACACAGGATAGCTTTCGGGCTATTCTTTTTTTGTCCGTCGGGTAGCCGAGGGATTTTTTTTGTTTGCGAAAAAGTGTTGCAATAGAACAAAGTCTGTGAAACAATGACATTGTTGACTATTGCCGTCGCAAGGTGCCTGCCATCGGAAGGCCAAAAACAAACCGATACGTGAGGTGATGGGGGCTAACTCAAAACCAAAGCGCAGGTAGAAACGCGCAGGTAGAAACATCTCGTACAAACCGTTGCCAAGGCAACCGGATCAAAAATGTTCCAGAGGAACATTCTGAAAGCTCACTACGCGATAGCGTTCAGTTCACCGAACTGAGTCTTTGCTTTTGCGCGAGTTACGAGCGCCCAACCTGATAGGTTGGTTCTTGCAATCTTTTTGCGAAGCAACTGCCGACAGGCAGGTCTTTTGCTCTTGCATTTCGGAGAAATGCAGCGCGTACGCGCTTCTTTTTAAACTCTGGCGAAGTCAGAGACTGGGAACGGGAATTTCATCCCCGAATCCGCTCTCGACCATCGCGAAACCATCAGGGAAGGCAGAAAGAGACTCACGTTCTTACTTTTTCACGAGAACGCGGCACTCCCAACCAACCCTAAAAAAACCGCCTTTTTCAATGCTTCTGCACCACTGTAGAGCATCGATTCAGAAGGCTTCGACATAACCATAGGAGAGTGTTCAATCTAGGCAGGGCATGTAGTCAGGCATGGCAAAACTGACAAGAAGTAGATGTAGGTTAGGTGGTATCAGGTCGCAGGTTCCGAGCAATTGGAATGCTTACAAAAAAGCCAACTTGATGCAACAAGCGCAAAAATTGAGAAATTTTTCTCACTTACTTATTTATCACGATGAACCCAGCGCTTTCAAAACAACAAAATGTTCCACAAATACAGTTGAGGGGGGGGCTATGCGTACCGACAACGACTTGGCAGCAAAGAACTTCGGTTTGAAAGAGCGTTCAGGACGCCAATGCTCCAGCATGGACGCCGCTGTGAAGTCCCTTGGCCGTGAACTGGTGCCGATCGGTGCTGCTTCGTACGGGTCTATCGACAAGTGGGTCGCCTCTGCCAATACATATGCAAAGTGGGCGAAATCAGAAGGGCTGCCATCCAACAATCTCAAAGGCATTACCGCAGACTCTTTAAAGCAGTACGGTGCTTACCTTAAGGGGCTTGTCGAGGCTGGCCAGCTATCGGCAAAGCAGGCTCATAACCTGATCTCCAACATTAACTCAATCATCAAACACGCATCCCGCTCTGAAAGCCGTCTGCTGGACGCTGACGGGCGTAAGGTGACAGGTGCCAGTGTTGGGCTGCCACCAAAATCTGGTGTTGCAACGGTGTCCAAAGCACCCTCTGAGTCCGTTGTCGATCGGGCAAGAAGCCCCGTTGTTGCCGGGATCGCAGCCGCAGCACGAGATTTTGGGTTGAGGTTTAGGGAGTGTGCCAAGGCAGACTATAGGAAGATGGTCAAAGATGCTGTCAGTAAAGGTTTTGTTCGGGTTGTTGAAGGAACAAAAGGTGGGCAGGCCCGCATTGTGACACTGTCTGCCAATACCACCATCAGGGATCGACAGATCGCTACGTTACGCAGTAACGCCAAGCTCCAAGGCTCTGAGAAGTCGTTCGCTGCACGAGCCGCCAAGTCTGGCCAGAACTACAAAACTTTTCGTGAGGAATGTAAGGCTGGGTTCAAGGGCGGTTTTCATGGACTGCGCCACTCATTTGCCCAGCGCGAGTACTTCCAGCGTGTCAGAGTAGCCTGCCCGGTTGTAGGCGGGGTCAGCAAGCTGGAACAGCGCCGGATCATAGCCGCTAAACATGGTGTCTCCATCAAACAGGCCATGAGAATCGACAAAGATGCAAGAATGGCCATTACCAAGATGCTTGGCCACCATCGAATTGACATAACCAGCGCCTATCTGGGCTAGGGGGCGGGCATGATTTCTAAACGAGATATTGAGAATCATAAGTTTTTTGTTGGCGTTCATCTCAGGGCTTATGCCAGCAAGGGCCGCAAGCATCGCCGAAGGCTGCTTGTTCCAGTGATACGGGACTTGGCCGAGTTCGCGCTGGTGCGGGGCGAGGTGATCACGTCCATCAGCAAACGGTGCATTCTGAACTATTACGCCACTCTGCCGAGTCGCAGCAAGGCAATACAAGCGTATTCTGCGGTTCGTGCGGTGTGGAAATTGATCGGCAGGACTGGCAAACCACCGAAACCTCCGATATTGCACGACACCTGTCGCACTGGCAACGACCGTTGAGGCCGAAAATCCCTAGCACAAAAATGGGTATTGGTCAAGCAATACCCGTTGTCAAATCAATTTTGTGACATACTCCCCTGACCCTAGCTTATGTCCCTGCGTCGCATTTTCCCTAAAAGCCCTCTTGCCAAGCAGGCTCCGCCTGCAAAGCCCCAGAAGCCCGAGAAATGCCCGTAGCAAGG
>JAKROC010000221.1 GCA_024509075.1 Endozoicomonas sp.
TGGGTAATCCATAGGTCAAGGTTGTAGAGCTCTTCCTGTAGTTCTTCCATCTGCATTGTCAGATGATGCCGGTTTTGTGATGCTTCAAGCCGGACCATTGTATTCAATTCAGTACAGGAGGTTTCAATGCCAAGTAAAATATGGTCAGACAGAGGGTATCGTCTACATCTTTGGCTTTCTTTCCGGGATTTTTCTAAAAAACAGGTTAAATCCCTGTTGTTTTTATCATCTTGGTTCTTGCTTTTTGCTACATCGTTCAGGGTGGCCAGATGAGCGATCTTCTCCAGTATTGCAATTCTTGTGGCAATATGTTTTTCTGGTGTCGATTCTGATGCGTGCAACAGCTCGGCATAGCACAAATATTTTTCAATGATGCCAACGCCAGGGGTGGTGAACATTTCTGCTATCGGAATACCTGTTTCTTGAGTGTAACTATCAATCAATTCAAATAAACGTTTGCGTGCCTGGGAGAGAATTTCAATCTGACTTTTTCCCCGGGATCGGGCGAACAGTTCGACGGTGGCAATTGATTTACTCAAGCTGAACAGAGAGTGATTTAATAGAGGTTGATCAAGTCGTGGTTTTTTTAGTGTGGGCAGTAATACATGATTGATTTCTGAAAATTTTATTGGAACTTGCTTGGGATCGGAGCTTTGTGCTGCAATATTGTTGGTCGCATCAAGATCTCGTAAGCGGCTTTCAAGTACACACTGAAAATGCATTATGCTGCATGAGATGAATGGTTTAAACAGTGTTGGTAGGCGGTAAATGGGTGTCTCAGGATTATTGATTACATGTTCTATGGATAACTGCAAATTGATATAGCTTGCGGCGATAATCGAAGCCGTTCTCCCCATTTGTTCGCTGAGAAAAAGACATTTTTTTGCCACCAGGTCGTATGATTTTTGCCGTAAATGCAAGGCATTGTAGGATTCAATAACACCGTTTGCTATGTACACCAGGAAGTTATAGGTATGGACTAACTTTGTCAGTTCGTCCAGTCGTTGAGAGACTTTGGATTTTAAAAAGTACGACTGTAAGCTTTGGTCATCGAGATTCTCATTCTGGCTTAATTTAGCCAGGCGTCTATGAAACGATTCAATAGTCATGATAGAGGACAGAAGCACATTGATAGTGTCAGGTGAGCAGCGTGAACTTGCCAGGATCTCTACGACGGGTTCCAGTTCCGAGGTGGCTATGTATGGTGTGTCACAAACTGCTGTGTTGATAAACTCCACTACGCGTCCACTTCTGCCCGCGGGTCTGCTGGCGTCTTCGTCGTCGTGAGACGAAGTCTCCCTGTGATGCTTTGGGATGAACCCGTCAAGGGCGATATACAGCCTTGGTTCTCTCTGGTGAATGAGCTGGTTGTCCGGGCTATTAACTGGAGGCTCAGTTTTTTTCTGGCCTGGCTGTTTTGTAAGTTGTTGTGGTGTGCTGAGTCTGACTTCACGGGCATAGGCTGAGGCGATAGACTTGTCACACCGACTTTCACCATCTGGCTTGGCCACGGGGTCGTTAAGTTGATTAGTTTGGGTGGGAAAAGGGGTATCGGGTCTGTCTGTTCGCATAATTATTCTGTATAAATGACTGTTCAGGGTTTGTTTGAATTATTATTCGGTTTGGGCTGACTGAAACGACTTGCAGCAGGGGCTCTTGAATCCGGGTGTGCCCCCATAAGACAGTGGTTTTAGAACCATTTTTTCGGATGATTTGTTTTAACAAACGCCGCCGTCCTCTTGGACTCTTGCCAGTCCTGATGGTTCCAGTGATCTTGATCGTAATTTTTAAACACGTTGGTGGTTTGCTGTGTCTGCACTTTCTATTGTTGCTGACAACGGGTATGTACACGCAGTATTCTTGCGTGGGCAAAATGCAACGGAACAGGAATGGAATGGCCATATTGTTAGGAATTGATCCCGGATCCAGGATTACCGGGTATGGTGTTATCGAGGAGATCGGCGTTCATTGTCGCTACGTAGCATCAGGCTGCATTCGTCTCCATGAAGGGGCGCTGCCGGAACGACTTGCCCGGATTTTTCAGGGAGTCAACACAATTATTGAGATGTACAATCCTCAGTCGGTGGGGATTGAGCAGGTATTTTTGGCACGCAATGCCGACTCAGCCCTGAAGCTTGGTCAAGCCCGTGGAGCAGCCATTGTGGCTGCGGTTAACCACGGTCTGGATGTGTCAGAGTACTCCGCCCGGCAAGTGAAACAGGCGGTGGTTGGCAGTGGCGGGGCAGAGAAGGCTCAGGTTCAGCAAATGGTAATGTCCATCCTGCAACTCAATAAAACACCCCAGGCTGATGCTGCTGATGCTCTGGCAGTGGCATTGTGCCACTCTCATACCCGTGCCAGCCTGATCCGGATGACTGGTGTCACCGGCAGAAGGAACGGTCGGTTGGTAAATCGTTAACCACAAAAGGACGGATATGATAGGCAGACTTCGAGGTGCGTTGCTGGAACAGCGTGCGCCGTTTCTGTTAATTGAGGTTGGTGGCGTTGGCTATGAGGTGGAAGCACCCATGTCGGTCTTTTACCGGTTGCCGGCATTGGGTAGCGAGGTAACGCTTTATACACACTTTGTCGTGCGTGAAGATGTCCAGCTGCTCTATGGTTTTGCCGACTCACGTGAGAGGGAGTTATTCCGTACCTTGATCAAGGTCAACGGTGTCGGGCCTAAGCTGGGCCTGACACTGCTCTCTGGCATTGAAGCGGCAGAGTTTGTTCGTTGTGTTCATGCTGGCGACAGTTCCACTTTGGTCAAGCTGCCCGGGGTTGGCAGGAAAACTGCAGAGCGCCTGATCGTCGAGCTGAAGGATAAATTGAGTAAATGGGGCAGTGCGCTGGTGGCCTCGCCGGATGATTTCAGCGATACCCCGCTGGAGCAGGTTGCTCAGAAACAAACGGCAGATGTCGAGCAAGAAGCCGTCAGTGCCATGATATCCCTGGGCTACAAGCCTCAGGATGCCAGCAAGGTCATTGCCCGTATTAACAGCGAAGGTCTGTCCAGTGCCGAACTTATTCGACAGGCCTTACGTAGCATGATTTAGTCATGACAAGGAAAACTATGATAGAAGCGGATCGGTTGATTTCGGCCAGAGAATGCCCGAGTGAAGAGACTCAGGATCGAGCTATCCGACCCGTCAGGCTCAGCGATTACACGGGCCAGCCCAAAGTGCGTGAGCAGATGGAGATCTTTATTCAGGCAGCACGCAAGCGGGGTGAAGCGCTTGACCACACCCTAATTTTTGGTCCGCCGGGGTTGGGCAAGACGACGTTGTCACACATTCTGGCCCATGAGATGGGCAGTAATATCCGTTCCACCTCTGGCCCGGTTATTGAAAAGGCCGGCGATCTGGCGGCCTTGCTGACTAACCTTGAACCCAACGACATTCTGTTTATTGATGAGATCCATCGCCTGAGCCCGGCAGTTGAAGAGGTGCTGTATCCGGCCATGGAAGATTATCAGCTTGATATCATGATCGGTGAGGGACCTGCCGCTCGCTCCATCAAGCTTGACCTACCGTCGTTTACCCTGGTGGGGGCAACTACTCGGGCCGGGTTGCTGACTTCACCTCTGCGGGATCGGTTTGGCATTGTCCAGCGTCTGGAGTTTTATAGCGTCGAAGACCTGTGTGCCATCATTCTGCGCTCGGCCAGTATTCTGGGAATATCCATGGATCGCGACGCTGCCAGCGAGGTAGCGCGTCGTTCCCGGGGAACGCCGCGCATCGCCAACCGGCTGTTGCGACGTGTCAGGGATTATTCTCAGGTTAAGGGTGACGGCACTGTCACCCGGGCACTGGCTGATGCGGCACTGAACATGCTGGATGTGGATGCCTGCGGTTTCGATCACATGGACCGTCGTTTGCTGTTGGCTATGCTGGAAAAGTTCGATGGTGGTCCGGTGGGGGTTGATAACCTTGCCGCAGCCATCAGTGAGGAGCGAGATACCATTGAGGACGTGCTGGAGCCTTATTTGATCCAGCAGGGCTACATCATGCGCACGCCCCGGGGACGGGTGTTGACCAGAAATGCCTATTTGCATTTTGGTATTGATTATCCAAATTAACTACATTAGTCGTTTTTTCGCTGATCCTGCGCAGGCAGTATGCCTGCCTCTCTTTTGTGTCTGCAAACCCTTCAAGCTAGTACCCGTAAATGGCGGTGTTTTTCTGCCCTGATTACCGTGTGTTGAACATTAGACTGGCGACGTTTAATAGGCGTGTTAATCTGGAAAAGGTTTTTACTACTGTTCTTCGGTCTGGTGTTGAATGGGCAAGATTAACGGCGTTGTTTGTCTGGTTGTAGTCATCAACCCTGGCGTGATTGGTGCTGGCCGCGTCTGCGCTAGCCTGGACTTTATGAGGTGTTTTTGGGTTTGGAAAGGTTTGTGTCCTGCTGTATCCAATGGATTTCAAGTTGATCCGAGGCGGCAAATGGGCGAAGCCTCTATGCCCTCGGGTGCCGGGAGCATAGAAATACTATGTGACCGGGGTGACGACTGC
>JAKROC010000222.1 GCA_024509075.1 Endozoicomonas sp.
AAAGGGCACAAGTGCAGCCAACAAAGTAGCAACTTGAAAGGCGACGGGTATAAGCCGGATTTCCTGCCCTGGTACAAACAAAATGTAACGACTATGAATACATAATCATACTAAGGTACTATTCCAGCATACTCACAACAATAATAATTGCGGGAGTAGTTCACTATGGCCGATTACCAAGCCCCCTTGCGTGATATGCGTTTTGTCATGTACGACGTATTTCGTGCCGATGAACAGTGGTCGCTGTGGCCGGCCCTGAACCAGACGATAGACCGGGAAACGGCAGATGCCATTCTGGAAGAGGCGGCGAAGCTGGCCGCAAAGACCATTGCGCCGCTGAATCGTCCAGGGGATGAACAAGGCTGCCAATGGGATAATGGGGAAGTAACCACGCCTGCAGGATATAAAGAAGCCTACCGTCTTTTTTCCGAAGGGGGCTGGAACGGGCTGGGAGGCAACCCGGATTATGGCGGCATGGGGATGCCCAAGGTTCTGGCCGCACAATTTGATGAAATGGCCTGCAGTGCCAGCCTGGCATTTACCCTCTACCCCAGCCTTGGTGCCGGTGCCTGCCTGGCCATTGATGCTCACGCCAGCGATGATCTCAAGGCAACCTATATGCCACCCATCTACAGTGGGCAGTGGACTGGTACCATGTGTCTGACCGAATCTCACGCTGGCAGTGATCTGGGTATTATTCGCACCAAAGCTCTGGATAATGGTGATGGCAGTTACGCCATTACCGGCACGAAAATTTTTATCACCGGCGGCGAGCACGACCTGAGCGAGAACATCATCCACCTGGTTCTGGCCAAATTGCCCGATGCACCCGCCGGGCCAAAAGGTATTTCGCTGTTTTTGATCCCAAAATTTCTGGTCAATCCTGATGGCTCGCTCGGTGAGCGCAATACGCTTTCCTGTGGCGCTATTGAGAAAAAGATGGGTATTCACGGTTCTGCCACTTGCGTAATGAACTTTGATGGCGCAAAAGGCTACCTGGTGGGCGAGGTCAACAAAGGCCTTAACGCCATGTTCACGATGATGAACTACGAACGGCTGCACGTTGGTATCCAGGGCCTTGGTGCCAGTGAAATGTCTTATCAGAGAGCCCTTGCCTACGCCCGGGATCGCCGCCAGGGACGCTCAGCCAGCAGTGCGCAGCAAACAGACACAGCGGCCGACCCATTGCTGGTACATGGCGACATCCGACGTATGTTGCTCAACATGAAAGCGCTCAATGAAGCGGGTCGGGCTTTTTCCACCTATGTGGCGATGCAGTTGGACATTGCCAAATTCAGCCCCGATCAGCAAGAAAGAGACAAGGCTAACGCCCTGGCTGCGTTACTGACACCAGTAGTCAAAGCATTCTTGACCGATATTGGACTGGACAGTTGCATAGTCGGCCAGCAAGTACTTGGTGGCCACGGTTATATTCGCGAGTGGGGACAGGAACAATTGGTACGTGATGTCCGTATTACTCAAATTTATGAAGGAACCAACGGCATCCAGGCACTTGACCTGCTCGGGCGCAAGATTTTTCAAAACGACGGTGCTTATCTAGGTCTGCTTTTAAACGACATTAGACGTTCTACTAAGCCGGAGGATGAATTTGCCGAGACATTGCTCAATACGGTAGACCAGCTGGAAAAACTGACAGCCAGGCTGCTGTCACAATCACGCCGCGATCCGGATGCAATTAATGCTGCCGGCGTTGATTATCTTACTGCCCTTGCCTACGTCTGTTACGGCTGGATGTGGCTATCCATATCCAAAGCCGCGGCCCACAAGCTGGCCAGCTGTGGTTCAGACCCCGCCTGGCTGGCCGCCAAGCAGGTGACTGCCCGCCACTACTTCACGCGTTTATTGCCGCGCTTCCACAGTGCTGCTGCCGCAGCGCTGGCCGGAACCGGGGAACTTTTTGCCCTGTCGGAGGATCAATTCTAGCTGGGGATCGTTTGTTTTTTTGACCTGCCGAGCCGGGTTTTTCGTTTGTCAGGTGACGTGGTAATGTTGGGTGTTTTTTCTCAGGTTCACGGTGTTTTGCGCTGGTTATTGCCGGTTGTGTCGTGCGCCATTGTCACCACTATGTTTTCCGGGATTGATGCCTTTGCCTCTGAAACAAGTGATGAAATATATACCAGCCACTTTTTGCTACATCAACGAGAGGCTGGGCACTGTCTTGCAGTTGTTGACCAGTCAACAGATAATTTTTTATCAACCGTTGACACCTCTGCCAATAAAGTCGAAATGCAAATCTGTGATCAACACGTGCCATCGCAGCGGTGGCTGTTTGATTTCCACCGCAAGCGCATTCACCCATCGGAGCATGGAACTGATCTCTGCCTAACCCAGCTACCTCGAAAACTATCCACTGAGACGTGCCAGCACTCTGCCCTGAACCAACTATGGTACTTCAATCAGCGTGATGAATTGTTCAGTCGTGTCGGTGATCCGACGGCCTCTTCCCGCCTGTCTTTCAATTTTGTCGCTGCCCAGGTCGGTGATCATCACTGTTATCAAAGCCCTTTCACCGGCAAAGTGGAGTGCCCACAATTTGCTACCGACCACTCAGCTATACAGGCACTGGAGCGCAGATCATGGCACTGGACAGGCCTGTGGCCCTGGCAGCCCGCTCAGGCAAAGCTGACCGGGGACTTACAGCTGACTGATAGCAAAAGCCATCGCTGTCTGGCAGTTGAACAGTGCCACGTGGACAGCATTAACCAATACGATTGTTTTGGTGGTGCCCAGGTTCAGGTCACTGCCTGTTTGCCCAACAGCCATCAGAGCTGGCGTCACGATCTGGTGTCGAAAAGGTTATTCAACAAGCAAGCCGGGGAACATTTTTGCCTCAGCTGGCGGCCAACTGTTGGGCTCTCGCTGGAGCACTGCTCAAACACCACCGCCCAAAAATGGTACTTTGCCCGAGGCAAAGGCCGCCACTATCGGCACAAGGGACGACTACGCTGGTTGGCCAACAGTGAGGCGCAGTACGACTTTATCAGGGCGCTGGATTTTGCGCCGGTGATTGTGTTTCAGTCGCTGGATAATCCAGCGTGTGGCTATGACCCTGTTAACGGCCAATGGCAAGGGCCGTGCGCACACCAGAACACTGACATCGTTAACAAGTGACGTACTCCCACCACCAAGCCTGGCAGCTATGGATAGTGGCTTCTTGCGACCCATGCTGAGGGTACTCACCCCTTGCTGCTCTCAATGCGTCAGCCATGGGTGGAGAACTCCGGAGGACTGGTAAAGCCAGACCGATTATTCCCAGGCCACAATTCAAGCCGGGGATAGAACAAAATTTGTTCTGCCACTGGTACGTTTCGCTGCTAACTTTGCAGGCATCAGCAGTGCCACATCTTTTCATAAAATGGTTTTTCCGCAACGGATGTCATGGGATACCGAACTGTCGGGTACTGTCGTCGGTTGCCTCTGGACGAAAGAAGGAGCTATGTGTGACTGATGTACTCCAGTGGGGTCTGGATTTTGTTGCCTGCTTACAGCAATACCGAAATCCGGTGATTGATGAGTTCATGCACTTCATCACAGATCTGGGCGGTAAACATTACCTTTATCTTCTGCCCTTGCTGCTTTGGAGTCTGAACTTTCGCTTTATGGTGCGCACCTGCATCATGGTTGCACTCTCCTTCTTTCTCAACATAAGTTGTAAAGATTGGCTGACCCTCCCAAGGCCGTTTGACATAGACCCAGCCATTACTCCTGATAGGGAATGGGGTTATGGCTTGCCCAGCGGCCACTCGCAGAACTCAGCAATACTTTGGACTCTGCTGGCCGGGGGTATGGCTAAACGCTGGTTCTGGATCGTGGCCATCATGGTGATCTGGCTGATTGGCTTTTCCCGAATCTATTTTGGTCTGCACTTTCCGGTGGATATTCTGGCGGGATGGCTGTTGGCCCTGACACTGCTGGCTTTGTACATTCTCTGGGGGAACAGGGCTGCCCGATGGCTGCAACAACAATCCACAGTTTTTTTGACCGGAACGCTGTGGCTGGTTTGCTGGGTTGCCTTTCTTCTTTACACCTATTGGCTGAAAATGCCATTTATGGCTGGGCTGGTGGCCATCAGCCTGGGTGCCGGAACAGGCACCATTATTACCATGCGCTATTTACGTTACAGCGGCAGCGGCAGCCTCTGGCACCGACTGGTGCGCAGCGCCATTGGCCTGGGTATTCTGTCTGGCTATATCAAAGCTACTGATAGCTTTTTTTCAACGGTGAGTTACGACGACTGCTACCAAACAATGTTTGTCGTTTATATCATCGGTGGCTTGTGGTTAACGCTGGGAGCACCAGTGCTTTTTCTCATGCTTTCTCTGACCGGCAGACCAACGCTTGAGCGGCAGGTAGAGGGTTGATATCGTTCACTCGCGTTCAATGCAAAAGAATTATGCCCGTCGCCTTTCAAGTTGCTACTTTGTTGGCTGCACTTGTGCCCTTTAGGGTAT
>JAKROC010000223.1 GCA_024509075.1 Endozoicomonas sp.
ACGCTGCTGCGATGGTCAATGCCGGGCTTGAGTTCGACATTCTGTTTGGGCCAGCAGCCAACAAAGTAGCAGCTTGAAAGGCGACGGGTATAAGATACATCCCAACGTCCAGGTTGTGGACATATTTCCAACAGGAACCCTACCAGATGCATCAGTATCAAAAAGAATTTCTGGATTTCGCCATTAACCAACAGGTACTGCGTTTTGGCGAGTTCACGTTGAAGTCCGGCAGAAAGTCCCCCTACTTTTTCAATGCCGGGCTGTTCAGCAGTGGCGAGGCCATCAGCAAACTGGGGCAGTTTTACGCTGCTGCGATGGTCAATGCCGGGCTTGAGTTCGACATTCTGTTTGGGCCAGCCTATAAAGGCATTCCACTGGCCACTGCCACTGCCGTTGCTTTGTACGAAAAACACGGTCGCAGTGTGCCCTGGTGTTTTAATCGCAAGGAAGCCAAAGATCATGGTGAAGGGGGAAGCATCGTCGGTGCACCGCTGGCTGGGCGAGTTGCCATTGTTGATGATGTGATCACCGCCGGCACCGCGATTCGCGAGGTGATAGCCATCATCGGGCAAACCAGCGCCTCACCGGCGACCGTGGTTGTCGCCATGGATCGTCAGGAGAGGGGGCAGGGTGAACTGTCCGCCATTCAGGAAGTACAGAGGGATTTCAACATTCCAGTGCTGAGCATCGTCTCTCTGGCCGACTTGTTGGAATACAGTGAAAACCACCCGGACCTAAGCCAGTACGCGCCTGAGATACAGGCCTACCGGAATCGCTACGGGGTTTGATTCGCCAGATTTAGCCGGGCTGACCAGGGGGGCAGACCCGGGTATTTATAAGTATTTTGCCGTTTATTTTGTTTAAAAAACCACCTCGGACAGTGCTGTCCACTGGGCAGGCCAGTTTTGTGTGGGCTTGCGTTTGAACTCGCTGCGCACGTACTGGACAACCCGTCCTTCGACAGCAGCCATCATTAGGTTGGCAGTGACGCTCACTGGCATACGGGTCTTGACGCCTTCTTTGATCCGGGCATCACGCAGGGCCTGTTTGAGCTGCGTCTCCAGACGATCAAATAACTGAGTCACTCGCAGACGCAAACGCTCAGTTTCCCCAGCCAGGGCATCACCGGTCAGAATCCGGGTCAGGCCAGGGTTTTTTTCACAAAAGCCGACGAACAGAAGGAGTATTCTCTCGCAGCGAGGGATGACTTGTTCTTCCTCTGCCAGAATCAGTGAGACTCGGGAGAATAGTGTCTCCTCCATGAACTCAATTAACGCTTCAAACATTTTTGCCTTGCTGGGGAAGTGGCGGTAGAGAGCTGCCTCGGAGACACCAACAGTTTTGGCCAGTGCCGACGTGGTAATCCTTGCTCCCGGAGCTTCTTCCAGCGTGTGAGCCAGAGCTTCCAGAATTTGTTGTTTTCGAGAAATTTTTTGCGACATATCCATTATTTGTGTGCTTGTACTAATCGTCATCTCCGGAAATTAAGGTGCCCACCCCCCGGTCGGTCAACAGCTCTAACAAAACAGCATGGGGCACCCGGCCATCTATGATGTGGGCAGCTTTCACTCCACAATGGATGGCATCGAGCACGCATTGTATCTTGGGAAGCATGCCGCCATAAATAGTTCCATTGTTAATAAGTGCTACAGCCCCAGAGGATGTAAGTCTATTGAGACGATTTCCGTTCTTGTCCAGAATGCCAGCCGTATTGGTTAGCAGCAGGAGTTTTTCTGCAACCAATGCTTGTGCCAGGCGACCGGCAACCAGATCGGCATTGATATTGTAAGAGACGCCTGAATCGTCAATCCCAATGGGAGCAACCACAGGGATAAAGTCAGAGTCGTGCAACATGGAGATGATATTGGTATCAATGGCATCCACTTCGCCCACCTGACCGATATCAACGATTTCCTGCGCAGTAATGGCTCGCGTCAGCTGGGTCAGGGGGCGGGCACGAATAAACCGGCCATCCTTGCCCGTGATGCCAATGGCCCGGCCACCATTGTTATTGATCAGGGTGACAATCTCTTTATTGACCAGGCCACCGAGTACCATTTGCACCACATCCATGGTGCTGGCATCAGTGACGCGCATTCCCTGGATAAACCGGCTGTCGATATTCAGCCGCTTGAGCATTTCTGCAATCTGTGGCCCACCGCCATGCACCACCACAGGGGTGATGCCCACCGCTTTGAGCAAAGTGACATCCCTGGCAAAGCTGTTTTTCAGCTCGTCACTTTCCATAGCGTGTCCACCATATTTGATGACCACGGTTTTACCAGCGTAGCGTTGCAGATAGGGCAGGGCTTCGGTCAGCACTGTAGCGATGTCCCGGGCAGACATGGCCATCACTCCTTCTGGGCATTATGGAGCTTACATTGTGGTCACAATCTGGCCCTGGTGCGATCGATGGCGGGAGGTCAGTGCGTTCCGGAGTGCCCGAAACCACCAGCGCCACGATCACTGGTGATAAAGCTTTCCACAATCTCCAGCTGTGCCTGAACAACGGGTACCAGAATCAGCTGGGCAATCCGTTCACCGGGCTGGATGGTGAAGATCGTATTGCCCCGGTTCCAACAGGAAACCATCAGCTGCCCCTGATAGTCCGAGTCAATCAGACCCACCAGGTTGCCCAGCACAATCCCGTGTTTGTGACCGAGGCCGGAACGGGGCAGGATCATGGCAGCCAGCGCCGGGTCATCAATATGGATCGCCATGCCAGTGGGCAGCAGCTCGGTCTCGCCCGGTGCCAGCGTCAAAGGCTGTTCCAGACAGGCGCGCAGGTCAATGCCTGCCGAGCCTGCTGTGGCGTGGCCGGGCAATGGAAATTCAGTGCCCAGGCGTGGATCGAGAATAACGGTCTTTACAGTTCTCATGGGAGACACCCTGCGGATTCGGTGTTGTTGGTAACGCCCTGTTTGTCCTTGAAGCAGCGGGCAATGATCTGCAACAACTGTCGGGCCACTACGGTTTTTGACGCTCTTGGCAACGGTTCCTCAAATTCTTTGCCAATGACCGTCACTTCATTGCAATCACTGCCAAAACCGATCTCCCGGTCACCAATATCGTTGGCCACCACTAAATCCAGTTTTTTGCGGCGCAGTTTGTCCGTGGCATAACCAAGCACATTATGGGTTTCTGCAGCAAAACCGACCACAAACGGGGGCTGATCCAGGGCAGTGACCGAGGCGATGATGTCAGGATTGCGCACCAGCTTGATCTCAAGGACTTCGCTGCCATTTTCCGGGTCTTTCTTGATTTTCTCGCCGGCCACTTCCGCTGGGCGATAGTCACTAACTGCCGCACAGCCGATGAAAATATCCACTCCGGCAAGCCGGTCATGGACGCTCTGGTGCATGTCCCGGGCGCTGATCACATCAATACGCTCCACCCGTTCAGGAGTGGCCAGCTGTACCGGGCCACTGATCAACGTCACCGAAGCGCCTGCCGCTGCAGAAGCTTCGGCCAGGGCATAGCCCATCTTGCCGGAGCTGTGGTTGCAAATGTAGCGCACTGGGTCAATATCCTCGCGGGTGCCACCGGCGGTGATCAGCACCTTCAGGCCAGTGAGAATATCCATGCTGAACAACTCTGCGGTTTTGGCAGCAATCTGCTCCGGCTCCAGCATTCGCCCGGGGCCAATATCACCACAGGCCTGACTGCCTTCGTCCGGACCAAACAACTGGATATTGCGCTCCTCCAGCTCTTCGCAGTTCTGCTGGGTCACGGCATCACGCCACATCCCCTGGTTCATGGCTGGTGCCAAACAGATCGGTGCGTTAGTGGCCAGGCAGAGCGTGGTCAACAGGTCGTCCGCATGGCCACCAGCCAAACGGGCAATAAAGTCTGCCGTGGCCGGTGCCACCAGCACCAAATCAGCCCAACGTGCCAACTCAATGTGCCCCATAGCCGCTTCTGCTCGAGTATCCAGCAAGTCCAGGTGCACCGGGTTGTGGGAGAGCGCTTGTAAGGTCAGGGGGGTAATAAATTCACAGGCTGCGCTGGTCATGACCACGCGCACATCAGCGCCCTGTTTGGTCAGCAGCCGAATCAGTTCGGCACTTTTGTATGCGGCTATACCACCGGTAACACCGAGCACAATGCGTTTGTTACTGAGCTGCAGCATGGGTTGTAAATTTCCTTTGGGAATTAAACCGGATATTTTTTGTCTGAGCAGCTATGAACAAAGGATCAATGTACGCCTTTATGGGTAGCAATCACTGCCAACTGCCCTAATGAGTGGGCGTTATCATATACCCAATGGATTTCATGTTGCTACACGGCGGCAATTGAGCGAAGCCCCGGGA
>JAKROC010000224.1 GCA_024509075.1 Endozoicomonas sp.
GGCGCTGGAAAATACCATCGCCATTGATGGCGCCTGGGCGCAGAGAGAGTGCTGTAGCACCAAACTCACCGCCCACCGGATTCCAGGCATCACTGAAAATGAAGCCGGGACCAAACTTGACCATGGCTTCCCAGCCACCATCGATCAGCGAGAGGATAATGCCAATCAACATCAGCAAAATTACCACCGCGCTGGTAAAGCTGAGGCGCTGGAAAATACCATCGCCATTGATGGCGCCTGGGCGCAGAGAGAGTGCTGTGGCGTGCATAACTGTCATGAGGACGGTGAGCTGTTGCTCACTACCCGGAGTTCCTCTTACCGCTGAAATTGAAATTACTGGCTGGTGTCCGCGGGCGTTTTACTTGATAACCGGTGCGCCATTGTGTGTCAGCTGTGTTGCCCAAGTATTCTCTACCATGTCAACGACGCTTCCCGGCATCGGGATAAAGTCCAGTGCTTCGGCCATTTCTGCGCCATTGTCGTAGCTCCAGTTAAAGAACTCAATAATCTGTTTGGCTTTTTCTGCACTGGCTTGCTCTTTGTGCATCAGGATGAAGGTGGCAGCAGTCATGGGCCAGGAGTCAGCACCGGGCTGGTTGTTCAGCAGCAGGCGGAAGCCCGGGGCATTTTTCCAGTCGGCATTTTGCGCCGCAGCCTGGAAGGTGACCATGGATGGTTGCAGGAATTTGCCTTCGGCACTGGCCAGCTGGGTGTGGCTCAGGTTGTTCTGCTTGGCAAAAGCATACTCCACGTAACCGATGGCGCCACGGGTACGGCGGACAAAATTGGCGACTCCGGCGTTACCGTTGGCACCAATAGTGGTGGCTTTTTTGGGCCAGGTGATGTCGGTATTGGTGCCAACGTCCTTTTTCCATTCCGGGCTGACCTGGCTCAGGTAGTCGGTAAAGTTGTAGGTAGTACCGGAACCGTCGGAACGATGGACGACATAGATAGACTGGTTGGGGATTTTCAGATCAGGGTTGATGGCAGCAATGCGCGGGTCATTCCACTTTTTGATCTTGCCCATGTAGATATCGGCCAGCAGCTCGCCGGTCAGTTTCAAATCCCCTGACTTAATGCCCGGAATGTTAACCACCGGTACGATAGCACCCATTACCATGGGGAACTGGATCATGCCCTGTTCTGCCAGTTTTTGCGCATCAAGTGGTGCGTCAGTGGCACCGAAGTCTACGGTTTTTGCCGTGATCTGGCGGATGCCGCCGCCGGAACCAATGGATTGGTAGTTAATGCGAACACCGGTTTCCTTATTGTATTCTTCTGTCCACTTGGCATAGATGGGGTGTGGGAAACTGGCTCCGGCACCGTTAATGGTGTCAGCGCTGAGCACACTTGAAAACGCCATTGCCGCCACGACAGAGGATGCAATAATCGAATTTAAAAACGTCATATTCTTTTCCTTTGAACAGTGGGAATCTTGAACAGTGCAAGAATAGAGTGCAATTGTTACAAAAATATTTCTTGTTTGCTGCTGGTATGTAACATCATTACACTTTTTTCTGCACAAAAGGCAGTGTATTGCTCTTGCTGGGTTATGGGGAGAGTCAGTAGCAGAAGGATGCCAAATACAGGAAAAACTATTCCGGCTGGAGCAGCAACTCCATGCGTCACAGTGTACCTGCGTGTCAATTTTCAATCAGCCGCAGCTCCGGCAAAACAAGTCTAGACTGAAAAAAGTCTAACAACCACTCCGCAGGATGCAGTTATGGGGACGATCAAAGGTGGGTCGCTGTCTGTCGACAGCGCTACAAAAGCGAAGATTGAACAAGAGGTACTCAACGGTGCCGGCGATTTTGTCTTACGTCTGAAAAGCACTAAAGACGGTACCATCCAGGCTCTTGTTGACAAGGGTGCTAATGGTAATTTGTTTTCCC
This sequence comes from Endozoicomonas sp., assembly GCA_024509075.1. Classification (GTDB taxonomy): domain Bacteria; phylum Pseudomonadota; class Gammaproteobacteria; order Pseudomonadales; family Endozoicomonadaceae; genus Endozoicomonas. The sequence goes on from JAKROC010000224.1 coordinate 1,893, forward strand.
GCAACCTAAACAAGGCCACTCTACAGAAAAAAAGTGACAATAACCAGGCTGTGGCCATGCTTTGGTTGCAGCGGTATGCCAGCGAGGGTGCCACCGGCGCACAACTCAGCCAGGACAGTATTGATACGGCCCTTTCTGAGCGTTTGGTCGTGACTGTTGAAGAGGCACGACGGCTGCTTGACCGGGGGAGTAACATCGATAAGGCACGCAGCGCCCCTCACAACAATTTAGGGGAGATTGCTGGCAACATAGCACTCTACATCAAAAGTGGTGACGCAGGAGGGAGAGTCCTCAAAGAGCATCTGAACGCACTGGATATCAGCAACAGTAGAGACCCCGGAACACTCCGCCAGTTATCCCAAATGCTGGCAAGCCCTGAGTTGAACGTTTCCGAGCAGCTGCGCAATGTCGTTTCCCTGACGTGGCAGGAAGCAGGGCGAAATCTAGTCAGAGACGGCGATAAAGCTTCACTGGCCATGTTGCTGGCCAATGCTGACAATCTTGATGATGTGGCATCCTTGAAAGCCTCTTTGCAAGGAGAGGCCCGTGATAATAAAAAGACCTTCTCCCTTAGCAGTTATAATCAGATTGTGAACCGCACGGCAGAACTCACTGGAATCCAGGAAGCCAAGCGCCTCATTAATCAGGGTGAGAGCGTCCGCAGTGGTCAGCGGATTCTGGAAACCTCCCTGCGAGACATTAAATTATCTAATCGCAAAGAGTACAACAAAACCCTGCAACAAGTCGCCCTCAAAAGCGCTATGGACTACCTCAAAAGCAATCAACCGGTAATGCCTGATACCAAAAAATTGGCTGATTTCTATGCCCAGAAGGTACCTGTCAGCGATCTGAAAGGATTTCAAAAGCAGTTTGCCAATGGGCTGCAAGATATGGTTGAGGCTGGAGATTTATCCGTAGATGATGTTAAAAAAATGAACGACAATCTGGGTATGTACGAGGATCCCAAGATATATCGCAAACAGCAACTGGAAGATCTGGCTATAGCCCTGACAATACCCCCAAGAACAGCTTCCAGAACGCCACCATCTCCTCCAGGCCCCCTCAAAAGACCAATTCCCAAAACCGCTCCCGCTACGTTGAAAAGAGCCGTACCACGGAACATGGCCTCTGAGCTGTCAAGCTCTGGGATTGTTCAGAACAATAAGCAACGCTTTGATCAGCTGAGGAGCTTGACCAAGCAACGATTGGAGACAACTCAATATGTCAAGCTGAGTGATCAGCGTTTCAAGGGGATTAAATCTCCCCAGCAAACCAACGTTCCGGTGGCATCGCCCAGGGCACAGTCATCAGTCCCTCAGCAAGGTATGATCCATGCCAACTACGTGCCCCTTGCAAAAAAAACTGCCATCGCCACACAATATCCTGCTGAAAATACCCAATCACGTGGCACGTTCTGGCGGATGGCTGTCCAGCAGGGTACCCAGATGGTGGTCGATCTGACCCAGACAACTGAGCGCCTGGCTCCGTACTATCCCGACCAGCAGGGGGTTCCCATCGAATACGATGGCATGCAGGTCACGCTGCTGAACAGTAAAGACAACACTCATACCTACAAGGTGTCCGATACCAGTACTGGCGAAAGCCACACCATCCAGCGCTACCACTATAAAAACTGGGAAGACCATAAATCTGCCGCAGTTGATGATCTCAAGGCAATGGCCACCATGCTGAATCGGGATGATCTGGAAAGTGTTGCTGTCCATTGTCGTGCTGGTGTCGGTCGCACCTGTACAGTATTCAGTGCGGCGGTATTGCAAAACAAGGTGTCAAGTGGCGAATTGACCGCTGCCAACAAGGATCAAGTCATCGACGAAGTGATTCTCGACATGCGTATTGCCCGCGGTGAAATGGCAGTTCAGACTGCCGCTCAGCGTATGCTGCTCTCAGATCTTGTGGATGATATGCTGGCCTGAGTCCTCACACCTTGGAGTTTAAAGAGCGGGATTTCACACGTCATCTGACGGATTTCCTGCCGCAGTCCGCCTTCTCCCGGGGGGAGGCTGCTACACCCAATGGATTTTGTGTTCTGCACCGCGGCAATCTAGCGAAGCTTCAGGAGCTCCACAACCGGTCTGGTAATTAAGCAGCAATGCCATGGATGCAGCACTGAGAAGACGATGGGTGTAAGCAGTTATCAATGCCTTCGTTCCAATTACCTGTTCCGGCGAGTCTGAACATTTTTCTGGTGTACCCCTTTTCTTGGTGAAAACCAAACTAACGGTTGGGTACAGTGAATGAATTGAACGGTTATGGCCGCAATCGTCTGGATGAAGTCTGACAGGAGGTCGTTTGGATGAAGTTATCTGGCTCCCCGAGCTGGACTCGAACCAGCGACCCAATGATTAACAGTCATTTGCTC
>JAKROC010000225.1 GCA_024509075.1 Endozoicomonas sp.
CAACTTGAATCTGGTAGCCTCTGATACAGTTGGCGGAGACTTGACTCTTCGATTGCAAAATGTCCCTTGGGATCAAGCCCTTGATATTGTCCTTAAGGCCAAGGGCTTGGACAAGCGGCTTCAGGGCAACGTACTGACCGTGGCTCCAGCGGCGGAAATTGCTGCCCGGGAGCGTGAACAGTTGGAGAACGAAAAACAGATTCGTGAGTTGGCCCCTGTCTACACCGACCTGGTTCAGATTAATTATGCTGATGCCGCGGAAATTGCTGCCGTCATACAAGGTGCTGAAGGTACTACTTTATTAACTGACAGAGGCTCAGTGCAGGTGGTGTCCAGAACCAACAGCCTGTTGATCAAGGATACCCAGGACAAGTTGGATGAGTTGCGGGAGTTGATGGAGCAGCTTGATATCCCAATTCGTCAGGTGATGATCGAGGCGAGGATCGTCTCGTTGAGTTCAGAGCTAACCGAAGAACTGGGTGTCAAATGGAGTGGATTCACAGATGGTGGTGTTGAAGACAATGCTGGTGACAGGGAGAGAATATTTACTGACTTTAGCCTGAATAACAGCGGTTCCAGTGCTATCACCATTGGTTTTTCAAATGGAAGTGGCAACATTCTGAATTTGGAGCTTTCTGCGCTGCTCAGCGATGGTGGCGGTGAGGTTATTTCCCAACCCAAGGTCATTACTGCCGATAAAAAGACCGCGGTTATCAAATCTGGTCAGGAAATTCCCTATCAGGAAAAGACGTCCAGTGGTGCAACTTCGACCGCTTTCAAGGATGCTGTGCTTGGTCTTGAGGTGACTCCGCAAATTACTCCGGATGGTCGGGTAATCATGGACATAAAAATTAATAATGATAATCGTGATGGACAGACAGCCGATGGTGTCCCCATTATTGCTACTAACGAAATAACCACTCAAGTCCTGGTTGAGGATGGAGAGACAGTGGTGGTTGGTGGCGTTTTTACGCAAAACAAAGTAAAGAACGTGAACAAAGTACCAGTGCTTGGGGATATTCCATATCTTGGCGGCTTATTTCGTAGCAGTAACGAAAGTGATATAAAAGATGAGTTGTTAGTCTTTATCACTCCCAGGGTGATCGCAGACGGTGTTTCACTACGCTGAGGCCCTATCTGCATCTGATAAATAAATCACATATGCAGACAGTTCAGCAGGGTAGTTGGCTGCATTAATCGCAGAGTGGAAGCCAGGCTGTGGGCTCATTGGGAAATTATCAGAAACGGGAGCAACGGCTCCCGTTTTTGTTGTAATAACCGCTTGCGATGCGCTACGCTCGCTGCACACAGGCAGGAAGTCAGGCTGGCAAAGATATGCCATTAAGAAATATCTATCTGATAGGACCCATGGGGGCAGGCAAGAGTACCATTGGCAGGATGCTGGCAAAGGAGCTGGCTTGTCCGTTCCTGGATTCTGATCATATTATCGAAGAGCGCAGTGGTGCCGATATACCCTGGATCTTTGACGTTGAGGGGGAGCAGGGGTTTCGTGACCGGGAAAGCCAGGTTATTAAGGAGGTCTGTACCCAAAGTGGCGTGGTTCTGGCTACCGGTGGTGGTGCCGTCGGCCGGGCGGAAAATCGCCGTCATCTGAGCACCCACGGTTTTGTTGTCTATTTGCGCACCCCTGTTGCTATCCAACTGCAACGAACGGAGAAAGACAAACGACGACCTCTGCTACAACGCCCTGATCGCGAGTTAGTTCTTAATCGTTTGTTGCAAGAGCGCGATCCATTATACCGCGCCATTGCTGATCTCATCCTTGATACAGCCGCCATGTCACCACGCCAGGTGATCAGGAGCATCATCCAGGCTGCTGGTAAATAATCAGGAGCACTGCCATGCTGGAACTCAAGGTGGATCTTGCCGAGCGCAGTTACCCCATTTTTATTGGCACAGGATTGCTCAGTGAATCGGACTGTTTTCTGCCCTGGATCAAAGGCCGCCAGGTAGCCATCGTTACCAACGCCACCGTTGCCGCCCACTACCTGCAACTCATCCAGATGGTTCTGGCTGGCCACGACGTTACCATCATTACTTTGCCTGATGGTGAACAGTATAAAAACCTTACCACCCTGAACCAGATATTCGATCAACTGCTGCGCCAGCGCCACGGTCGACAAACCACGCTAGTGGCATTGGGGGGAGGTGTTATTGGTGATATGGCCGGTTTTGCTGCAGCTTGCTATCAGCGGGGCGTTGATTTTATCCAGATACCGACCACATTGCTGGCCCAAGTGGACTCATCTGTGGGGGGGAAAACCGGCGTCAACCACACGCTGGGCAAAAATATGATTGGCGCTTTTTATCAGCCTAATGTTGTGGTTATTGACACTGCAACACTGGATACCCTGGCTGATCGGGAGTTGGCGGCGGGATTGGCGGAAGTGATCAAGTACGGACTGATTGGTGATCCTTCGTTTTACCAGTGGCTGCTGACAAATATTGAGCGCCTGACTCAACGTGATCCTGAGGCGATCGCCTGCGCGATCCACCGCTCATGTCAGAACAAGGCCAGAATTGTTGAAGCCGATGAAACCGAGTCTGGCCAGCGGGCGCTGCTTAATTTTGGCCATACTTTTGGTCACGCCATTGAAACCCATACCGGTTACGGATCATGGCTGCACGGTGAAGCGGTTGCTGTGGGTATGGTTATGGCTGCTGATCTGTCCCGGCGCGAAGGATTTATCGCCAATAGCGATGTGAATCAATTGGTTGATCTGCTGGTCAGGGTCAACCTGCCAGTGACTCCTCCTGCCAATATCGGTCCGGATGATTTTGCCCGGCTGATGGCGGTGGATAAAAAAACACTCAATGGCCAGTTGCGTGTGGTGCTGCTGAAATCCATCGGCAGTGCCATGATCTGTGACACATTTAATCAGCAGAATCTGCGTGACTGCTTTGAAAGCTTCTGTTCCTGATGCAGGCTTCAACGCAGCGGGATTCTTCTTGTCACAAATTTGCTGAAGGTCAATGTATCTGATTCTGTAATACATCAGGATCAGACATGTTCTTGATTGGTAATATTCATCGTAAACTTGGCTTGGTCTGTGATGATGTCATTGACCTGAAAGGACAGCAGTTGTTGGTGCTCGGTCGAGAGCATTCTTGACTATTTTGTGAGGCAATCATGACGCCACTGAAAAATGATCGGCTGCTGCGTGCGTTGCAATGCCAGACTGTAGATGCGACACCAGTCTGGATGATGCGACAGGCTGGGCGTTATCTGCCTGAGTATCAGGCAACCAGGGCGAAGGCGGGCGACTTCATGGCATTATGCCAGAATCCTGAGCTGGCCTGCGAGGTCACTTTGCAACCATTGAACCGTTACGCTCTTGATGCCGCTATCCTGTTTTCCGATATTCTGACCATTCCCGATGCCATGGGCCTTGGGCTCTACTTTGAGAGCGGGGAAGGCCCGAAGTTCCGAAAACCGATCCGTTGCGCTGCCGATGTGGCTGTACTGAAGGTGCCGCACCCTCAGCAAGACTTGGGGTATGTGATGGATGCTGTCAGCGCCATTCGCCGCGAGTTAAATGGTGCGGTGCCGTTGATTGGTTTTGCCGGTAGTCCCTGGACGCTGGCTACTTACATGGTCGAAGGGGGGAGTAGTAAAGACTTTCGCCGCACTAAGGCCATGATGTTTGACCAGCCGGAACTGTTGCACCGTTTGCTGGGCGTGCTCACTGAGTCGGTCACTCTTTATCTGAATGCTCAGATTGCTGTCGGTGCTCAGGTGGTGCAGATTTTTGATACCTGGGGGGGCGTGCTCAGCCCAGCTAACTACCGGGATTTTTCCCTGCACTATATGGCGAAAATCGTTGATGGTCTGACCAAAGAGAATGAAGGCAGGCGGGTGCCGGTTATTCTGTTCACCAAAAATGGTGGGCAGTGGCTTGAGGCGATGGCCAATAGCGGCGCGGACGCGCTGGGGTTGGACTGGACGATTGATATCGGCGAAGCACGCCAGAGGGTGGGGGCGCGGGTGGCTTTACAGGGCAATATGGACCCTTCGGTGTTGTACGCCTCACCGGAACGCATCCGTCACGAAGTTGCAGCGATTCTGGCCAGTTTCGGTTCAGGCCGTGGCCATGTTTTTAATCTTGGCCACGGCGTTCATCAGTATGTTGACCCGCGCAAGGTGAGGGTTTTTGTTGATGCGGTTCATGAACTGTCGGCG
>JAKROC010000226.1 GCA_024509075.1 Endozoicomonas sp.
GCAGGAGGTAGAGCAACGCATGGAGCAGTTGCCGAGCGAATACCCTGAAGGGCATAAATGCAGCCAGCAAAGTAGCAACTTGAAAGGCGACGGGTATAGATCGAGTGATAACACAACGTCTGGAGGACAGTAAGCATCTTTAGTTAATTGTTAATCAAAGATTTTCATCCCTGCGTTTGGACTCGGGAACGATGTCTGAAAATACTCATCCACGCGACTGCAAACACCTCAGCATGATGACTAACACTTGGGCAGGCCACTTCAACAACACCTACCTGCAACTTTCGCAAAATTTTTATACCCGACAAGGGCCAGTACCCCTGAAAAACCCACGACTGGTCACCATCAGCCCCGCCACCTGTACCCTGATCGACCTGCCAAACACCCCTGCCACCAAGACAGCTCTGACAGAGATTTGCTCCGGACAAACCCTGTGGCCCGGTTCACAACCACTGGCTATGGTCTATTCTGGACACCAGTTTGGTAACTACAACCCCCGCCTGGGGGACGGACGGGGGCTGTTGCTGGGCGAGTGGGTCAACGCTCGCCAGGAGAAGTGGGATCTGTATCTCAAAGGTGCCGGACCAACCCCTTACTCCCGTTTTGGCGATGGCAGAGCTGTGCTGCGTTCGTGCATCCGCGAATTTCTGGCCAGCGAGGCAATGCATCATCTCGGCATTCCCACGACTCGGGCGTTATGCGTGACCACCAGTGATACTCCTGTGCAAAGAGAAACTCTTGAAGCCGGCTCAACATTGCTGCGCGTTGCCCAAAGTCACATCCGCTTTGGCCATTTTGAATATTTCTATTTCTCGGCACATAACGAAAAAGCAAAAAACCGTTTCAATTCTCTGCGGGAACTGGCTGATTACACCATTTGGCAAAACTTTACTGATTTGACCTCTGCTGAGCCTGGCACCGACGCCTTTTACCTTGGCTTTTTTACTGAAGTCATCCGTCGTACAGCAACACTGATTGCCAGATGGCAGGCAGTCGGCTTTGCCCATGGCGTTATGAACACCGACAACATGAGCATTATCGGTGACACCTTTGATTACGGCCCATATGGTTTTATGGACAATTTCGACTGGCATCACATTTGCAACCACTCAGACAATTACGGTCGCTATGCATTTAGCCAGCAACCTGAGATTGGTTACTGGAACTGTGGCAAGCTGGCTCAGGCACTGACGCCACTGTTTAGTGATACAAGGGTCATTCAGCAGGCATTGGAGAACTACCCGACGATTTACACCCAAACTTATCTCCGCCTGATGCTCGACAAAATCGGCCTGATCGAACAACACCCAAATGACTCAGAGTGGATTCAGGAGCTATTGCAACTATTACACGACAGTCACTGCGACTACACTCTGTTCTTTCGCACACTCTGCGACTACCCGTCAGATTCGGCCTGCGCAGCCCTGCACCAGCAAGCCGGCAACCTCACAGCATGGCTTAACAACTACCAGGAACGACTCAGGCAAAACCCAATCGATGACCCGACGCGCCAGCAACGCATGAAACAGGTCAACCCAAAATTCATCCTGAGAAATTATCTGGCTCAACAAGCGATCACCCAGGCAGAACAGGGCAACTTTCAGGAAATTGACAACCTGATGACCGTCCTGACAGCACCATTTACTGAGCATCCCGGCTTTGAGCACTACGCCAATGAACCACCCTCCTGGGGCAAAAAACTTGAGGTTAGCTGTTCATCTTGAATCGCTGCCTGCAAGATAATTTCTATCCGGGTTGTTTCCCGTTAAGATTACCAAGTCAACCAAAACGGAAACAGTGAGAACAACATGGCCAGAATGGTGCATTGTGTAAAACTCGACAAAGAAGCAGAAGGGCTGGCCATGCCACCGTTGCCCGGGGCTAAGGGACAGTGGCTCTACGACCATATTTGCCAGGAAGCGTGGACTGCGTGGCAGGCACACCAGACCCGCCTGATTAATGAGAAGCGGCTGAACCTGCTGGAGCCGGCAACCCGCCAGTACCTGCTTGAGCAGATGGATCGCTACTTCGCCAACGAGACTGTTGATATGCCCGAGGGTTACACCGAAGACAATCGTTAAGAGCCAGAAAAAGCCAAACAAAAAATCTGGCATAATTTCCCATAAATACTATTTTGTCGGCTAGATAGTGACCAGACGGCAAGACAATGGATATCAGACTGATTCCCCAGCATCATCGTTGGTTCACCAAGGGGCCATTGCTGTCGAGCAACCCCCGCTGTCATGCCAGCGACGAGATGAGCAATTCCATCACTCACCAGAAGTCGTATTCGATCATCAATGCCGAGGAAACGGGTCTTCACGGCAAGTACCTGAAGTCGCGACTTGTCAGCAATGTTCCAGCTTTTTTTCTCATTTCATGCGTTGCGTCGCCAGGCTATACCATAATCCCGGTTGCGGCCAATGAGCGCCTCTATATCGTCGACGAAGAAAACGGCAAGCCACATGAATTGGATGAAAGTACAACCCGGCAACTGATCAACCGTGGCATTTGGCCACTGCACAGCCACCACCAGGCAACGAAAGAGGCGATAAATCTTGGCATAACTGCGAAGATGGTACAAAACGTCGAATCTCATTTTATTGAAAAGCATGACTGCCTGGCACAATGCTCTTTGCCTAACACACTCAACGAGCGGCAGGAAACGTTCACAGCCAACAGCGCTGAATCACCACTGTGCAATCTGTTATTGAGCCACCCTGCACAAATCAAACGCTACATTACTGAAGGCGTTTACTATTCCGGTTACCATCAGGGATTGACTAAAGGCCAGACACCACAACCTTATGAGTCTGTATCTTGCTCATACTGCCACAGAAGCACTGTCTTTAATTCCAATCGAGTAACTTATCATAGTACTAAACAACCAGAACTCCTTACCGCCTGGCAGGAAGCCGAGTATTACCTCGGCAAAAAGAACCTGCACGAAATTGACTGTGCTTATCGTTTGTATCGCGGTGCCCCCCTGGTGGAGGCTCTGGATGCCCGGGGAATGACTCTGGATTGCAAGCTTTACTACGTAGCCAATGTCTTTAACACGAAATCACAATATTCGCCGTGTATTTACACCCGGCTTTGTATAGTCAATCCACAAAACCAGCGGTCATCATTGATTATTTCCCACCAGAAGATGACTGAAATTATTCATAAGCAAAAAATAAACATGACAGGTGGCGATCTTGTTGGTGCCATCAGCCTTCTCTCGGAAGCTATTAGCCGTTACAGCCAGACGATGCGGCAATCAAACACGGAGTTTCAGCAACTGTATACATCATCAAAACTGAGTCAGGCAGTGCAAGCCTATAGATCTTTGCTGGTGAAACTTCCTGTTCCGCTCACCGAGTCGCAAAAAGCTGTGTTTGCTTTCCTGGATAACGCTGAGAGCAAGTTTGCCCGCCTTTACGCTCTTTATCATCAATTAGACAAGCTGCTAAAGACGTTCAGTTACAAAGAGACAGCAGGTGCTGAGGGAAATTGTTCATTATCTGCGCGAAAAGCGTATACGCAGGAAATATCGGTCAGGCATTTTATTGTACAAACACGGATTCGTCGGCTCGCCGTCGCACACCGACAGGTGGTAGCAGATATCAACAGTAGTGAAAATATACCCACATCGTCCGGCTTCTGCATGCTGGATATCACCATACTGCCCACTCTGTTCCCATTTGAGCAACTCTGGCAGGATCAACGCTATCGTCAAGTGTTTGAAGCAGCTAACGATGTACTGGCGCTGCTGCATGAACTCTACTTGCTGGATAACGAGAATTATCTGACGGCTCTGCTGGAAATAACGTCAACTGACGTTTAAAAGGCACCTGGCACCGAACCAGAGAATAGTATGATAGCTTTCTCGGAGAGGAACAAAAAAACTCCGGATACTATCCAGAATTTTCAAGATGGTGCCTAGGGGTGGAATCGAACCACCGGCACGCGGATTTTCAGTCCGCTGCTCTACCAACTGAGCTACCCAGGCTGAAATTTGCAAGAATATGGATGGTGCCTGGGGGCGGAATCGAACCACCGACACGCGGATTTTCAGTCCGCTGCTCTACCAACTGAGCTACCCAGGCAATGCATGCAAACCATGTGCGATGCGTATTAAACGGATTTCCCTCTGATGAGTCAAGTCATATATATTTTTTTATCGGTTCAGCTCAAAGCTTG